>NZ_BAUU01000026.1 GCF_000513115.1 Halalkalibacter hemicellulosilyticusJCM 9152
TTACATAAATTTATCGTTCCACAGTAGCTCAGTGGTAGAGCTATCGGCTGTTAACCGATCGGTCGTAGGTTCGAATCCTACCTGTGGAGCCATTTTATGCTTCCATAGCTCAGCCGGTAGAGCACTACCATGGTAAGGTAGGGGTCAGCGGTTCAAGTCCGCTTGGAAGCTCCAGATGAATCCTATACATGACACGCCTTTCAGCGACTGAAAGGCGTTTTTAATTTGTTTGGAATTCCGCGCGTGTCGACATTGTGCCGACGAAAATGGATTTTGAACGATTTTTCATGTTTAATTTGAATTGAAGTAATTCATCCAAGTTATCTATACTTACTAAAAAATAATTGATTGAATCAACGTTCGAAGCATAAGAGACATGTTTATAGTAAAGAGCACTGCCGAATTGTCGACAGTACTCTTTCGTTGCTTGACGGTGACCTACTCTCTCAGGACTTTTCTGTCAAAATACCATCGCGCTAGAGGGCAGTTGATTCTCCTCATGCCATTAGAGCTGTTGTTATGGATTCATAAAGTTAGATCATTGTCTTTTCTTCTGTGACCAACGCCGACAGAGTTTAAGTCAATGAACTTCTTTTCGTCGGGATTAACTTTTTGCAGGTAGTTGTCCGAGGTGAAGAACGCATCATGGTCGGCCCAACTGTCGAACTATATTTCGGTAAGCCCATCATACGTGGGTAGCTTTTAGCGGCAACCGGGTGGGACACCACATATTTTCGGACATACATCTTGGCCTCTGGGATCGAGGAGAATAGAGGAGCGTGGTTAAATCGATGATATTCTACGAACTTATCGATACTCATCCCCTCAATCCGCTTGATCATATAAACGAACTTTATCATGTCGTTTTCCACCTTTTTATACCTTCACCACTGCACTACAACTGCTCACGTACATTCATCTGAAGAAACTCTTCAAGCTCTTCAATTTGTATTAAGAAATGACTGGCATTGTATATAGAGTTTATGTTACTTCCATTATTGATAGCATCGTTAACGACGGTAGGAATGTGTATGGAAAAACGGGTGCGATCAACGGGATCACGCAATAGTGCGCCTTGTGAAACAGATAAGATAGACATGGAATCATGGAAGTCCTCTGAGTGAAATCGTTCAAAAGGTGGGTTAATGGAATAACTCACAAATTCTTTTTTCATAGTCGCATTAAGTAAAAGCCACTGTGGATATAAATGTCCGTCTATTTCATTATAATAAACGCTTAACGTCATAGCTTAACTTCTCCTCTCCGACTTGGTCTTTCAATTGATGGAGAATGCTCTTCGTTGAACTGTATATTTGCCCAGGTTGAAGGGACTTTCGTGTTCTTTGATTTTCAATGGTTTGCAGTTTCAAATGGAACTCGGTTCTTTCCTGTTCTCTCTTTATAGAAGCCATTCGCTCGATAATCGCATTTTGAGGTAATTCAAATAGATCGTGTAATTTTTCGACGGATTGATATTTCATTGCCAATGGTTCAAATAAATATCTAGGCATTGATAAATAAAGAGCGAGCCGGTTTGCTTGGGCTTCCTGTAAGTCAATAAATTCTTTTTCTAGCTTATTTTGTGAACCCTCATGGGAAATAACATGAGCCAGTTCATGAAAAAACATCAATCGCTGTTCATAATAAGGAAGTCTGCTATCAAGGTAAATGACTGCGTAATCTTCATCATACAAACAATTGCTCTTTCTTTCATGGTAGAGTATGTCAACTTTAAATACTTCACTTACGTTTTCTAACGATAATTCCTCTATCGTATTAATGTTCTTCTCTTTCATCATATTCGTCACTTGGCTTTCTTTCAAAGTAGCATATTTCATATGTATTCACCCTTGTACAGGAATATATGTTCGCTTTTTCTTGTGAAGAAAAGCCCTAAAGAAGGACTTCAAGTTAGTCACATTTACTATTTTAAACGTAAAGCGACCATTTGTTCTATACATTCGACAAAAACAGTCAAAAATGACATTTATTTTTATGACTCATGCATTCTTTGTTGCATTCTTTTTTTTAGCTTGCGAAATTCCTCGCGTTGTCGCATTAAATAGTCTCTTTCTTCCTCATCTTCAACATCGACCACTCCACCATCATAGGCAATATTGATTTTACTTCGAGGTTCATTTGAGCGGCAGAGAAGGTAGTCGGTATCAACTTCAAAGAAATCAGCAAATTTATTAATCATACTGGCATCCGGCATTCTTGCTCCGTTTTCATATCCAGAAATAGTAGATTCAGCAAGGTTGAACTTTGAACCGAATTCCTTAACGGTGTATGAAGTTTGGGTTTTTCTTAAATGACGTAATCTCTTTCCGAATTCTTTTTTATCCATTTGATCACCGCCTCTCTCTTTATAATATTATATCGTTAACTTCGCATATTGAAAAGAATTATTAAGATAATTCACATAACGCATTGACTTCGGTGCGATATGAGTTGTATTATGTCATTAACAACGCAATATGCAAAGTTTAATAGTTTTAAGAAAGGAGAAGAACATGCGGCTTAAACATATAAATGCAAATCCTACATCAGGAAAGATAGAAATTGAAATTGGCAACTGTGACATGCCTTTTGTTGTAGTAGTTTCAGATGGACGTGTGAAGACAACGGAGCTACCTGCCTTTGGTGTAACGAGTATTGTTACGCATCAGAATAAAGTGAAACGAGTTAAATTTGATGAAGGAGAAGATTTTTAATGATTACGGAATAACCGTTCTACCAGTCAGCTGGAGGACACTAATGGATGATGGTGTAACCATATCCGTTAGTGTCTTTTTTAGATGATGAAATGAAAACGCTGCTAGGAAATTTTTCTTATATAGTCTGTTCAAAAAAGCAAAAAAAATGGCAATGGATCCGATCGCTACACCTTGTGGAGAGAAAAGCACTTATCACAAAAACTATTAAAAGATGTAGCGACTCCATTCATTACTTTGGTTATTCAAAAAGGGACAGCCTCTCTTATTTAAAATATCTGAAATAAAAAATAAAGGAGTTGTAGCAATATGACAAAGCCATTAACACAAGAAAATCGAAACAGTGTAAAGGAGGCCGTGGAATCGGCGCTAGAAAGGTATCAATTATACGTCTTATTGTTGGATGAAGACGTAATGCCAAAAGTAACACAATCCTTCTCTTTAATTCCACCAACTAAGACAAATGAATTCTATTCAAGCACAGAGCATGCAGCAGTAGAAAATATTGAAAAGAAAAAGCAATATGGTGAATATATTGAGCAGATGAGAAAAGCGATTAATAAACTATCAGAGCAAGAAAGAGCCATTATTATTCAAAGGTATTTAACAGAAGGAGATACCTTTGATTATCAAGTATATAATGAGCTGAGCTTAAGTGAGCGGCAGTATTATCGCATAAAAAGCAAAGCTATTCATAAGCTAGCATTTATCTTACAGTTATGATGGCAGACATTTGGCAGAATGAAGGCAGAGCATAACGTGAAAAAACGATTAAGATGATAGTAAGTTAAGTTTTCATAAAAAAACAAAATGAACTTGCAACTAGTAGGCGGTGTTACTTCTAGGGGCAAAAAGGAGGAACTGAGCATGAATGTTTCGTTTAAGAATCAGCATCCTATGATCATGCATCTTCAGCGCTTCGCAACTGATAGCGATGCTAATGTAAGTAGAAAGAGAGAGAAGTGGCAATGTACACTTCCAAAGACGATTGAAGAATATCGCAAGGCACTCCAGTCTGAAGGAGATAAACGCGTAACGATGGCTCTACAAACGGCTAAAGCAAAATGGGAAGAGGAATATAAGCAAAAGCTTTATAAAGAAAGATCAGAGGCTATACAAGCTGCCCAAGTTTCTGTGGAAGCTAGAGAGAAAGCGATACGTGAAAAAGCTGAAAAGGACATGGCTACTTTAGAAAAGGTTTTAAATCAAACTGAACTAAAGCTTAAAACAATCTATCTACTAAACGAAAGAAAGCTGCCGATTACATTTGTAGACTTTTTGTTAGATCAGAATGTCAAAAAGATAGAGAGACATATCGATCAATTTCAAATAGCGTTCAATCGTGCAGTAGAAGAGGCGGTTAAAGAAAGCCATGTTACCCAACGTAGGGAAGAAGGTGCTTAAGATGAATGTAGAGCAACTGGTCTTAGATGTATTAAATGAACAGAGCTATGATGTACCTGTCGTATCACCAATTCTTCTCGAAGAAAATAGCATTGCAGTCATGGGAATGACTACGAATGAGTATCGTCATTATTATGATGGGGCAAAAGAGCAATCCTTCCTATTTCAAGTGTTAGTAAGACATGATGTACAGTTTGAAGCATATCGAACGTTACTACAAATAGTAAATGATTTGCTGAGAACAGAAGGTGCTTCAAATAGCGATTCGTATGATTTTAAGAAGATAACAATTACAGAAGATCCTAAGAAGATTGTACAAGCAGATGAATATTATATTTTTGGGGCACAATTCAGTGCCGATTTATACATTAGAGGAGTGGTAAATAATGACTAGACAAAAGAACGCATTAACAGGATATTTTGTGGCTTCTATGCCATCAAATGGTGAAGAGCCAGAATACATGCAGCTGGCAAAGTGGATTTCATCTGTTACGGACGATACAGATGAAACGAGTGAGGCTACAGGCTATTATGATGGGGATGGAAATCCAACAACGGATGTAACAGCTCGCCTTGAACAGTACTCATTTGAAGGGATGTATGACAAGGATGATCCGGCAATGGCGTTTATTAATAGTATTAAGCGTGAAGTAGGAGAAGGCCGGAAAATTATGTTTAAGAAAGTAGATTCAGATGGGACAGAAATTGAAGGTCCAGCTACGGTAACAGTACCGATTACAAGTGGTGGAGAAGCAACCGAGTTTGCTACCTTTAGCTGCACGATTGGATTTGACCGGAAGCCAACCATTACAGCTGCACCCTGATGAATCCTCAAGAGTCTGATGGGGGATTAGAGGAAGAAGAATAACTATAAAGACACTGGAAAAGTTAAAAATCAGAGGCCACTGAAAAAGTGTGATTTTCACTTTTTCAGTGGCCTCAAAAATCAACTTTTTTCAGTGTCTATTCAAATAAGGAGTGATAGGATGGCTATTAAAATTGCGACGCAGAAGACGGTCATACCAGTCCAAATCGGTGAACTGGAGTTTTCAGTTGATGTTGCTGATGAAGCAGTTAAAAAGGTAAAAGAAGGGTACTTACGTATTAAAGAAGAAGTGGAAGCTATGCAGGAGCAAGAGGATTATGAAGAAGACTTTAATCGAACAAAAGAGGTGTTAAAGCAATCTTATAATCTAATACTAGGCGATGAAGCGTTTGAAGCGTTGTATGACCAAACTCCTTCAATTACATTGCTAGCAAAGTATTTAATGGTTGTAGTTGAAAGTCTGAATGACGAATTCAATAAAGCTGGATTTAATCAATCTCAAGCTGACAAAGCTAAGAAATATCTTAAGCAGAATAGGTGATAGCGAGTGTTTAATCTTGCTTATTCGCTTGAGAAGATCATTGAAATAGATGGGACATTGTATGAAGTGGATATGAGCTTTGACAACATTTTGAAGTTATATGATTTATTTAACGATGATGAAATAGATGATGTAACTCAAGTGGAAACGGCATTATTAATGCTATTAGGAGTGGAACTGGAATTAACTATTCAGGGGAAATCGGAAGTTCTACAACAAATTTATACTCAATTAATCTCAGGAAAGCAATTGGAACAGGCTGTTGACATACAAGGTAATCCAATGCCAGAAGTGGCGAACGATAATAAGCCACCATATTCCATAAAACAAGATGCTGAATTTATTTATGCTTCCTTTATGCAGGACTATGGGATCGACTTATTTGAACAACAAGGAAAGCTAGATTGGCGAAAATTTTTAGCTTTACTTGATGGATTGAAAGGTGATACTCGTTTCAAAGAAGTAGTGAATATTAGAACAATGGAATTACCAACTGGAAAAGGGAACGCAAAGCAAAGAGAAAAGATTAACAAAGCTAAGAAGGCGTACCAGTTAAAAGAATAATCACCATTTTTGAGAAATATCCGCTATAATAGTTATATAACTATAGGTGGGAGGGTGAATGTTTTATGGGTTTGAAGGGATGGTTAAAGCCTAAAAAGGTTATTGCTGTTGAGGTTGTTCAAGGTAAAATAGGAGATAAAAGGGAAATGGTATACTCGATTTATTATGGAGAAGAAGAGGGTGTAGTAACTGTTAATAAGAAAAAGTACTATTTCTTGGGGTTTACAGAGCGTAGTTATGAGGAAACAAGTAACTCTAAAGCATTAGCAGGTGCAGCTGTAGGTAGTTTATTTAGTGCAAGAGCTGCTTTAGTTGGTGGCGCGATTGGAGCAAAAAAGAAAAAAAAGATAAACTGTACTTTAGGGTTTAAAGATATTGAGACAGGGGAAGTTTATACGATTGAAATTGTTATGAAACCGGAACAAATTCATCGTTTAGACAAATTAGATATATACAAGTTAGAAGAAAATAAGCTAGATGATAATAATAATGAGGCACAAATAACAACTGCCGAACAAATAAGAGAATTTAAACAACTTCTTGATGATGGGATTATTTCAGAAGAAGAATTCGAAAAGAAAAAGCAGCAGTTATTATCGTAAATTGAATTTGTATGACTAGTCACTCACATGGGGTGGCTATTTTTTATGCTATTAAAAAGGTAGGTGAAGAAGATGGAAGATGGTCAACTTGTTTTAAAGATAAAAATTAACGATAAGCTGGTTTCATCTGTGTTAGATCATGTAAGTAAACAAGTCAATGAGCAAGAAGAGCAAACCGAAAAGCTAGCTTATAGCTTAGAAGACATTGTACGCACTTTGAATCTCGATGTATTTGCAGGAAAAGGAATTGAACAATTAAAACAATCGTTTATAGAGGGCTTTGATTATGTTGATGTCATTGAATCATTTGATCGTACAATGACGGCCATAACAGGCAGTAGTGAAGCAGCAGCTGTGGCTTTAGATAAAACGAAGCAAGCTGTTTCAGGTACAGCTTTTGGATTTGATACAGCAACTAAAGCGGTACAAAGCCTTGTTACACACGGTACAGATATTCATAAAGCAACTGATTACATTGAGATATGGGGAGACGCAGTTGCATTTTACGGTAATGGTAGTCGGGAGCAATTTTCTGAAGTGACAGATTCATTAGTGAGCATGCTTTCTACCAATGAAGCTTCCATGGACCAAATAAATCGTCTTTATGATGTGGGGATAAATGCTCCTGAAATGTATGCGGACGCTACAGGGAAAAGTGTTGAGCAGGTTAAGAAGGAATTAGAAGATGGAACGATTTCGGCAGAGGAGTTTGTAGAGGTTATTTCTAAAAGCATGAAGGAAGGAAGTGATAGCTTTGTTTCGATCGAAGGGGCTGCGAAAGAAGTAGGGGTAACGTGGGAAAATGTCTTTGATATCATACGAGATTCAGTCACTCGTGGCGCAACTGAAATTATTCAATCGATTGATGAAATGCTTACATCTAATGGGTTACCAGATATGCGCACGATGATGGTTGAATTCGGCTTAGCCTTTGAAAATACGCTTAATTCTGTATCTGAAGCATTGCCTCCTTTAATTGAACGCTTGAAACAAATATATACGGCTTTAGAGCCGTGGCTGCCATTGCTAGGAAGTATAGCTGTTGGGGTAGGATCTGTAGTGGTAGGTATAGGTGCATTTAATTCTGTAGCTGGATATATAAAAAATATCCAAAAAGCCTTTGCTTTATTAAACGGAACCATTTGGTTAAACCCTATTACCTGGCTAGTAGCTGCTATTATTGCCGCAGCAGTTTTAGTTTATATTTATTGGGAACCAATTAGTCAATTTTTCATTGATTTATGGAATTCGATTGTGGAGGTCGCAATAGGCATCTGGGATCGTATAGTTGAAACGTGGAATGAAGTGATTGAATCGATTTACTCAATTTTTGATCCATTAATCGATTTCTATATGCAACTATGGGAGAGTATTTTCGATGGTACTAGTCAAATTTGGGAAAATATTATGGAATACTTTAGTGAGACCTGGGAAAATATTAAAACCATTGCGAGTGCTGCATGGGAACTGATAAAGAATGTTATTCTAGGGCCGATCCTTTTATTAATTAATTTGTTACAAGGGGATTTGGATGAGTTTGCTGAAAATCTGTTTGCCATTTGGGAAAATATTAAAGATGCTGCTACAACGATCTGGGAGACGATAAAAGAGCAAATATTGTTATATGTTCAATTAGTCATTGATCAAGTTAGTATTTTATGGGATGGACTAAAGTCTTATTTGATAGGATTATGGGATTCCGTCCTTTCGGTAGCATCGAATATTTGGGAAAAGATTAAATCCAATATTAATGAACGTACACAAGCCATACAGCTACTACTACGAGAGATTTGGGACGCCATTGTCCTAAATATTTTTAGAAAATTAGCGGATATATGGGATGAAGTTAAGAAGAAGTTTAGTGATGTGAAAGATGCTGTAAAAGAGAGAATGGAGGATGTTAAAAATACGATAAGAGACATATGGGATGATGCGGTTTCCTTCTTAACGAATGTCGACTTAAAAGATATAGGAGAAGAGATGATTCAAGGACTCATTAATGGTATTGGTGGGATGGCATCGAATGTATTTAGTAAAGTGAACGAAATTGCTGAGGGGATAAAGGGAAAGATTAAAAGTGCATTGTCTATATTCTCTCCATCTCGATGGATGCGCGATGTAATAGGTGTTAACTTGATGAAGGGCTTCGAAGTAGGAGTCGAAAAAGAAAAAGGTAGTGTCATTCGAAAATCAGCAGAAGCTGCTGAGTGGATGAAGCCAGACATTAATGACTTTAAAAATCACTTAAGAGGATTAGCGATTCCATTAGGTCGCTTGACAGGGTTATCATCTTTGAATCTAGTAGCAAATGGGGCGACGCAGAATGAAATGAATACGAGTAGTGCCTATGAAAAGCAGCCAGCTGTAATTAACGTTAATGTCGGAAGTAAAAAAATAGCGAGTGAAATTATTGATGACATTACTAAGTTACAAGAAAGAAATAAATCCAGACAGCAACGAGTGCCAAGTCAAAGGGGGGCTTTTGTATGATCTTTAATGGAATTGACAAAGAATACATTCGCGTGACAAGCGAGCTATTTCGACCTCCAACACCTCCTGTTGAATTCTTAACAACCCCTAAGTTAACCGGTGGTGATCGGGTGAGGAAAAAGAGCTTTACTAGTGCCGAATTAACGGTTCCGATTACAATAACAGGGAATAAGAGAATTGAGGAAAGAAAAGAGGATTTGTCTACTTGGTTAGTTCATGACCAACCGAAAAAGCTACTATTTAAAGATTCACCACAGCGCTATTATCTTGCTTTGTATCACGATATGGAGCTCGAGGAGAATTATACGTTTGCCAAGGGGCATATTCGTTTCTATTTGCCAATCGCTTGCCGATTTGGTGAGGATAAGCAAATCGATATTCATTCAACATTTACAAGCTTCCTTATTACAGGTCAGCTCGAAATGCCGTGGAAAAGTCGGACGGTCTTTATGAATAATGAGTCTAGTTTTACACTTGAAAATGGCCAGGGAGGTATGATTCGTTTAAATTATGGTTTTATAGAAAATGACGTATTAGAAATAGACTATACAAAACGAGAAATTCGGTTAAATGGTGAGAATTTAGCAGTTGCCCTATCGTTACAGTCAAAATGGTTTTTGCTTAAGCCAGGTGAAAATACGTTAAGAACGAACCAACCAACCACCGTCACGTATACGGAGCGATTTTATTAATGATGAATTTAAGTATAGAAAGGAGGAGCTCTAATTGGCTGAATTATACATTCTAGATCAGGATGATCGTTTGTTAACGGTGATCACTGAAGAAACAGGACTAATAGAAGCGCCATTTCGAGAAGAGCTGAATCGTATTTCAAATCAGCCTTCTCATTTACTGTTGAAGCAGACAGGGAAGAAGCGTCTTATATAGTAGAAGAAAATCAGGTTGCCTTTCGCGATAAGGAAGGCGACCTTCGTTTATTTATTATTAAAGAGTTAGATGAATTGGATGATGCAGATGGTCCACAAACGACAGCTATTTGTATGCCTGCATTTGCGGAAGAATTGCAAGAGCATATTGTCGTAGAGCAAAACATTATTAGTCAATCGGCGCAGGTTGCGCTAGATGCAGCTCTTGTCGGAACGCGATGGACTGGTGTTGTTGAAGGGGAGTTTGGTCAAGCATCGACTCAATTTCATTACATTTCCTCAGCGGTTGCGGTTTGGAATGTTCTTGAAGTATGGGGAGGTGATGTAAAGGACGTTGTTGTATTTGACGAGCAAAATCATATTGTTGCTCGTAACGTAAAGCTTTTGCAGAGGCTTGGTGCAGATAACGGTAAGCGGTTTGAGATTGATCATGATATTACTGAAATACAACGGACCATTTTATCATATCCCGTTACTGCATTGTACGGGCGAGGTGCCTCTTTGACTACAGAGGGTGATGAAGGAGGTGAAACTCAGTATCTTGATTTTGCCGCTGTTGAATGGAGTACGGCTAGTGGAGATCCAACAAATAAGCCACTAGGACAAGCTTGGGTAGGTGATCCTCAAGCATTACAGAAGTATGGTCGACAATACGAAGGAGAGCTATTGCATCGAGAAGGAATTTGGCAGGATCAAGACATCGAAGATCCAGAGTTACTTTTACAAAAAACGTGGGAGCACCTTCCGAAAGTAAGTGTACCGGAAGTCCATTATCGTTTGTCTGTTCATTTACTTGAGCATATGGCTGGTTATGATCATGAAAAAGTAAGTCTTGGTGATACAGCTAGAGCCATTGATCGACAGTTTAGCAAGCCTATTGAAATTCAAACACGCATTATTGCTGTTGAATACGACCTTACCGATATCGAGGGAACGGCGATGGTGGAGATGGGGCAATTTCTGTCTGTTCATGAGGAAGATGATCGGATTGACAGAATCGAAGCGGATATTGATCGAAACCGTGGAAAGTGGGATTCAGAAGCACAGCCTATTACGAATGAGCGTTACCCTAATATTAAGCCACAAACACCGGCAAATGCGAGAGCAGAAGGCGGCTTTCAGGTCATTCAACTCTATTGGGATTATTCCAATGAGGTGTACGTACACTACTACGAGGTGTATGGTAGCCAGGTTAAAGATTTTGTACCTGATCGTCAGCATTTGTTGTGGCGAGGAAAAGTTGGTGCGTTTGCTCATAATGTAGAGACGGATCAGCAATGGTACTACCGTATACGAGCAGTGAATACACATGGTACAGCTTCTGATTTTACGCATGAAGTAACAGCATCTACGGTGAGAGTCATAACGGATGATCTCTTATTTGGTGAA
The DNA here is from genome assembly GCF_000513115.1 of Halalkalibacter hemicellulosilyticusJCM 9152. Classification (GTDB taxonomy): domain Bacteria; phylum Bacillota; class Bacilli; order Bacillales; family Bacillaceae_D; genus Halalkalibacter; species Halalkalibacter hemicellulosilyticus. The sequence continues at coordinate 11,418 of NZ_BAUU01000026.1, forward strand.
GATCTGGCAGCTCGTTTAAGAGAGCTTAATGAGGTTAGTCGGATTATCGGAGAAAATGGAGTTGACTTTGACCAGATTAGTGAAGTGGCGAAAAACATCATACAACAGGAAGCTCGCACGTATACCGATGAGGAAATCGAAGAAAAGCGTCAAGAGCTTATGCAAGAAATTGCTAAAAAAGCAGGCCTTGAATATGTCGATGGGCAGCTTCAGCTAAAAGTAGATCAAGCAGATTTTGATAATTTACAAAATACAGTTATTGACTTAAACAGCACAATAAATGACATAGAGATAGATATAGCAAATAAAGTTGATGCTGAATGGGTTGATGGTCGTTTATTAACAAAAGCAGATAAAGACAATACGTATACAATAGAACAGGTTGATAATGCGTTAAATGCAAAAGTTTCGTTAACCGAATATGACGTAGATAAAGATGGATTTATTATACGTTTTGAAGATAATGAGACAGCAATAATACAAAATGCAGAACAAATTGAGCAAAGAGCAACTAGGACAGAATTTGAGGAACTAGAAGATAATGTAGGTGGTATCTCTACACGTTTGTCAGATGCAGAAACAGCGATAACACAAAGTGCAGAGGCAATTAGCTTAATAGCAACAAAGACAGAATCATTAGATGAGAGAGTTACAGCTAATAAATCAAGCATTGAAATAAATGCAGAAGCCATTGAACAAAAAGTATCTTTATCGGAGTACGAAACAGACCAAGATACTTTAAATCAGCGTATAGGATCGGCAGAAAGTTTAATACAGCAAAATGCTGATGAAATTTTACAACGTGTAACAGTTACAGAGTTTGAGGGGTTGCAAATTAGCGGTAGAAACTTAGTTTTAAATAGTGCCTTTAAAGGTGGTTCAGGTGATTATTGGAGTGGTTTTTTCTCAATTGCTGATGAAGGGACTTTTAGTGATCATTCGGCTTTATTTGTTGCTCACCTACTGGATCACGCCATATGAATAGCACAATAGTTTATGAGAGTGGAACTTATACAGCTACTATATGGTATAAACATTTAAGCGGTGATTTACCTTATTTATTTAAACATAGTGATATAAATATTGAAGGGGGTTCAGTTGTAACACCCTTTATTGAAGGTGAGGGATGGCAAAGAGTTGATGTAACCTTTACAATTCCAGAGGGGTACACTTCACAGTTTTATCATTTAAGATATGCTCAATCTAGCCCGCCAGAGCATTTAGATGGAGAGACACTAATAGGTGCAATTAAAATTATAAAAGGTACAAAAGCGACAACAGACTGGACGGAAGCACCAGAAGATTTAGATAGCAATATTAATAATATTGATAGTCGTTTAGTGTCAGCAGAATCATCAATAACACAAAACGCCGAAGCAATAGAAAGTCGTGTCTCTATTACAGATTATACAACAGATCAAAATAATATTATTAGTCGTTTAGATTCAGCAGAAACGTCAATAACACAAAACGCTGACAGTATTGAGTCAAGAGTTACAGTGACACAATTTACTGATGGCTTAGCGAGAAAAGGAAATGTGTATAGAGCAGTAGCAAGAGCATGGAATGGTGGAGGAAGTAATCGCTATCCTACTCCTTCCGGTTTGTATGATGAAGAGGGGGATTTAATACCTTATGAACCTAGTGGGAATGACCGTTCTTTTATATTATATGTGATGAATAGATCCAAAGAAGAATGGATTTTTGCTAAGAGATATGATGTATGGAGTTCTTCTGATGAAGCAAGTAATTTAGCAGACGATTTATCAAGTTATGATGAAAATTATTTAATTGTATTGATAGCATGTCATTCACCAGAGCAAAATAAAAATACGGGAGGATTACCGGAGCAAATTTATAGATGTGGTGGGTCTGAGTCTGTCTATATGAGTGATGGTTGGGGTGGAAGCGCTAGTTATATCTTAATTGGTATCCCTAATATGGGAGAAGGTGCAGGTTTAGAACATTTCCGTAAAGCACGAAGTTCAGATACTTATGGGGGATGGCTAGATATTACCTTTAATATTAAAGATGGTACAGTTGATTTTGGTGATAGCAGAGGTTATGTAGCTTCAAACAGAATTAACGTGGCAGAATCATTAATAACACAAAATGCAGATGCTATACAATTAAGAGTAACAGAAGAACATTTCGGTAATGTAATCAATAATTTAGAAACAGATATTAACCAGAGAGCGAGAGAATATAGAATTAATTTTCCTTTTAGCTCGTCCAGAGATTACGTTATTCTTTTATGCCGTTCAAATTTGACAGGTGCAAGTAATTTTGCGGTAGGAACATTAACAGGTAGAAGAGTAAGCGGTCATTATAGTTCTGGTGAGGTAAAAGTTGTGTTTAATAATAGTAGTGATGGGAGCAGAGCGTCCGGTTATCATGAAGCGATAGACGTACACTATACAGATTCTTGGTCGATGGTAACATGTACTTATAATGGTCAAAGTTATGTTGGATTGAGGCATAACACAGGTAATGACTTTGGTTTATGGAATACTGATTGTCGTTTTTATGGTCAAATAGGCTCTAGCAGTGAAATGCTTTTACCAGTAGAGACTAGTAATTTAACTAATGTACAAACGTTTAATTCCGTTGGTGGCGTCAGTAGCTTATTTAAGAGCAGAATCACAAATTACGCAATTAGCCAATGAGATAAACCTTAAAGTCGATGTAGACGGTATCGTATCGGCCATTAACTTGTCGCAAGAGGGTGTAAGAATAAGGAGTAATCTTATACATTTGAACGGACTTACTTTAATTGATAACGGGGTTATCCAAAATGCTCATATCGCTAATTTGTCAGCTGATAAGGTGACATTTGGGACAATGCACGGCAATCGAATACAAGTCAATACATTAAATGCTAATCGATTAAATTTAAGTACATTAGTCGTTGACACAGCAAACATCGCAGACGGTTCAGTCACAAATGCTAAAATTGCAAACCTTAGCGTAGATAAGCTTATAGGAAGTACAGCTTCATTTGTTCGTAATAACTGGAATAATACCACATCGCAAGTACAGATTACGGGCTTGGGACTTGAAACGCTGTCAAACAATAATCGTACATCGCTGTTAAACGGCAATGGGCATAGTTTTTATCGTGATAATAATCATATAGGAAATATAGGTGCCTCTCATTGGACAACCAATGCTTCACACAGAGGACTATCATTCAATATGACCAATGCTTGTGGTTACATGTCATGGTCTCATGATGATAATAATAATGGTATTTACACACAGAAACTAGCTTGGCACAAGGATGACACTGTTACGAACGCTGGATTTACGATAAGCGATAACATCTACAGTAGTTACAGATTATATATATCTGGACTTTCTTCTCACGGGTACAGCGATGGAAATCGTCACTTAGACCTGCAAAACTATACTTGGAACGGTACTGCAATGCTGGCGCTGAGAAGAGGCTCTTCAGGTGCAAAGGTAGCTCTAGGGACTTCAATTGGTGTGTTAATGAATAGTGGAAATGCGTATATTCAAGTGGGTGCAACATCTCCTTCTGGAAACTATGTTCGAAGTGTAGATATTTGGAACCGTACATCATCTAACTCAGCCAATGTTCGTGTAGCAGATTCGGGCAACTTGCTTCGGTCAACATCTGCCAGTAAATATAAATTACTGATAGAAGATGAAGAGACAAAAGGGTTTGACTATGAAAGAATCTTAGATTTAACGGTAAAGAGTTGGTATGACAAAGGTAGTTGTGAAGTTTATGCAACATGCTTGAGCGAGGGGTACGATACAAAGCAAGAAGATATCCAGCTTAGACGAAATTTCGGATTAATTGCTGAAGATGTAAGAGACGTTGGGCTTGATCAATTTGTAGAGTATGGTGAGGACGGAGCAGAAATTGAAGGAATTGAGTATGACCGATTATGGGTACTTCTTATCCCTACAATAAGAAAGCTAAAAGCTAACTTTGAAGATGAAATGAATTGGATTAAGATCGAAAATCAATATCTAAAAGGAAAAATAAAAGAATTAGAGGAGAAGATAGCATGATGAAATTACAATATAAAGATTTAAAAGGTACAGCTGAATTTTTGAAGAGAATGTCACTAAAAGGAAAGCAGTCGATACACCGTATGCGAGTAGTGAAAGTGTTAGAAGAACAAAATCAACAGTTTTTAGAAGAAGAACTAGAGCTTGTTAAGACCTTCGCTGAAATTGATGATCAAGGTGAATTAGTACAGGCTCAAGGAGGTGGTTTCAAGATTAAGGAGGACAAAGACAAGAGAGAGTTCAAAAAGCAACAAGAGGAATTGTATCAAGAGTATTTCACAGTAGGTGATAAGAATTTAGAAACGGCTTTGAAGACAGTGGAAGAGATTGTGAATGATTATAACGAAGAGCTTTCTGATAAAGATGCAGAGGCTCATTTTTTATTAGTCGAATCATTTGAAAATGTTGAAAAAAAGGAGAGTGATGAATAATGACGAACGTTCAAATTAATTCAACCAATATTCGATATCAAGATGGTGACATTTCAAGGGTGGATGTCTACTTTCATGGGAGAAATGCTCGACACACGTATAGCGTCACTGGTTACATTCCATTAACGGCAAAGGAATATCAAGGTAATGAGGCTTTAGCTGCACTTACTGAACTAGTCGTAGACAAGCTAATGAAAGGTTTGCGAGGAGAAGAAGATACAGAGGTTGAACTAGAAGCTGAGTAGGCTTTTTTATTTTGGTTAAAAGAGGAGGCTAGGACATAACAAAAGTGTTTAGCTGAGAATCCGAACATGTAGAGAACGTAGCGAAGTAGATTTCATGAGTGGCTTTTTGCATAGCTATGTTCGGATTCGCATGCATAAAAAAACTTCTGTCCTAGCCCCTTTTTAAATGAGGTGAGAATTTGTCAATTGAATTGGGAGTATTAGTTGCGATAGCTGGATTAGTCATCAGTTATCTAGCTTACCAACTTACTCATATAAAAGAGGTGAAAACGGACAGTCAGGAAAATGCGGAGGTTAAGGCAGAGTTAGGCTATATTCGTAGAGGAGTGGACGATATCAAGATAGACCTTAGGGCAAATGAGAAGCAAATATCGCAAATGGGTGAACGGATAACGAGGGTAGAGGAGTCGACAAAGCAAGCGCATAGGAGAATTGATCAGTTAAAAGGGGGAGATCAGTGATGATGTTTGATACGGGGAGTATTACACGTTTTTTCGGTTTAATTGTGGCATTGTTAGCTACTTTGGAATTCATGTTCCAGAGGATATTACCGAGGCGGTGGCGAGCTTAGCTATTGCTGCATTAGCCGTTTATGCTGCATGGAAGAATAACTACATTACGAAAAAAGGGCATGAGCAAAAGATGGCCATTGAAAAAGTAAAAAAAGGTGAGAGTGCTTAATGGACTATCAATTTGAAAGACTTCCTCAACTATCTGATCAACGTAAAACATTACCGAGAAAGGGGCTATATTCTAAACGGACACGTGTCATTACCGATCGTGCATGGCATCATTCGTTAACGAAAAAGGATTTAGCAGGCTCTACAGCTGCCGGTTTTGCGAGGTATCATGTAGAGTCATTAGGGTGGCCAGGGGTGGGTTACACATTTGTAATTGAACCACGAAATGTCGTTAACACGTCTTACGGGAGGCGTGCTCGTATTGTGTATTGTCATGACATTGATCGTCGCACGTATCATGTCGGTAATAGTAATCAATTTGCACTGGGCATTTGTGTGGCTGGTGACTATCGAACAGAAGAGTTAGACGATTCTACAATCATGTCTATTGCAGAATTACAGCAAGCACTTGTGGATGATGGGATTGGTCAGGTAGATAAATCTCACCATGAGTTTCCAGGGTACTCTTGGAAGCAGTGCTGTCGATTTGATTATCAAAACGTTATTAATACAACAAACGTATCCACACCTCCAAAAAGTGAGGTACCATCAACCTATATGATTCAAGAGGGTGATACTTATTGGAGTATTGCACACAAAGAAAGCGCTGCTGGTGTGACAGTAGACGATCTCATACGTGCGAATCCTGATGTCGACCCTACTCAATTACGTGTCGGTCAAGTGATCAATTTTAATGTTTCTAATCGTTCTAAATCTCCTACTAAAGGAAATAAGAAAAACGGATTCGTTGAAGTTTTATCATCGACATTAAATAGGCGTAAAGAGTCATCGTTTACAGCGGCGATAACTGGACAACTTACACGCGGAATGATTGTGAAAGTTTACGCCAAGCAAGGACAAATGTATCATATTGGCAGCCTTGATTGGTGCTCTGCTAATGCACCATATGTTAAGTATCACCAAGCGATTCATTACCGACGATTATTACGTGTAGTATCTCCACTATTGAGAGGAGGCGATGTTCGATATGTACAAGGTCGTCTTAAAGTACTTGGGTTTGATCCGGGTTCTATTGATGGAATTTATGGTAATAGGACACGTTCTGCTGTAACGAGGTACCAACAAACGGAACGTATTCAAATAGATGGCAGTGTAGGCGAACAAACGTGGGGGCAGTTGTTTGATTAAGATGTTTTAGAGTAAAGGGATGCTCCCATTAAGACACGAGGTTTTTATGAACCGGTTTTTCTTAATGGGAGCTATTATTAGTATACTAATAGAAAGAATGTCTATTATGTTTATTCAGGAGTTTATATGAGATTAAGAATTTTAACGATTCATCTTGGTTTTGCATAAATTTTATAAAAATCTCTTGCCTTCAATGCCCGATTTAGCTATAATATTTTTTGTCAGTACGAAAGAACAAGTTGGCCCGTTGGTCAAGCGGTTAAGACACCGCCCTTTCACGGCGGTAACACGGGTTCGAATCCCGTACGGGTCACCATACATATCGGAGGATTAGCTCAGCTGGGAGAGCACCTGCCTTACAAGCAGGGGGTCGGCGGTTCGATCCCGTCATCCTCCACCATATAATGGACAAGATAAATAAGTGGAGGGGTAGCGAAGTGGCTAAACGCGGCGGACTGTAAATCCGCTCCCTCCGGGTTCGGCGGTTCGAATCCGTCCCCCTCCACCATGCTTGTTATTGGGCTATCGCCAAGCGGTAAGGCAACGGATTTTGATTCCGTCATGCGCAGGTTCGAATCCTGCTAGCCCAGCCATGATTATCTTTTAGGCAAGATGATTGCCTTTCGAGCCATTAGCTCAGTTGGTAGAGCATCTGACTTTTAATCAGAGGGTCGAAGGTTCGAGTCCTTCATGGCTCATTTCCAAACATGCGGAAGTAGTTCAGTGGTAGAACACCACCTTGCCAAGGTGGGGGTCGCGAGTTCGAATCTCGTCTTCCGCTTTTTATATAACGGGGCCTTAGCTCAGCTGGGAGAGCGCCTGCTTTGCACGCAGGAGGTCAGCGGTTCGATCCCGCTAGGCTCCACTTACATATTCATATAGAAGGTGTTTAAAAGGCTTTGAGTCCTTTTAAACACCTTCTTTGTTGTGGTATTAAAGGAATGCAGAAGGATGGACGGAGGAGTCGGAGTGTATAGATAGATCGCGCACTGTATGAGGTCCCTCTTTCCTCTATTTTTCCTCTATATCATTTTTTTATGTTGTTACGGCTCTCTCATTCCTCTAGTTCGTCTTTTATTGCTCCTGTTGGCCTCATTTGCTCATATAGCGGAATGAGGATTCCTCATGCTTCTCAAGAAACGGCATTGCCCCTATATAGCGGCATGAGAATTCCCTTTGTCTTTTTTGCGCAGCATTTGTCTTTCCGATGGATAATGGAGGAGATAGGGCTGCTCTGTATGCAGTTCTGTTATTTTTGCAGATCTCTTCGTTTCGAAATTAGTTTAAGCTCTGGTTATGTAAATAGTAAAAGATGGTACTCAAAAATGGAAAAATCGGAAGTCATTTCTTATGGTATCAGAATATAGAACGGTTTAGTCAAGGTCATGTGACAGGAAAAAAGAAGGAAATTCCTAGCCTAAATACTGTTATTTTATGATATTATTAAAAAGGTTGAAACCTTGATGAAGGTGGATGCGTATATGATGTCAGAACCGTTTAGGTAGGGATATGAGAGATGGAGAGTACGATTAAACGATTAATTGGGGAAGTGAGAAAAGGCGATCAAGAGGCGTTTGCTGAGATTGTTGAGCTATATAAAGATAAAGTCTATCAAATCTGTTATCGCATGCTTGGCAATGTTCATGAAGCGCAAGATGTCGCTCAAGAGGCATTTTTGCGTGCCTATACAAATATTGATCGCTATGATATAAATAGAAAGTTCTCGACATGGCTTTTTCGAATTGCGACGAATGTATCGATTGATCGCTTGCGGAAAAAGAAGCCAGACTTTTACTTGCAGGATGAAGTGAAAGGAACGGATGGCGTGACGTTTGAATCTCAGTTGGCTGCAGATGAGGAGCTGCCTGAAGATCAAGTCGTGACAAGAGAGCTGCAGGATTGGGTTCAAAATGAAATTAATCAATTACCAATCAAATACCGAACCGCTATCATATTGAAGTACATTGAAGACCTCTCTATAAATGAGATAAGCGAAATATTAGATATGCCACCTGCCACTGTGAAAACAAGAGTTCATAGAGGGAGAGAGGCGTTACGTAAGAGAATGCGCCACATGTAGAAAGGGGGGCCTTTGGATGACATGCGAAAAGCAATATGACAAGTTGATACAAGCGTACCTTGATGAAGAAATAACGAGTGAAGAACGAAAGAGACTGAATGAACATTTGGCTGAGTGTGAAGAATGTAGAAAACGGGTTCAAGAGTTGAAAAAGACGATTGCTTTTGTCCAAAGTTCATCGCATATTGCGGCACCGTCTAACTTTACAAGCGCGGTTATGAACCAGTTACCAGAACGAAAGCAGACATCAAAGTGGAAGCAGTGGACACGAAGGCATCCTATCATCGTTGCGGCTGCTGTATTTCTTTTGCTCATGGCGATGAGCTTATCAACGATGTGGAACGATGAGAGTGAATTAGTCGTTCGAGGTTCTTCACAGCTCTCCATTAATCAGGAAAATGGTGTTGTGATTGTACCTGAGGGAGAAGTCATAGAAGGAGATTTAACGATTCAAAATGGAAAGTTGCAAATAGATGGCGAAATTCAAGGTAATGTTCTCCTCATTAATAGTGAGACGTACTACGCTTCGGCCGGGCATGTGTCGGGGGACATACATGAGGTCGACCAAGCACTTGAATGGATTTGGTATCACACGAAGAAGTTCTTTAAAGATGTTATAGCTGTTACGAATGGTGAAAAATAAACTCACCCTACAATAAAGGAGGCCACTGAAAAAGTACGATTTTCACTTTTACAGTGGTCTTTTGAAGCTTTAGAAGACGTATCTAAGTTATTTTGAACAGCAATTGTAATTAGGAGGCGAAGTCAGAAGGTTTTGTGATATAATGGACAGCAGTTGATTTCACGTATGTTTGGAGGCCGAGCCGTGTTTTCTGCATTAGGGGATATTCGTTTGCTCAACTATGTTGGTCAAATTGTAGATATATTACTTGTGACATTTGTTGTTTATAAATTAATAATGCTTATACGTGGGACGAAGGCTGTGCAATTATTGAAAGGGATCACGGTTATTTTACTCGTATGGTTCCTAAGCCGTTTCTTTGGTCTTCGTACGCTAGAATTTATTATGAATCAAACGGTCATTTATGGTCTGTTAGCGATCATTATTATATTTCAGCCTGAATTGAGGCGTGCGCTTGAGCAGTTAGGGCGTGGCCGTTTCTTCTCAAGTCGTACGATTCCAGAGCATGATGTGACGAAGCAATCGATTGATGCGATTGTGAAGGCGACGGTATATATGGCGAAACGTCGTATCGGAGCACTTATGTCGATTGAACGTGAGACGGGGATGAATGACTATGTTGAAACCGGTATAAAAATGAACGCGCATTTATCTTCAGAGCTACTAATTAACACGTTCATTCCGAATACGCCATTACATGATGGAGCCGTTGTGTTAAAAGGAGATGCTATTTTAGCGGCAGCTTGTTATTTGCCACTGTCTGAGAATCCATTTATTTCAAAGGAGCTTGGCACACGCCATCGTGCGGCATTAGGTGTCAGTGAAGTAACAGATTGTATTACGATTATTGTGTCCGAGGAAACAGGATCGATATCATTGACGAAGAATGGTGAGCTTCATCGTGATATCGATGAGTCGCAAATGCGAGAGTTATTAGAGCAGGAATTATTGGAAGAAGGGAAACCTACAACCGCTTCACGCTGGCAGTGGGGAGGGAAGAAAGATGGATAAGCTATTTAATAATCATTGGTTTGTCAAAATGATTGCTTTCTTTATCGCGTTAATGCTGTTCACGATGGTTAACATTGATGATATGACAAATCAGACCGGGTTACTTCCAACGAATCAAGCAACGTATACATTGGAAGAGGTTGAATTATCTGTCTTATACAATGAAGAGGTTTATGAATTGATCGATTACCCTGAACATGTACAAGTGACGTTAAAGGGACCGCAAACATCGATTACATTATTTCAGTTAGCAAGAGGCTCGTATGAAGTCGTTGCTGATGTATCAGATCGTGGTGAAGGAGCTCATACTGTAAGTGTAGAGCACAGAGGGTTCCCAAGTGATTTATCGGTTTCGGTTGAGCCTCAATATGTTCGGGTAGAATTACAGGAAAAGCAAACCGTATCCTTACCTGTTCAAGTGGAATTTATGAATGAGGATGAAGTGGTAGAAGGATATTCCTTAGGAACGCCTATTGTTTCTCCTGTGAATGTCGAAGTGACAGCTGCAAGGGATCAAGTTTCCCAAGTGAAGCATGCACGAGCGTTTATTGATGTGAGTGGGGCGGATCAAACGATAGAAGATGCAGCTCCTGTCCAATTGTATGATGAGAATGGTAACGAGCTTGACTTAGAAGTAGAGCCAGCTGTTGTGGATATTACCGTGCCAGTTACGAGTCCAAATCGAACCGTGCCGACACGGGTCACTCGGGTTGGTGATTTGCCTGAAGGAATGAGTATTGATGAGCTAGAGATTGAACCTGAGGAAGTGACGATCTACGGTCCACTAGAGATTATTGATAACATTAACGTTATTAGTGTCGGTGAGCTAGATTTAAGTGATTTAGACGAAAGTCAAACGATTGAGATGACGATCCCATTACCGAATGGAGTGGAAAGTGTATCGCCAGAGATTGCCACGGTCCAAGTGAGTATTGCTGAAGAGGAAACCGAGGAATTTGAGAACATTCCGATTGATTTAATCGGTGATAGCGATGAGGATGAGGTGACCTTTATGGATGGTATTGAACCTTCGACAACAGTCATCGCGCAAGGGGCAGCTGATTTGTTGGCGAGAATGACGGCTGACGATATACAAGCGTTTGTCGACGTTAGTCAATTATCTAGAGGTGAGCATGATGTTGATGTTCAAATTAATGGACCGCCACATATTCGTTTTCAGTTAAGGGATGAAACAATTCCAGTTCAAATACAACTCAAATCTGAGTGATGATTTTTTGAAGGAGAGAATAATTCATGGGTAAATATTTTGGTACAGATGGTGTAAGAGGTGTAGCGAATAGTGAGTTAACACCGGAGCTTGCTTTTAAATTAGGGCGTATGGGTGGATATGTGTTAACAAAAGCAGAGGATAAGCCTCGTGTGATCATTGGACGCGACACACGTATTTCTGGGGAAATGTTGGAAAGTGCACTAGTCGCTGGCCTCCTTTCCATTGGTGCTGAAGTGATGCGCTTAGGAGTCATTTCGACTCCTGGTGTTGCATATTTAACGAAGGCACTAAGTGCGAGTGCAGGGGTGATGATTTCTGCTTCGCACAACCCTGTTCCTGATAATGGGATTAAGTTCTTTGGACCAGATGGCTTCAAGCTTTTGGATCAGCAAGAGGAGGAGATTGAGCAATTACTCGATCAAGAGGATGACTTGCCTCGTCCTGTTGGTGGAAGTCTTGGTCAAACGACTGATTATTTTGAAGGAAGCCAGAAATATTTACAATTCTTAAAGCAGACGGTTCAAGAGGATTTCACTGGAATCCATGTTGCGCTTGATTGTGCGAATGGTGCGGCTTCTTCATTAGCCTCGCATTTATTCGCTGACTTAGAAGCGGATCTTTCGACAATGGGAGCAAGTCCAAATGGCATTAACATTAATGAAGGCTGTGGATCAACTCATCCAGAAGCATTAGCCCAATTTGTCTTAGAGAAGGAAGCTCACATTGGACTTGCCTTTGATGGTGATGCGGATCGCCTCATTGCTGTTGATGAAAAAGGTCAGATCGTCGATGGTGATAAAATTATGTACATATGCGCAAAATATATGAAGGCCCAAGGCTGGTTAAATCATGGGACGGTTGTCTCTACAGTAATGAGTAACCTTGGCTTCTATAAAGGATTAGAGGAGATCGGAATTGAAGCGAAGCAAACGGCTGTTGGCGATCGTTACGTAATGGAAGAAATGCGTAAAGGTGGCTATAATCTCGGTGGAGAGCAATCAGGACATATTATCTTCTTAGATCATATTACGACAGGTGATGGGTTGTTAACAGCTGTGCAGCTAGTGAATATTATGAAAGCAACTGGAAGAAAGCTATCGGAATTAGCAGGAGAAATGGAAACCTTCCCACAAGAGCTCGTTAATATTCGAGTATCTGACAAAAATGGATTAATGGATAATGAAGAAGTACGTAAAGTAATTGAACAAGTAGAAGAAGAAATGGGTGGTGAAGGTCGAGTGCTCGTTCGTCCATCTGGAACGGAGCCACTTGTTCGTGTCATGGTAGAAGCGAAGACAGAAGAACTTTGCACAAGCTATGTGAATCAAATCGCTGAAGTGGTAAAAGAAGAGCTTGGACTAGAAGAATAGTTTGATATGATGCATAAGCTGCACCAATTGGGGAGCTTATGCATATTTTATATAGAGAAGCATTTGGAAGAGAGAATATCGTTAGAGGGGGCTGATTGATTATTGACGTATAGAAGGCAATAAGGTATGATGTTCCGTGAGTCAAGAATAGAAAGGTGGATCGTAAGGTTTGCAACGAAAAGCGCCAGGACTACACGAGTGAATGTGTAGTTGACGAGGAGAGGGTTTATCGATTGTTCGGCGGATGCCCTCCGGTTGTAGCATGACAGCCGCCAAGCTTTTGTAAAAAACATAGAGGCAACTCTATGGACAAAGTCAGAAGCAACATGCCTTCTAAAAAAATAAAAAGAGAGTGGGGGCAAGTGTGCCCTCAAGTGCAGCTTGCCTTCACAATAGGAGGTAGCTACAACATGTGTGGAATTGTTGGTTATATCGGAAATGAAGAAGCGAAGGAAATTTTATTACGTGGCTTAGAGAAACTGGAGTATCGCGGGTATGATTCAGCTGGGATTGCTTTGCGCAACAACGAAGATGTGCAAGTCTATAAGGAAAAGGGTCGCATTGCAACGCTACGTGATGCGGTTGACGAATCAGCTCAAGGAACGGTAGGGATTGGTCATACACGTTGGGCAACTCACGGTGTACCGAGCAAGTTGAATGCTCACCCACATCAGAGTACAACGTCACGTTTTACTCTTGTGCATAATGGTGTGATCGAGAATTACGAAGAGCTTAAGCGAGACTATGTAGAGGTTGAACTGCAAAGTGACACGGATACAGAGGTGATCGTTCAGCTCGTTGAACACTTTGTCGCTCAGAATCAACAAGTTGAGGAAGCGTTCCGTACGACATTATCTCTATTAAAGGGATCATATGCGATTGCCTTGTTAGATAAAGAGGATGCAGACGTTGTCTATGTTGGAAAGAATAAGAGTCCGCTCCTTATTGGTGTCAGTGATACTGCGAATGTGATTGCATCAGATGCGATGGCGATGCTACAAGTAACCAATCAATTCGTTGAGATTATGGATGAAGAAATTGTTCTCGTTCGACGTGATGAGGTGACAATTAAGACATTAGATGGCACAGTAGTGGCTCGTTCTCCGTATACAGCGGAATTAGATGCGAGTGACATTGAAAAAGGGACGTACCCTCACTTCATGTTGAAGGAAATTGACGAGCAGCCCTTTGTCATTCGGAATATTATCCAAAAATATCAAAATGAAGATGGCACCGTTCGACTTGATGACAACATTCGTCAAGCGATGAGTGAAGCCGATCGTATTTATATTATTGCAGCTGGAACGAGTTATCATGCTGGATTAGTAGGAAAGCAGTTAATCGAACGCATTGCAGAACGTCCAGTAGAAGTTCATATTGCCAGTGAATTTCTTTATAACATGCCACTTCTTTCCGAGAACCCACTCTTTATTTTTATTTCACAAAGTGGAGAAACAGCAGACCTACGAGGTGTGCTTGTTGAAATCAAAGAAAAAGGCTATCAAGCCCTAACGATTACGAATGTACCAGGCTCAACGCTCTCGCGTGAAGCGGACTTCACCCTTCATACGTATGCCGGTCCAGAAATTGCCGTTGCATCAACGAAGGCTTATACAGCACAAATGGCTGTTCTTACGCTTCTTGCCGTCGATACGGCACGGGCAAGAGGCATCGAGCTTCCATTTGATCCATTGCAGGAGCTTGCGATTGTCGCCAATGCTATGGAAACATTATGCGGTCAAAAAGATCAGCTTGAGCAAATCGCACGCGATTACTTGCTCACAACGCCAAACTGCTTCTTCATCGGACGCGCAGCTGACTACTTTGTCTGCCTAGAAGGAGCACTGAAGCTAAAAGAAATCTCGTACATCCAAGCAGAAGGCTTCGCCGGTGGAGAGTTAAAGCACGGAACGATTGCTCTTATTGAAGACGGCACACCAGTTGTCGCCGTTGCCACTCAAGCTCATGTCAATTTAAGCATCCGTGGTAACGTGAAAGAGGTCGCTGCACGTGGGGCGAACCCTTGCATTATTAGCATGGAAGGCTTAGACCAAGAAGGAGACGCTTTTGTCCTACCAAGCGTACACCCAATGCTCTCAGCACTGGCAACTGTCATTCCGTTGCAGCTTATCTCGTATTACGCCGCTCTACATCGTGGTTGTGATGTTGATAAGCCGAGGAACTTGGCGAAGAGTGTGACGGTGGAGTAGGGTATGTGTGGATGGTGGTTGTGAGTGTAGGTTTGAAATAAAGTCGTACCGTTTATAAAAAAGATGTACCGTTTTACCCCTTTGGATATAATTGTCTAAAGGGGTGTTTTTATGTCAAAAAGAAACAGAACATCTAAAATTGAAAAATGGATAAAAGAAGGCCGTGGCTTAGGTATCGGTTCAAAATATAAACCATGGTTAAAAATTCAAGATGTATCTTCGTTAGGTAGATCTACTCACTTGAAAGGAATAAAGACACCAAACCTTTTTAAATAAACCACAATTATAAATTCGCGTACTATCGGAAGCGATATTAAAAAGGTTCCGTCGTCCGACGAAACCCTAGAAAATTATCGGATTCTCCGATTGTGTTAAATTTAATTACCACGTAACTCTATTGTATAGATGAAAGATATTGCTTTTAACTTATCACCATAAAGACTAAGGTCACAAAAAATGCAACTAAGAAGCAAAACGACGAGAAATACATAGCTACCGATCTCCCGATTTCGCCCTTCACTGTATAAATAGCAGCTTTACTAAAGAATGATGTTAATCCAAAAACAGACATTAGTAGTAATGGGACATTAACCTCACCGTGAGCTATGCCAGTAAAATACATAATGAAATATCCAACCGCTAAAGTTAGAAGAAGCAGCAAATCAGTAAGCATAAATATTTTTTTATATGATTCTTCCAATTCTACACCTCCATCCTCTATTTAAAGGCTACTTTTTTTCCTTGAAAGGGCTTGCATTAGTCGTTTACTAGTTTAACATAGTAGCTACATTGGCTATATCGAAACGGAAATGACGCGGAGGATATTAAAAACTTCCATTTCACTTTTGGATGCTTTTAATCCTGTCAGGAATGATAAATCATTTGCTCATGACAATCCATTGCTGAACTATGACGAGAGCATGCTGATTTTTAAAAATATCTCGGCCCTCATTTAGTTCTTGGAATCCATTGAAAAGAAAATGAATGAGCAATCTAAAAATGATTTACCGTTTTAACAGCTCTTGAAAAAACGTGGTTTGGAAAATCCCATCGAAAATTCTAAAAAGTCGGTATACTAGAAACGTGCGCGACTGTTGAATGAGTAAGGTGAGAAAACAACAAATCTATTTACTGAACAGTTCAAGTATACTTACAACAATACTGTACAACAAGAAAGAAGGAAGGACGATAGTCATTAAATTGGCCATTGTTCTTCTTCAATCCAGGGTTTGATGACCGGTCTGAGAAAATGATTAAACTTTCTTTCATCTAATGTGCAACGTTTCACAAATAAAGACCCCCTTTTGATCAATCTTTTTTTCAAACGAGTTTTCCAATTGGACTTAAATATATGGGTTTGGGAGGTGTTTTTGATCAAATTTACTTTTAAATCTACAGTGATGTCTGGTGACATTATAGTTATTTCCTAGACATTATAGTTGGTTTCTTTACACCAAAGTTAGTGCCTTGACAACAGAGTTGGTATCTAGAGGTTAATTACTCACGATATTGGCCAAAATGAAATACCAATAAATACCGACTCTTAAATACTAAAACTTTCCAAATTCGGAGCAGAAGCAGGTATTTTTCCGTTTCTCTTCTAAAATAAACATCTATCGTACAAGAGATAAAATGAATAAGGATCAAGGGGAAAGGCAGACGTATCAGACGTTGTAGC
The DNA here is from genome assembly GCF_000513115.1 of Halalkalibacter hemicellulosilyticusJCM 9152. GTDB lineage: Bacteria > Bacillota > Bacilli > Bacillales > Bacillaceae_D > Halalkalibacter > Halalkalibacter hemicellulosilyticus. Next base: position 28,187 of record NZ_BAUU01000026.1, read on the forward strand.
CTCACTCATGAGCTTTTGAAAACATATGAAATCGGTCGATCTCTAAGACACCTGTTCAGTATCGCCGAGAAGCCCTTAAAAAAGCTGTCTGATTTACTGTTGACAATCCAAGAATGCAAGCTTCAGATAGAGAGTATGTTTGTCTGAAGTTTAAAACAGAGGATTTACTCCGAAAATATTCAAGAAGAATGAGTCTTTGTAAATATAACTCAGGTAGCTTCTTTTAAATTTACGAACCTTTATTAAGGAGCTTGGATGAAGAAAGTATTTGAGATGAGCATCCAAGTATGTATAAAAGAATGACCTATAAAAAGAATATTAATATGTTTATCACATATAACAATCGAAATTTCTCCTTATCGAAAAAAGATGCCAAAGTAAGAGAAATTCTAATTGAAGATGAAGTTGATTTTTCTGATATGGAGGTAGAGTTAATTGATAACGGATAAGAGAGTGTTAATGAGCTATAAAGATATTGAAGGGGTAGAAGAATGAGATAACAAAACAAATGGTGTGGGGGTATAATGTATAAACTTAAGAAATCTTTATTATTATTTGCATTGGTTGGATGTGTAGTCAGGATGCTAAGAATTTCTCAAAAACCTATAACGATTCAAATATGAATTTAGGGTTGGCAACAAGATACAAGCCCCTCAAGTTTGGGGAGGCACTTACTTACGGATTTCGCGTGTACATCTATGGGTGTTAATAGAACAGAGACAGACTCTATGGAAAATTGGCGTGAATATAGTCAAAATATATTGTTGAAAATCAGCATGGAAAACGATTGTTTTAACTACGGAAATGCAAAAAACCTGTCAATTCGACAGGTTGAATAATCAAAATGTGCAGCGCCAAAAACATGGAGCGCCTCATTTCTGTTAAACAAGTCCAGGAGGATGTCCTGCCGGTTCCAAACCTATTCTGGGCGGTTGTTCCCTGAGAGGTCACTGCACAGGTTATTCCGTTCGTACAATTCCAGCACGATCTGCTGTTCGAAATTCAGTCTAACTCACCTCAATGAAGCTCGCGTTCCAAACGTTCCCTCCAAGGAAACATTTGGCGTTATTACTCCCGTTAATTCACTACAAATCTATGTTTGTTTTCCTGAGCCCACTCCGCAAATGACTTAAGCTCAACTCCATACTGCCTTGTTTCCTCAATATCGAAACCGTAACCGGGTACTTTTTCCAACCACTCCATAAAATAAACCGTTCCCTCTAACATGCCGCGCTTCCGGGATTCCTCATCGTCTACAGTTTCGAAAACTATCTTTTTATCAAGAACGCGACTTAGCGTTTCTGCAATCTCCGTCATGGAAAGCTCGTCGCTTGCGATATTAATATCCTTTTCACGGAACTTCTCCGGATTTTCAAAAGCCGCGCGTGCAAATTTGGCCGTATCCTCCCCGGAATTTAATTTTAAAGGAGTATGCCCTTTCAACGTGCCAAACAAAACCCTGTTTTTTAATTCCGGCGCCATAATGGCCGAATGTGGCTCTACAAAATTTTCCATAAACCAGCAAGGATGCAGAATCGTCCAAAACCGGAATCCACCATTGCGGATAAGCTCTTCGATTTCGTATTTATTCTCCCAGGTCTGAACGAGATACTTGTGTTTGTCCCACCGCGGAAACAGATTACTGCCGGCGACCGAGGTGTGTACGACTTGTTCGATTCCGGCCTTCCTTGCGGCTTGCACCATGTTTGCGGCGTTACGCGGCTCAACCGTCAGATCATAGGGATCGGCGTACTGCACCGAAAAAATTGCCGATACATTTTCCATGGCAGGCTCCAACGATGCCGGATTGGCCATGTCTCCCTGGATCATTTCCGCTCCTAAGGCGGCCATCGCTTGGGACGCCTCCGACTCCGGGTTTCGGGTCAGGATCCTCACGAGATGACCGTGCTGCAGCAACTCGCGGGCCACGTTTTCGCCTTGTGTTCCTGTACCGCCTATTACCAATATCGTTCTTGTATGTTTGTGTCCCATATCTGATCTCTCCTATCTTATTGAATAACCAAATTATATTACCAAAGTAAAGCAAAGTCAATACCTAGGTAAAGTATTTGTTGTGTAAAGTTTCGGAATGAAAATCCCTGACACAAAAAAAACGCTCCCTCATTTGAGCGGAGCGTTACATTTTATAACACTTATTCATCTTTCAAGACCAACAAAATTTCAAACCGCTTCCTTACTTCTTCCAGAACATCGAACTTGCCGTCCGTGACGGCCCAATTCAGAATGACTCCATTGGCTATAATGCACATCGAATCAAGCAAATCTTCGGCACTCGCAGGATTGTTGATATGGCCCGCGTCTTTGGCGCGTTGAACCAGCGTGGGAATAATGCTGTTCAGCAACGATGACTTGCCTTTATCGAGAGGAAGTACTTGGTTTCGCAGGTGGATCCTATAATTTTCCCTAGTCATTTCGACTCCAAAACGAACCATGTGCTTCACATAAATCTCCATGGCCTTCATCGCCTGATCGGCATAATCAGTGACGGTCAGAATGTCCAGTAAATCAGTATTGGATATCATATTGTCAAACGAAAAAAATTCAGAAATCAACTCGTCCTTGGATTTGAAATGATAATAAAATGCGGTTTTGGTCACATTGATCTCTTTGCAAATTTGGTTGATCGTGACTTGATCGAACCCATATTTATTAAATAAATGTATGCTTGTGGTCAAAATAGCTTCTTTTGTCGTGCCTTTTGAGCTCATCTCTTGCCCCCAACTCCTTTGCCACTATTATAAATCATTTAACAAAGAAATGGTATTACATTACTCAGGTAATGTTTTTAAAATATGTAGTGCTGAATTTGTTTGCTCTTGGCAACATCATGATTGAAAAGTCTGAGCGTGGCAATCGCGCTCGTGCAAGTTAACCTAAGCATTAAGAAAATACTTTATTTTCTTTCAACAAACATTGTATCTTTGAAATAAAGTTGCGACGTTAGCAAGAAAGATACGATGTTTAAAAAAAGTCACGATGTCTATAAAAAAATTGCGATGGTTTACCCCTTTGGATATGATTGTCTAAAGGGTGTTTTTGTGGTGATAAGAAAAAGAATATCTAAAGTCGAAAATGGAGCTCCTTTTTTCTTAAATCCTTCTCTAGCTTTTAAGAAAATACGATGTTTATATAAAAATTTTGAGAATAAAGAGGCGGGGGATTTTATGTATAGAATATTAATTGTGGAGGATGAAATAAGTATTACTGATACATTAAAAAATCGACTTAAAAAATACGGATATGAGTGCCACACAATAGAAGATTTTAAAAGAGTTCTGGATGTTTTTCAAGAAACAGAACCTCATTTAGTTATTATGGATATAAACCTTCCTTACTTTGATGGCTATTACTGGTCAAGAAAAATAAGGCAGATATCCACATGTCCAATTATGATTCTGTCTGCTCGAATGAGCGAACTAGACCAGATATATGGTATTGAAAATGGTGCAGATGATTTTATCACTAAGCCTTTTGTAATGGATGTCGTATTAGCAAAAATCAATGGGCAAATTCGACGTACGTATGGAGAGTATGCAAAAACCGCGGAACGACGAATAGTACAATTGGGTAATACCATCTTAAATTTGGACACAGTACGTTTATCTACGCCGAGACAGGAGGAAGTATTGACGGTAAAAGAGCTCCAGCTTTGTAATATGTTTTTTGAGTCTTTTCCAAATGTTGTCACAAGACAGCAGCTGCTTTCTGTTATATGGGATGAAGAAGGATTTGTAGAAGAAAATACACTCACAGTGAATATAAAAAGATTGCGAAAAAAATTGGAACATATCCAATCCTCCTTAGAACTAAAAACGATTCGAGGAATTGGTTACCAATTAATGGAGAAAGATAAATGAAGTTATTTATAAAGGATCATCTCAGCATTATTCTTTTGTATCTGATCACTTTTATCTGCTTACCTTTTATCATTGAACAATTAGATGGTTTTGAAAATCATTATTACTATTTTAGTTTTTTAGCCACCACTTTATTAATGATTCTGCTTGTTATTCGCTATCTTCGTCGTAAAAAAATGTACACACATTTAAAGAAAGAAAATTTGGATCAAGCTGGTTTTCTTGTCTATCGTCCTCATGCTCCAATTGAAAAAGCATATGCCAATCAATTAAAGGAATTTTCCTCCTTACTCTTAAAAGAACAGGACACGTATCAAGATTTCTTACAGGAACAGCAGCTACTTATTTCACATGCGGTGCATCAGATGAAGACGCCTATTTCTGTCATGCAATTGCTTGTGCAATCGAATCAAATAAACGATGTCAAATCGTTGGGAGAATGGCAGAAAGTAAAAGCCGAATGCGATAAAATATACTTTTCGTTAAATCAGCTATTGTCTTATAGCCGCTCTACCCAATTATTATCTGATTTGAAAATTGAAGCGATGCCACTAAAGAAAATCATACAAGAGGTTATTAATGATTTAAAAGATTACTTTATTGAGGAAGAACTATTTCCTAAGGCGACAATAGCGGAAGAAGTTATTCTTTATTCAGACCGAAAGTGGATGAAAGTAGTTGTTTACCAACTGCTTAGTAATGCGATTAAATATGGTGAGAAGCACTCTACTGTTCATATTTATTATAGGAATGGTCAATTATCGATTCATAACAGGGGGGAAACCATTCCAAAAAGTGAGATCAATCGCTTATTCAATTTGTTCTATACAGGTTCAAAAGGACGGAAAAGAAGTGAAGCAACAGGAATAGGTTTATACTTAGTGAAAAGGATTTTGGATACGCTAGATCATCCGTTTGAATTAACATCTCATCATCAAGAAACCATTTTCACCATTGAACTTTCAAAAAGTATTAGTACGGCTGCCGATTGAGGTAGCCGTTTTGAATGTGTCAATATTGTCACTTTGCCGTCATGTTTCTAAATGTTAAAGAATGGACGACTTCGGTATATTAAAGTTAACAATGAAAAAAACAGGAGTGGTGTATATGTCAGATATCATTTTAAATGTTCAACAACTCCATAAGGAGTATGTTGGAGAGGTGAACTATAAAGCATTAAAAGGATTTGACTTTCAATTGAAACGTAATGAATTTGTTTCTGTAATGGGCCCATCTGGAAGCGGGAAGACGACATTTTTAAATTGTATATCAACCATAGACCGTCCGACAAATGGTTCTATTACAATTAACCAACAAAATCCATACGAACTGAATGATGAAGGTCTTGCAAAGTTTCGACGTAGTGAATTGGGTTTTGTTTTTCAAGATTTTAACTTGGTTCACACATTAACTGTAGAAGAAAACATTTTATTACCATTGACACTCGATGCCGTGAATGCAAAGGAAATGACATCCCGTTTAGCGGAAGTCGTTGAGTTTTTAGGAATTGAAGAAATAATGAAGAAGAGAACCTTTGAAATTTCAGGGGGACAGAAGCAACGTGTAGCCATTGCACGAGCAGTTATTCATCAGCCTAGTCTATTATTAGCAGATGAGCCGACTGGGAATCTGGACTCTAAATCAGCCAATAGTGTGATGACGCTATTTCAATCCATTCACGAAACGTTTCAAACCTCTTTATTAATGGTCACACATGATCCGTATGTTGCCAGTTTTGCTGAGCGTGTGATTTTTATGCAAGACGGGATGCTCTACAATGAAATACAGAAGGGTGACCACAAGCAGCAATTCTATCAAGAAATTGTAGATACACTGACATTTCTGGGCGGTGGATATCATGAGCTTTAATCATATTGTCATTCAAAATATATTACGGGATAAATGGACCTATATTTCCTATTTTCTGAGCAGCGTCTTTTCGATTTTAGTCTTTTTCTTTTTTTTGATTACTGCATTTCATCCAATGATGGATGCAATTGATCTGAATAGCTCAATTGGCATCGTCATGATTCTTTGTAGTATGATTGTCTATCTTTTTTCTTTTATTTTTATTATTTATTCAATGCTGGCTTTCCTAAAGAAGAAAACCAAAAGCCTTGGAGTCTTTATCATTTCTGGAGCATCGACGAAGCAAGTGCGGAAAATGGTATTCCGGGAAAATATGCTGATTGCTTTTGCTGCAATTATGACAGCAATTGTTGTTGGGTTAATCGTTTCTCCTCTGTTTTTAATGGTCGTTAAGAATGTCTTAGAGGCAGATAGCTTTGGAATGTATGTACCTGTACAAGCCATTGCTATGACGTTCATTTTATTTAGTGTTTTATTTTTAATTGTATCTCAAATAACGACACGATTTATCAAGAAAGAAGAAGCTGTACAACTGTTAAAAGCAGATGTCACACAGGAAAAATTAATACGTCCAACTCCATGGAGGCTCCTTTTATCCATCTTAGTGAGTGCAGTTTTATTACTACCTCTCAAAGTTAGCCCAGATTTCGTTGAAAGCTTAGGAATTGTTTATTTGATGATTTTGTTTATCAGTCTGTTAATGACGATTTATCTTGTATTAACCCAGGGAATCTGGTTTACGATTCGGAGATTGCAAAAAAGCTCCTCGTATTACAGAAAAACGAATATGTTATTTGTATCGAATTTACAAGCCAAAGGCAATTCACATGCTCATGTCATTTATTTGCTCAGTATTTTACTGCTTGCCGTATTTGTTACGACGAGTGTTTTGTACAGTTCGTATTATAATGTCGAAAAAAATACGGAAGCTGTTTATCCGTATAGCTTTCAATATATTTCCCATCCAGATAATCCTATAGAAAAAGAACAGCAAGATATTGAATTTATAGAGTCAACCCTTGAGCAAACAGTGGGAGATTTCGATGCGTATCAATCTGCGTTCAAAACAGACGAAGACCGCAGGATTGGCTTCATGTCGAATTCCCATTTCAATGCACTTGGTACACACCAAGCGATAACACTTAGGGACAATGAATATTATGTTGTGGCAGGAAGTGTGGGAATGATTCCAAATACGGATGCCATTCAGGATTATGTGGATGACCCTCTTCAGTACGTAGGATTAGAAGAACGAATGATTCTTATATCAGGCTTTCGGGCAGTATATTATGTTGTACCAGATGCGATTTATGACGCACTCAATTATTCAGAGTATCATGTGTTTGCCTATGAATTGGAGGAATGGACAGAGAAACGGGAAGTAGCAGAAACAATAGAATCACATATCATGACAGAACAAGGTGAGCGTTATGTCTCATCTAAAATTTCATTATATGTTGACGAGTTATTTGTAAAGAGGATCATGTTCTTTATTGGTTTTATGCTTAGTCTGATTTTTTTAAGTGCAGCCATGAGTATTCTTTATTTTTACTTGCAGACCTCTTTAGCGGGAGAAAAAAGAAAATATTTAGGCATTCGCAAAATCGGACTATCTATGAAAGAAATGGGTGTTATTGTGACAAGAGAATTATCAATACTGATTTTTGCCCCTTTTACAATGGCTGCGATTTTATTATTTATCGTGTTATTCAGTATTCGTGATGCACTTTCACCAGCTTTTGCCCAGATGACTACGGTTGGTGTAGGAATTATTTTGCTGCTGTTTACTCTGAGCTTTCTTATTATACGCAAGGCATATTTAAAAAAATTGGTAGAGTAAGTGATAGAACACGTTAATCTGGATTTCAAAAATCTGAGCAAGAGAATTGTACTATTCATTCCAATTTAATGAGATAAATTTTATCCACCTTTCTAAGTATGACGAATCAATCCAGTATCTAAATGACCAGACTATTATTATGGCGATAATCTAGTTCTACAAAAATCGGGAGAACCGCATCGAATGGTTCACCCGATTTTATGTTTCTAGATGCTCTGGGATAGTCCTTTTTCAATTTTATAGTAGGAAACGAGCGTTAGCAATTGAAGCAGGAAGCTGCATATGATTGTTTCGTTTTGAACAAATAACTGACTAAGTTCGACCAAAGGGCATGAACGTCCGATATTCTCGTTAGCTGTTTTCAATAAGTGGAACAATGGGACGATTCACCATTGGGGACGACAGGACAACGAGTGTAGTCGACTCGCCATGCTGGCCCAATTCATTAATCGTTTGCTCTAATGTCTCTAATGATTTCGCAATAATTTTGACTAAGAAATTATATTGACCACTAATACGGTGGATTTCCAATACATTATCCACGCCCTCACAATATGTCACAAAGTCTTGGCAGTGACGGGCTTGAAAAAGAAGAAAAGCAGAAACAGGTTTATTCATTTTTTTGGCATTAACCACGGCAGTATATTTTTCAATAACACCCTGTTCTTCTAGTCTTTTCACCCGTTCTGTGACTGCTGGCTGAGATAATGCAACTTCCTTCCCGAGCTTTGTCATGGGAATTTTCCCCTCCCTTTGCAGAGCCATTAAAATCGAAATATCAATATCGTCCATATAAACCTACCTTTCTTTTATAAGTGAAATAGCATATATAAAAATAATTTATAAATGAACAGCAAATATAACCTATAGTATCTTATGTAGTTATACCCTTTTTAATATGTAAAATTAAATTACTTACATTAAAGGGGGAGTGAACATGGAATTACTAACACCGTTCAAACGAGATGGATGGCAGTTACAATCAAGAGCTGTCATGGCGCCAATGACAAGAGGATTTGCAGATTTTAAGACAGGGATTATTCATCCCGATACAGTATCGTATTATCAGCGGCGCGCCCAAGATGGAATTGGGATGATTGTTACAGAAGGGATAGCAATTGCTGAAGAGGCGAAGGGTACAGTAGGAATACCTGGGCTGTATACCGATGAACAAACGGAAGCATGGAAAGAAGTTACAGATTCAGTTCATCAGGAAGGTGGGAAGATTATTGCTCAACTTTGGCATGTCGGGAGGCTAAGCCATTCATATTTTACAAATGGCAGGAAACCGTTAGCACCATCTTCTATCAAAGCAAATGGCCATACTCACCGAGTTCGCCTTCCCTATGAGATGCCTAACGAAATGACAGTCTATGATATTCGAAACGTTATTAAGCAATTTGTCCATGCTGCTTACAATGCAATAAAAGCTGGTTTTGATGGGGTTGAAATACATGCAGCTCACGGTTATTTAATTGACCAATTTCACTCTACATGGACGAACATCAGAAAAGATCGATACGGTCAGAACCGGTACTTGTTTTTAGAAGAAATTTTACTTGCCGTTGGTGAGGCGATTGGCACAAATAAAATTATTGTTCGCTTTTCAGAGCATAAAGATGATTCACCATTATATGCATGGGAAGACCCTGAGAAAGAAATACAAATGTTAATAGAAGTATTTCATAAAACAAAGATCGAACTTCTCCACCCATCTGTCAATGAATTCTCAAAGCCTTTAGCTCACCATTCATTGACATTGCATGAACTCGTCCGTAAATACTGGGATAAAATTATCATTGGTGTTGGCAACCTGACATCTGCCTCAGCAGAGAAGGCACTTAAGGATGGACTGATTGATTTAGCTGCATTTGGACGTCCTTTATTAGCAAATTCCGATTTTATGCATCGAACAAAAGCCTCAATACCACTTAAACCATACGATTCTAAAATTCATCTACAACAAATTAAGTGAGTAACAAAAAGGTCATGTAAGACAAACATGACCTTTTTTGTCTTGACTTACAGTGTGATAAACAAACGTATACTAACTTTGAGCCATTTATTCTGTCCCAAAAAGAATGTTAATGACTTCTTCTGTGGCTCTTGCGATAAGGGTATCATCGTGATCTGCATCTTGTTCTTCCTTACTTGTTAGTACGGAAAGAATAATCGGGTCTCTGCCTGGCGGCCAGAGAATGCCGATATCGTTGCGAGTCCCATAAGAGCCAGAGCCCGTTTTGTCTCCAACTTCCCAACCTTCTGGTACTCCTGCACGGATAAGATCGTCACCTGTTGTGTTTCTCTTGAGCCAATCGATTAGTAGTTCTTGTTTATCTTCTGATAAAGCATCTCCTAAAGTGAATTGTTGCAGGCTTTTTGCCAATGCTTCTGGTGTACTCGTATCTTGAATTTCTCCAGGCTCAACATCATTTAAGTCAGGTTCTATTCTTTCAGGCTCGGTTACATTATCCCCAATGGCTCGAAGTCCTTCTTTAAAGCCTTCCGGTCCACCGATTGCATGAAAAATTAAATTGGCAGCTGTGTTATCACTGTAGCGAATCGAAGCATCACTAAGCTCTTTTAATGTCAATCCTGAATCGACATGATGTTCTGTTATCGGATTGTAGTTGACTAAATCATCCCTTGAATATGTGATGTGCTCATCTAATTCCTCCATCGATTTTTGCTGAAGAAGGACGCCAACAGCAAGTGGTTTATGGGCAGATGCATAGATAAAACGTTCATCAGAACGATATGTAACCGTCTTACCTGTACCAGTGTCTAATGCATAGATGCCTAACCGTGCATCGTATTCTTCCTCTAATTGGCTAAAGGTGTCTTCTACCGTCGGAGTAGGTCTTTCAAATTCAGGTTGATCAGAACTGGTCTGATCCTGTTCCTGATCACTCGAACATCCGAAAAATAAAAGGGTTCCTAAGAGAATGGAGCATGTCATTTTTGTGATCTTCATAATAATCTCCTTTTGACTTTACTTGTTTGATTAGTCTTTTTTTAAAAATAGTTGGATCCAATACTTTTTAATTGACTACATCTGTAATCTAATATTACGTATGTAATCTAAAATGTCAATAGAAATTTACAACCTGAAATTAAAATGTTAGAATTTTAGTGTTTTAGTGAGAGATATTAAGAGGAGAAAGAAAAATGATTAAAAATGGAGATAATAAAAATGACATTCCCACATATAGTACTTTCTCTTGTGTTGTCAACGGTGACGATCACGGTGATTCTACTACTTAGGAAATTTTTTTATAAACAATTATCAGCAAAATGGCGCTATCATCTATGGTTCTTGTTAATTTTTGTTTTAACCTTCCCGTTTATACCCGTGCATCTTATAGAGATCCCTAACTTGTCTATTATTGATGAGAGTGAAGGAAAGCTGTATTCTTCGACTCAGGATAGTTTGAGTTTTACAAATCACTCGGAAAATTGGATGAATGATTTTGGCACTTCGGTTAGCCGGGTTGACCAAACATTCGTCCAATCATTACTCATTGCTATTTGGGTTATAGGTATGGTGCTTTTCCTTCTTGTGGCATTGTATCATTATGTAAATTTACATCGTCTAGTATCGGCTGCGGCAGAAATAAAAAATGAAAAGGTAAAAAAACTATATAGCGACTGTATACGGGAGCTGGGGATAAGGAAGAGCCCAAAGATATTAGAGGCTTCGAGTGTACGTTCCCCGATGACATTTGGCTTGTTTAACACATATATTTTACTGCCAAAGGATATGGCATCCTATTTATCGGATGATGAAATAAACTATGTATTGCTACATGAACTGTACCATTGTAAAAGCAAGCATATTAAAGCAAATTATTTATTTGTCCTATACCAGATTGTCTATTGGTTTCATCCTCTTGTTTGGAAAGCATTTAAAGTAATGCGTCTTGATCGAGAAATGGCTTGCGACACGGAAGTGCTACATTCATTGGATCGATGCGATTTTGAAAAGTATGGAAAGACGATCATTCGATTTGTGGAGAGGAATAAGGAATCAGCTATTTTAAATTTAGCAAACCCATTATTAGGTTCTGAAAAACATATAAAAAGACGGCTGATCCATATAGCTTCTTTTACTGAAGAATCGAAGTTATTAAAATTAAAAAGTATGTTTATTTTTATAGTTATCACGCTGTTTGTAATTGCTCAATTCCCTCTTTTATCGGTAACTGCTTCTTCTAGTGAGCGCTATTTATTTGATGATCAGCGGGCGATATATGAAGATTTGAGTGGATACTTTGGAGAGAATGAAGGTAGTTTTGTATTATACAGTGCGAGCAACGATGAATATCGAATTTATAACCGAGAAAAAAGTGTCATGAGGATCTCTCCTAACTCTTCATATAAAGTATTCACCGCGTTAATGGCGTTAGAGCTAGGCGTGATTACAGGAGATGATTCACTATTAGAGTGGGACGGAGTACATTATGGTTATGCTGAATGGAATGCCAATCACGACTTAAGAACCGCAATGAGCTACTCGGTCACTTGGTACTTTCAACAGTTAGATCGACAAATGCAAAGAGATCGTATTCAAAATTATTTGGACATGTTTGATTATGGTAATAAAGATCTTTCGGGGGGGTTAGACGAGTATTGGTTAGAATCGTCTTTAAAGATTTCACCTATTGAACAGGTAAAGCTCCTTCAAGCATTTTATTTTAATGAATATCATTTTAAAGAAAAAAATGTACAATTAGTAAAAGAGGTCATAAAGTTAGAAGAAAATCAAGAAGGCACGCTTTTTGGAAAGACCGGTACAGGGGTTGTGAATGAGCGAGCTGTAAACGGGTGGTTTATAGGATTCCTTGAAACCGAAACGGATACGTATTTCTTTGCAACGAATATCCAACATCAAGATCATGCGTATGGAAGTAAAGCTGCTGAAATTACGCGAGCTATCTTAAGTAGCAAAGGGATCTTTTAATAACTGAACAGAAGGAGGGAAGGAGATGTCTAATCGACTACCTAGTATTTCAGAAGCCGAGTGGGAGATCATGAAAGTCCTTTGGAAAAATGGGTCTCAGACAGCGCATCAAGTGATCCAAGCTATACAAAAACAAACGGATTGGAAACCAAAAACAATTCGAACGCTTCTTGATCGATTAATGAAAAAACAGGTTGTAGGGGTTAACAAAGAACAAAAAGTGTATATCTTTTTCCCTTTATACTCGGAAGATGAATGCAAACGTGCAGAGACACAGTCTTTCATTAAAAGAATCTATGGTGGGACGTTCAAACCGATGCTGGTTCAATTTATCGAAGAAGAATCTTTGACAAAAGAAGAACTGGACGAACTGCGGTCCATTTTAGAGCGTAAACGAAAAGAGAAATAAATTACTGCTGCAAATAAATCCTTACACCGCGCTTTCATTTGATATTAATATACTCGGTGCTGCACATCCCGTTATTGCCCTGATTTTATTTTGGAATGCATTAAAATGCTGCCTCCTTATTCAGTTAAAGTGACAGACTCACTTGACACTTCGAACCTCAAAAGTGGCTAAGTTTAAGTTTGCCCAGCTTCAAGACAGTATTCGTAGACGAAATTGAAATAGAGATATTTCGTTTTTAAAATTATTTGAGTTTGTGCATTTAAAATAACGTTGCGAAGCTCTAGCCCTTTGGTTAATATTTAGCCAAAGGGTTATTTTTTACGAAAAAAAAAGGATGTGGTGGAATGAATAAAATAATGTGGTCTTTATTCATATTTTCATTAATGATGCTTACAGGTTGTTACCTGCTAAGTGATTTAGACCCTGAATTTTCTAGAGAGAAATATGAAAAGTGGTATGAAAATGAACAGTATGAATTGGCACTAGAAGATGTGAAACAACGATTGGAAAAGTTCCCTGAAGATCCGATGCTACATAATGAGAAAGGGTATGTTTTACATGTTTTAGGTCGATATGAAGAAGCTTTACAATCACTAAACAAAGCAATTGAACTAGATAATTTAATGGATAGTGCATTGAATAACAAGGCTATGTCATTAAATAAATTAGGTGAATATGAACAAGCTATTGTTGCTGCACAACAAGCGATTGATATTAGTGATAAGGAACCAGAACAATTTATCAACATGGGAAATGCTCATTTCTTGCTTGAAAGGTATGAGAAAGCTCTCGAATATTATAATCATGCTTTAGCGATTGATGATCATGCGCCCTATGCATTATATGGAAAAGGGGTTTCGCTTTATTTCTTATATGAAGATGAAAAAGCTGTTCCTTATTTAGAGCATTATATAAAAGTATATCCTGACGATATCGACGGATTATGGTATCTTGTCTATGTTCATGAAGCATTAGGTGAATATAGTGATACTCTTCCTTATTTAAACAAAATTATTGAATTTGAGGAAGAACATCAATTAAATGCTTTAGATTATAAAGGCTTCATGCTTACATATGCGGGTCATTTTAAAGAAGCTGAAGAAATCTATAACTATATTATTGAGCAATATCCAAATGAAGGAATTGGCTATTACGGAAAATCTGTAGCACTTGTACAACAGGGTGAGATAGACCAAGGGTTGGAAGAGTTAGCTAGAGCGATAGAATTAATAGATACATTAAAGGATACAGCATTCAATGACCCACTTCTATCCACTATTTATGATAACGAGACATTTATTGAGTTGACAGGGTATTAATTAAAGAGGTTTTCCCATTTATCATAAGTCTATAAACTTGATAAGAGATTTTTCAGAAGATGATTTGTTAATCAATATGATCTAGTGAGAGTTTGAGAGATTAAAGGTACCGTGGTATTGATGTTCCTTTTGGAGGAGGGAGGTTTTGATATCAAAAAAGCTTACTCGTTATCTCGAGCCTGCTTTTTAATGGTTGAAAGCCAATATTCCATAAGTAAGTGATCAAACCAAGCTTCCCTTGAAAAATCAGACAGTAGTGGCCATATGCAAGGATCTTGCCGTTCAGATATCAATTGCAAGAAATGCAATGGATCACACGATTGTTATAGCTGTAACTCGAACTTAGAGCAATGTGTACGCGAGCAAATTGAAAAGGAAGGGAAACAGAAGCAATGATTCAAGAAGCTGTGAATGTATTAGTCAAATGCAGATAATATGTGAGTGATATACCTGCAAATGTATAACGCTTCTAGAAGAATTGAATCAAATGGGTTTGACAAAATTTTTTATTTATTATTTATTAGCTCTTGAATTTGCATCTGACTTCCTTTATATTAAAAGAGACTGAATGGTATCTTTTGGAGGTGTAAATGAAAAAAGGTGAATTAACAAGGCGTAAAATTATTCGGAAATCTGCTCTAGTTTTTAACCAAAAAGGTTATATGACAACATCAATGAGTGACATTATTCAGGAAACGAATATTCAAAAAGGGGGGATTTATCGACATTTTAAGGATAAAGAGCAGCTAATGGTTGAGTCTTTTCACTTTTCTATCGAAATCATGCGAAATCATTTAATGACGAGTGTTTCACAACACGACAATGCATCGGACAAATTAATCGCATTTGTAGAGGCTTTTTTACAATTAAGTGAAGGAGAGCCGATAGTTGGTGGTTGTCCTATTTTTAACGCAGCGATCGAAATGGATGATTTAGAAGGAAGTGGGTTGCTACCATCGATTAATGAAGCAGTGGATATGATGGTAACATGGTTGGTGAAAATGATAGAGGATGGTATTAGGCATCAAGAGTTGAAGCAGTCCATACAGCCATATGACACTGCGATATATATTGTGTCAACACTTGAAGGTGGGCTCGTATTAGACCGATTAAAGCAAGATGGGCAAATAACGAAGATCATAATAAATAATTTGAAGCAATATATTTCAATGATTGCTACCTGAGCGGCATTAAAGCCGTCTTTTTTATAGTTGAAAAGAGACTGATTGGTATCTTTTTTGGAGGGGTTATGATGAAATATGTATTATTCATTTCTTTCGTAGTCGTTGTTTTACTTTTGAGGAGCTATATCATTCGTAATATTTTCACACCGAAACAGAAAGAGGATAAAAAGTACCCAAATGCGGCTTATGAAAACATTGAAATTGAGCGGGGTATTGGGAAAATTCGAGGATGGATTATTAAAAGTGAGAGAGCAAGAGGTTGTTTTCTACTTGTACACGGATGGGGCTCTAATAAATCAGACATGTTACGATATGTCGATCCCCTATTAGCTAGCGGTTATGACGTAATAATTGTTGATGTTCTTGGTCATGGGCAAAGTGATTCAATACAAAAGCAAGTGAGTATTGAATCGTTTGTCCAAAGTATCACATCAATGATTGATTATGTGTCGGAGAGGTCAGATATGAATAGTCATGCAATCTATGTTTTAGGGCATTCAATGGGTGGGGTAGCTGCAAGTATTGTGAATGCCACTGATTTAAGGATACAAGCACTCATTACCGATTCAATGCCTACATCATTAGAGAATATTAGCAAATCAATGGCTGGAAAAGTAACACTACCTTATATTCCCTTTGGTTGGCTATTGATCAGTTGGTTTTTATTACGAGGAGGTGTTTTTTTAAAAGCTAGAAGAGAATGGAGTCTAGAAAAAATAATGAAAAACCAACAGTCGCCTGCTCTTGCCATACATTCTATTCACGATCAAAAAGTGCCGATTTCAAATGTTGATGTTCTATTAAATGATAGCAATTTTAAACAAGTCGTTAAAGTGGAAGCAAAAGGTCATCACAATTGTGTAAAGGCTAATGATTTTTGGGATTATGTTTTTCATTTTATAGCAAGCAATGAGGGAGATGAAGTAGATGAAACTTATTGATACGCTTGTGATTGGTGCTGGTCCAGGAGGATATGTGGCGGCGATTCGCGCTGCTCAAATGGGGCAAAACGTAATGATTGTAGAGAGAGAATATTTAGGAGGAGTTTGCTCAAATGTCGGTTGTATTCCATCGAAAGTAATAATTTCAGTAGGTCATCGTTTTGAGCAAGCGAAGCACTCAGATGATATGGGTGTTGTTGCGCAAGAAGTACGACTGAATTGGTCAAAGGTACAACAATTTAAAAAAGGCGTTGTGTCTAAGCTAGTAAAAGGTGTTGAAAGTCTATTAAAAAGTAACAAAATAAATATTGTGAATGGTGATGCATCCTTCATAGATGCAAACACTGTACGTGTAATCGACGGCTCCAACATACAAACGTACACATTCAAAAATGCCATCCTTGCAATGGGTTCTCGTCCGGTTGAAATTCCAACATTTCCATTTACTGAACGCGTCATCAACTCAAATGACGCCCTTTCTCTACAAGAAATACCAGGAAAGTTAGTGGTTATCGGTGGTGGTTACATCGGTATTGAGCTAGGATCTGCCTACGCTAACTTGGGTTCTCACGTAACAATCATTGAGGGCGACAAAGACATCTTAGCTGGTTTCGAAACGTCAATGACACAAATAGTGAAAAAAGGTTTAAAGAAAAAAGGCGTAGAAGTGATTGTTGATGCATCAGCTAAGGGAGTGGAAGAAAGAGGAAAAGGTGTAGTTGTATCGTATGAAGCTGGTGGGGAAGAAAAAAAAGTTGAAGCTAACTATGTATTAGTAACGGTAGGTCGTCGTCCAAATACAGATGAAATGGGTCTTGAAGCAGTAGGCATTGAATTTGCAGAACACGGGTTACTAAAAGTAGACAAACAATGCCGTACGTCAATACCAAACATTTATGCAATAGGTGATATCGTATCTGGTCCGCAACTTGCACATAAAGCATCTTATGAAGGTAAAGTAGCTGCTGAAGCAATTGCAGGCGAAAAATCAATCATTGATTATTCAGCAATTCCAGCTGTGTGTTTCACAGATCCAGAGCTTGCAACGGTTGGCTACAATGAAGAGCAAGCAAAAGCAGAAGGTATCGAAGTGAAAGCAACGCAATTCCCATTCGCAGCAAACGGTCGTGCCGTAGCTTTAAATGCAACAGAAGGATTTATGAAACTTATTGCACGTAAAGAGGATGGCCGATTAATTGGTGCGCAAATCGTAGGTGTTGGCTCATCAGATATGATCGCTGAAATGACCCTTGCAATTGAAGCGGGGATGACTGCAGAAGATATCGCACTAACCATTCACGCTCATCCAACTTTAGGTGAGATGACAATGGGTGCTGCTGAGGTCATGATAGGGAGACCGATTCATGTGGTGAAGTGATTAAGCTATTTTTTTAGTAATAGGAATATCCATAAAAAGGGGTTCGTAAATCCTGAGGTGGCAGTGTCACCAACAGAGAATAGAGAAATAACGTAAAAACGCCTTTGAGGATTTTTTCTAAAAGGCGTTTTGTTTAGGGTATGGTGAAACCTATCACACTAGTTTTCAAATTATTAAGCTTTAGAGATATTTGAAATAATGACCGGGATAAGATAGTTCGCATCCAAGCTCACTCCACATATCAAAGCTGATCCTCGTTGATATTGCCAAGGTAAACCTATGAAATAAAGACCTTTAATATTCGTTATACCCCTGTTGTGTATGGGTTTTTCATCATCAGAAGTAACACCTTCTATAGCCATCCAATCGTAATAAGGAACGAAGCCAGTAGCCCAAATAATACTAGTGAATGTCCTCCGAGTGTTATCTTTAAATTGAACTTCATGATCAATGACTTGGGTAACTTTAGGCTTTACATCAACTTTATTATTTTTAATAAGATTCTTTAGTTCATTTCCGAAAATGGGGTCTTTTTGTTTTTGGAACCATTTCCCTTTCAGCGTATCTTTGCCTGCATACAACAGAATGAAAGGAAATGTTTTTAGCAATTGAGAAGAAGTCGCTAGCTCTTGTGTGTGATACGCTAAAGAAAATATAAGAAGGGAGAAGATGATATGAAACAAACGCAAAATCATCTTCAATTTCCAAATGTCGCATCACGAGACGAATGGCTTGTGGCTCGTAAGGAATTGCTGGACAAAGAGAAGGAATTCACTAGAGCACGAGATGCGTTGAATGCCGAGCGCCGTAGAATGCCAATGGTTGAGCTTACTAAGAACTATGTCTTAGAAGGTCCGAACGGTAAGACCGGTCTACTTGATTTGTTTGAAGGACGTCCTCAGCTTATCGTGCATCATTTCATGTTTGATCCTGAGTGGGAAGCCGGTTGTCCGGCGTGTTCATTAGCAGCGGATAACATCGGTCATCTTGCTCATCTGTATGCACGAAACACGTCACTGGCACTCATATCTCGAGCTCCATTTCCGAAGCTCCAACGTTACAAGGAACGGATGGGTTGGGACATCCCTTGGTACTCATCCTTCGAAAGCGACTTTAACTATGACTTTCATGTTACGCTGGACGAATCGGCTGCTCCTATCGAATACAACTACTTGACCAAGGACGAGCTTATTCAGAAGGGCGTACCCATAGATTCTGGACAGTCAATGGAAGTGCCTGGTGTGAGTACATTTCTGCGTGATGGCCAAACGATTTACCACACGTATACGACGTACGCCCGTGGAACTGATCTAATCATTGGTACCTTCAACTACCTCGATTTAACAGCTTTAGGCAGGCAAGAGGATTGGGAGCAGCCACCTGGACGCAGTGACGGCAACGGCAAAACATGGCTCCGTCGTCATGATGAATATGAACAAGCTATAGATTCGGATTCCTGTTGCAGTTCAGGAAAGGATAGCATGTAATCAGGTTTGTTTAACAATATGAATGAATACTAGTTAAATCGATATTTTAGAATGGGTACTTTAAAGGAATAAACCATTTTTTTCCCTTTAGATAGGCTTGTCTAAAGGGGTGTTTGGTATTTTTATTCAGAGATTGTGCTATGGAGATGACGTACAAATGTAATTTCTTAGTGATCTTAATGGGTTTCGTCAGTAAGTGTTGACAATCGGAAGAGGTGGATTTATACTTTTAATTGAACGTAGGTCAATTAAATTGGAGTGAATGATTTGGCAGCGAGAAAAGCGGTGGATCAAGAATTAACAAGGGAGAAGATTTTGGAAACGGCACGTGATTTATTTGTGTCAAAAGGATATCAACATGTCACGATGAGACATATTGCACAATTACTTGGATACAGTCATGGTTCATTGTATTATCATTTTAAGAATAAAGCTGAATTGTTTTACAGCTTGGTTGAGAAAGATTTTGGTATTCTTAATGAAACGTTGGATACATTTATAAAAGAGGATACGGATGTTGAAACCAAACTGAAAAGGATTTTGTTAGGCTATATTGAATTTGGTATCAAACATCCAAACCATTATCGAATTATGTTCCTTTTACAAGATGATGACTTACAAACTGAACTTCAACAAGAGCCAAACGTGACTTATGAAAAATTTGCGTCGGCCCTTCACACACTGTGTGGAAGTAAAGTGACCCCGATGATTATTTGGTCATTGTTCTTGTCTTTACACGGTTTTGTTGTACATTACTGTGGACAACCTGAACAAACATATGATGATGTGAAAGGAATGGCAGCGTCGCATGTCAGGTTTTTGATGAAAGGGCTACTGTAATTTTTTTTATCTATTAATTGACCGTTGTTCAATAAAGGGGAGGATATGAAAATGAAAACTGCGATAATTTTACGAATTGAAGGGATTATGGCTCTAGTGTTGAGTGTTTATTTTTACTTTTTCATTCTACAATTTAGTTGGATTGTGTTTGTTATCTTTTTGTTAGCACCTGATTTATCAATGATTGGTTATTTAAAAAATAACAAGGTTGGATCGGTGTGGTACAACCTATTCCATACCTATAGTATACCAATGTTAATCATAATCTGTAGTGTACTGATGAATAGTCATATTTTATTAATGATAAGCTTGATTTGGGTTGCTCATATTGGAATGGATAGAATGTTTGGCTATGGATTGAAGTATCCGACAAAGTTTCAAGATACACATTTGAACCGTATCTGAGCTTGTAGATTAAATAGACTCTCTTGTCATCTAAGTATCATAAAGGGAGTCTCCCACCAGTCTTTTGAAAGGGCACTGAAAAATTTTGGTGCCCTTTAAGCAATGAGCGAAACCGTTGCCTGTTTTGAAAAGATTGATATGAGTGGATTTTTCGAAGCAATCGACTTTTCCAAAAACAGAACAAAGCATCACGTTACAAGTCTAAAAAGAACAAGGTTCAATCGTACTTATAAAACAAGCTCTGAAATTCCCCAATGATATAGGAATCTCAGAGTTTGATAGGTCTATTCTGTTTTAGTCCGGGTGTTACGTCAAAATGTAATATAAGATTATTCTACATAGCCATCTAGAAATTTACTTGCTTCACTATTAAACTTCCACATTATCCCGAATTTATCGACTAACATTCCAAAACTTGCTGACCATGGCGTAGAAGATATCGGCATGATCACAGTACCACCTTCTGAAAGCCTTTCAAAACATTGTTTACTTATTTCTGGATCAGTATCAATAATACTGATCAGGACGGTATTCCCATTTGTGATTTCGCCTGTCGTAGCTTGCATAAAAGGCGGAACATCAGAGATCATTAAAATATTCCCTGAAAATTCAATACGAGATTCCATAATCATGTTTTGTTCCTTTTCCGTTAATGGGGCATTTGGATCTTGGCCAAAATCACCAAATCTCACCATTTTCACACTAGTTGCGGATAATGCCTTTTCATAAAAGGCCAACGCTTCTTCTGCTCTTCCATCAAATTGTAGATAAGTTATTACTTTCATATTTTATTCCTCCTTTTCATATTTGAAGTATAATAGGGCATAGGCGACATATGTATGTCGTATATTGGAGGGAAATATGAAAAAAATTGAGCGACTTATCTCGATAGTGATGATTTTGTTACAAAAAGAAGTAGTTTCGGCAACAGAATTCAGCCGACTTTTTCATGTGACGAAGCGAACGATTCAACGTGATATAGAAACATTAAGTTATGCAAACATCCCTATTTATGCGGAATATGGTGCTGAAGGGGGATATGCGCTAATTGAAGAGTATAAATTCGATAAACGATTACTAAATCACAACGATATTGAAAATATACTTATAGCTTTAGGTGGCTTTGAGGGATTGATTACCAATCAAGAGATTCAAACGACTATTCAAAAAATCAAGGGAATGACTAGCGCAGATATTTCTCCAATACTTGATTTAACTTTCTATGATTGGCCGGGAAGAAGCCAAATCAGCGAAGAAATTTTATTTATCAGGCAAGCAATTGAGAACAATTGGTTATTAAAATTTGAATATGTGGATCAAATAGGAAACAAAACGTATAGACTCGTCGAACCCTATAAGGTACATTTTAGGGAGATGCATTGGTATCTTTTTGGTTATAGTTTAGAACGGAAAGACTATCGAACATTTAAGGTGACGAGGATATTAAATATCCAAAAAGACGGTTTTTTTGTTCCAAGGACTAATCAGGAATTTCAACATGAAAAACAATACAATGAACAAAAAAAGTTAGTTAATGTACATCTATC
The DNA here is from genome assembly GCF_000513115.1 of Halalkalibacter hemicellulosilyticusJCM 9152. Lineage (GTDB taxonomy): Bacteria > Bacillota > Bacilli > Bacillales > Bacillaceae_D > Halalkalibacter > Halalkalibacter hemicellulosilyticus. The sequence continues at coordinate 50,244 of NZ_BAUU01000026.1, forward strand.
GATAGATGTTGCTGTAAGGGATCAATTTATCGAAAGATACGGGAAAGATGCCGTTATAAAAGAAACTGCTAGAAGTTACCTTGCCACAATTGAATTGCCTGAGAATCAATATGCCTATCAATTTCTAGCCGGATTTGGTAATAAAGTTAAGATTATAAAGCCAAAAGGTTTTGTTGCGAAATATGTAAACTTTTTGGAGGGAGCAGTGAAACTTTACAAATAAAGTGTTCATAGGTGGTTCTAGGAAGATGTGGAAAAGTGCAAAGTCTGTCCTTTTAAAGAAGGGTGTTACAAAGAAGGAGCCAAATCCAAAACCTACTCGGTATCGATTAAATCCAGTGAACACTTGGAAATCCAATTCCTCGGGTCTATTTGGAATGGAAATTCAAGGAGCAACTACGATATTTGTGGTCAACCTCAAACGAATTCGAATTTTGGAGATGGTCTTCCTGTTCATGTCTTGAAAGCCTTGTATGACGTGGAATTGACAATCACACATTTTTTCAGCTATCATGTTTATTTTCAATACTTGATGAATAACCATATAGTTGATTATTACCTCTAACTAAATACCCACTTGGTTGATAATCAATGGTTAGTTTATCTTCTAAGAACATTAAAGTTGATCGTTCTGTATAAATAGGAACCCAATTCGTTAATATGGTAACATAGCTAGGGGGTATAGTCTTAGTCAACTGTAAGTGAATCGTGCCATCAAGTGGGCTGCCACATCCGCCAACTTCATACATAATACATATATAATTCGAGTATGATTTTTCTAATAAGTTATGAATAGCTTGTTCTGTAAATTGAATGTCCATTTTATCATCCTCTTTCATTTTGGGTTGAATGGAGAGTACTCTAAAAACTCCCACTGATACTTTAGAGCATGCTTTTTTTCGATTACACTGGATATGACATATTCTACTAACCTTTTTGCTCCAGGGTATTTTCGTTTGTCATCCTCATTTAGATTCCAAATGATTTTCGAGCTCCCAGTTAGCTGTAACGTATGCCCTTCCTGAAAATTTATAAATAATAACCCGGTTTTGGCATTCTCAATCATATTACCTAGTGTGTTAAACATCATATTACCAACGTAATCAGGGTAGATTAGTGTCGTTTCATCAATGACTTCTATAAAGCCTGCTTGGCCGCCTCTATGAGAAACATCTGTTTTTCCTAACGAATTTGAACTTGAGACAAAAAATGTATCTGACCGTTCTATCCATGGTCGTTGGTCTTGATTTAAATGCATACTGTGTAATGTCTCCAATTGTTTTGTTTCATTTATAAGATTTAATTTTATATGTCTAGATTGGATGTATTTAGGACAGTTACCATATACCTGCTCTGTTTTTACTTCTATCGTTTCTTCATCAAGAATTGAAGCAACACCGTTGATTCTAATACGAATCCTTGTTGAAAATTCAATGACAATCATTCCAACATTAAGATTAGATTTTAGGTTTGTTAGCAATACATCATTGTTTTTTTCTGTCATATGAATCTGTATCGTTCGATCGTTGATTACTCGAATGAATCCGCGGTCACCACAAATGAATGAACTCCATAACTCTCCCTTTGCATCAGTAGACCCAATGATAATGAAGGATTGTGATTCGATAAAAAATTGATAAGGCTCGTCAATAAATGGCTGAATCATTTGTCCGACTAAATTTGCTTTATTAATGACGCCAAGCTTAGCTTGCACTTTACGTTCTCCTGAATGAAATACTTCCATATGTTGTAACACTCCAAACCTATAGTTAATGAAATTTGTTTCTGCACAATTTTTAACCGTTATATTAAATGTTTTATGGTTAATGATATATGTCAATTAGTATTAACCTGTCAATAGTGATATAATGGGTTAATATTAATTTTGTTAACGTGGAAGGGGTATAAATGTGTGTAATGATAACAAATTCCCGCTTATAACAGGGGAAATTTCGTTAGATTTAGTTAATACGGAAGTGATTCGATATGGAAAGAAACATGATCTGCTTACTTCTGGAGAGGATGTGTTTGCGTGGGTGGTTGCTTTGCAAAAGAAACAAGCTCTACATGATAGACAGTTCTCGGGAGAAGTGTATGAATGGGCTGATGAAGTATTACCGCTTTTAAAGAAACTCCGTTTACATCTTCGACAAGGGTATGAACAATTGGCTGATAATCAATCACTTCCTTGTGATTGGATGAACGATCTTGAGCTTTTAATCGAAAAAGCCCCTTTTACTTATCGTTTAGTCGATGGAGTATTGCTAGCTGTGCCGAGTGGGAAGTCAGCAGATGCCCTTATAGCATTGGTAGCTTTTAATGCAATGAATCTTTTTGTCACTAATGAACTAAGTCATATTCATCGATGTGCGAATAAGGATTGTACTCTTTTATTCATCGACAAGAGTGGAAGACGTAAATGGTGTTCAATGAAAATTTGCGGAAATCGGAAAAAAGTAACGCGTCATTTACGCCGTAAAGAACGGGAGCAGCAGTATTAGCTGTGGCATTCTTACCTTAATTTAGTGAAAAGTGAAATAAGAAAAAGAAGGAAAGAAATAAGATGACAGATAAACAAAACAAACCTTTTTACAAAAGGACTTGGTTTCGAGTGGGTCTAGGTTTGACTCTTATCGCGTCCTTATCGTTAAGAGTCTATTTCGAAACGAATACCATTAAGGTCAATAAAGTGCGGTTCCGGAGTAATAAGCTTCCTGAAGGATTTCAACTCAATGTTGTACAGCTAACAGACTTGCATAATAAAGAATTTCCAAACCGAAATCAAAAGCTATTGGAAGCGATTCAACAAGCTGAGGCAGATTTCATAGTAATTACAGGAGATTGGATTGACCGAAAGACCGTAGACACGAGTAATGCCTTAAGACTCGTCGATCAAATGAAAGCTATCCATGATCATGTCTATTATGTAACCGGTAATCATGAATGGGAGAACGCTTTGTTCAGTCATTTTATGGATGACTTGGCAGAGCGAGGTGTGGTCATTTTGCATAATGAGCATGCTGTACTCACTGTTCGAGGAGTCGATATTCAAATCGTAGGAATTGACGATGCCTCGACAAACCATGAAAATCTAGTAACGGCATTCGAGAGCATTGATGAGAACCTTTATACGATATTCCTTTCTCATAGCCCAGTTGTGACAAAAAGGTCCCCCAACGTTTCAGCTGATTTGGTCCTCAGTGGTCATACACACGGGGGACAGGTTCGCTTCCCATTCATCGGAGCGTTAATTGCACCTGATGATGGATTGTTCCCTACATTAGACAAAGGGATATTCCCATTAGGTGATGACAGGTATTTATATATTGATAGTGGTTTAGGAACGACGGGCGCTCCAATGCGATTGCTTAATCAAAGTCAAATAAGCTTAATTGAAATTGACCCAGTTCACGATTAAAGGTATGGATCATTTAAGCATGGACGAGCAATACTCTCATTGAAAAGCAAAAATCCAATTCCACTGAATAGCTCGAAATGAACATTTTTTAACGAATGAGTACCATTGACTCGCATTCGTACGATAAACAGTACTATGTACGAAAAAAATAAGTACTTTTTTGTCATGATTATTCATGAAATAATCGCTGTATTAATAAAACATACAAAAGGATGATGAAGATGAAAATACTTGTTATAGTTGCCCACCCAGATTTGGAAAAATCAAGAGGGAACCGTGCCTTTATTGATCAGCTGAGGAAGCATGAGACTATTACAGTAAGAGATCTATATCAAAGTTATCCGAACTGGGAAATTGATATTGAACAAGAGCATGAATTATTGGTGCAGTATGACCGCATTGTTTTTCAGTTTCCGTTCTATTGGTACAGCTGCCCACCCTTATTGAAAAAATGGTTTGACGATGTCCTCACTTACGGATGGGCATTTGGAACTGAAGGCAACCAGCTAAAGGGTAAAGAGTTTATTGCGGCTATTACAGCAGGCGGGTCCGAGAATGCCTACCGTTCCGGTGGTGATGATTGGTTTACGATCAGTGAATATTTACGTCCCATCCAAGCAACCATTCTTCGTTGTAAAGGAACGTATTTACCAGCGTTTATTACGTACAACACAGATGCAGGTACAGACGACTACTTGGTTGCCCAAGCAAGTCAATATATTGATCATATTTCTAGTTTACAAAAAGACCTTATTATGTAATTCTGAAAGAAAAAAGTAAGGAGTTGCTGGTCATCAAAAGTCGAAAATACCCGATTGAAGTAACACTTGGTACCATCGGTGGAAAATGGAAGCCTTTAATTTTATTTATCCTTTCGGATGAGGGAACAAAGCGGTTTGGTGAGCTGAGAAAACAACTGGCTGGTATTACACAGGGGATGCTAACCAACCAGCTTCGAGAGTTGGAACAAGATGGGATCATTCATCGTGAGATATATAAAGAGGTTCCGCCGAAAGTGGAGTACTCTCTAACCTCATATGGGAAATCACTAGAGACAATTCTGAATGAGATGTGCAAGTGGGGAGCGCAACACGAACAGCAGAAATTCCTGAGGACGGAAAATTGATCCTGCTGCGGGAATTGGGGCAAGAACCAACACACCTTAATATCCACAGGAAACATTGAAATAACGTTTGATCGTTTTACTCCTTGGTTAATTGTCTGAAGGGGTGTTTTTGTGCAGTGAATCATCAAAGTTACTGAAACAGCAATCGAAAAGAAATGATACAAAGAGGGCTATGATATATTTGAAGAGGAAAATTATCTTTATGGAGGGTGTGGGTTTATCATGGGAAATGCAAATCAAAAAATAACGACATTTTTAACTTTTGAAGGAAGTGCTGAAGAAGCAATGAATTTGTACGTTTCGTTGTTTGACGATTCAGAAATCACTAGTATTGTTCGATACGGGGCGAATGAAGTTGGCAAAGAGGGAAGCGTACAGCATGCTACATTTTCAATAAATGGACAAGAGTTTATGTGTATAGACAGTAGTGTTAAGCATGAATGGACATTTACTCCCGGAGTATCATTGTTTGTAGCATGTAAAACTGAACAAGAAATTGATCGACTCTTTGATAAGTTATCACAGGGTGGTGTTGTTCACATGCCATTATCTAATTATGGATTTAGTGAAAAATTTGGATGGGTTGATGATAAGTATGGTGTATCGTGGCAATTAAATCTTGCAAATAGCTAACGGTTAACCATGTTTCTATATCAAACGTACGTGCTATTGTTGCTAGTATCTTAAATAAGTAAGGGAATGTAACCTCTAAGGTATTCAATAAAGGTAAGGGTTACATTCCTTTAGTGTGCTGTAAAGTTTCGAGGTAGTGTTTCATTCTCATTCGCTTTGGAAAAAAAGGATGGATTAATCACTTTCATAAAAAATGAAATTCATGCAGGAATCTCCATTATAAAGTTGAAAACCATATTGTAAGCGTTAACAAAAGGAGGTATAAAAATGATTTCAAAACAGGCTCAGTTAGTTAGAAGGGTGTTGCTTTCTTCATTATTATTTTCATGTTTCTTTATGATCTTAGCTCAAGAAGATAGCTATGCAGAAGAGGTGGTCAATGCGAGGGATTTTGGTATGACACCTGGTGTTGAGACATCGCAAACGGAGGCACTGCATGCAGCTATGCGTTATTTTTATGATAGAGGGGTGGAAGGAACGGTTTATATTCCAGCTGGGACGTATGCTGTAGATGAAGCTGTTAGGTTCCATCAAGGAGTGAATTTGATTGGTGAGGGTATGGGGGAAACCGTTTTAAAGAAGGCTGGTACTAGGAATAATTATGTTGTCGGTAATCCGATCATGAGAAGTGGTAATCAGCTTAATGTCACTGTTTCTCATTTAACGATCGATGGTGATCGCGAAAATCGTGCGAATCAAGGTCTAGGGCAAATTGGCGGGATGAATATTGATGCGGATGTCAGTCATTTAACAATTGAGAACGTTGAAGTTCGCGACGTGACCATTGGCTTACTCTTAAGACGATTGAAAAATTCAACTATTCGAGACAGTATTATTGATCGATCAAGTGGGCATGGGATAGCCTTTGGTAGTGAAAGCCACGCTGTGGGCGATGTTCACAGTAATCTCATTACACATAATAAGATTACAAATTCCATTGGTGGTAGTGGCATTAATTTATCACGTGCGACATATACAACAGTCACTTATAATCAAGTGATCAATGATGTGCAGCAAGGGGATAGCTATGGAGGGATAAGAATTCCAAATGACGGTGCATATAATACAGTTGAGCATAATGTGATAGAGAATTATCCAAGAGGCATTTTTGTTTTAAGCGGTGCTCATCATAATACAATTGCGAGCAATACCGTTATTAACTCACATATACACGGCGTATTAATTCAATCGGATCACAATATTCTAAGTGATAATGTGATACAGCAATTAGACCCAAGCTTAAATATCGAATCGGTTATTCGTCTAGCACCCGGTAGCCAAAACCAAATAGTAGGGAATAAAATAGAGACATTTTCAAGTTTTAGTAACCCTGGTATTCGATTGACTGGTTCATCCAATCAAAATACGATCAGTGGCAATACAATAGATACGTCTGGGACGGCTGTTAGTATTGAAGGGGGCAGTGGTAATACAAACACGAATAATACAAGAGTAACAAACCCTGTTCAATTTGATGCACAGGTGAGTTATGAGCTTGTTAACCGAAATAGTGGCAAGCTATTAGAGGTTGTAAACGCGGGGACGAACCCAGGGGATAATGTTCAACAATGGGAGCGTAATTTTCATCCTTGTCAACGGTGGATAATTATTCAAAATAGTGAGGGCTATTATGAGATTATCAATCGTAATAGCAATCAGGCATTGGAGGTATTTGACTGGTCGTCATCAAATGGGGGGAATGTTGTGCAATGGACTCACTTGGGTGGATATAATCAACAATGGACAATTGAACGAACGAGTGATGGCTATTATACGCTAGTCAACCGCTATAGTGGGAAAGCCTTAGATGCTTACAACCGATCTTTACTTAATGGCGGCAACATTGTTCAATGGGATTTGAATAATGATTTCAATCAACAATGGAATATCATAAAAGTGGATTAAACATAAAGAAGCAGGTCGATCTGACCTGCTTCTTTATACTATTTTTTTGTCAACATGGGACTAGGTTATGCTGATTGTTTGAAAAACATTAGAAAGAAACCTCTCTATAAAGAAAGTGACAATTATCACTAACAAATATTCGTGCATCGATGTAATGTACACAATATAACTCATGCCGAAAGGGGTGTTAGTGATTCTATGAAACGAAGTAAATTTGACAGCCGATTGATCATGTTTTTTTCATGATAACACTAGGAGGCTTTACCATTTCTCATATTGAGTCTATTAGTGGACGGTATGAGATAATGGAAGTGCGAGCCTTGTTAATGAGTATTACCCTCGTATTGATTTTACTATTTTTAAAATGGAAGTCGAATAAGGTTGAAGAATGGAGTTTATTCTACAGAGAGCGATTAACTATAGTGGTTTCTTCAATAACTCTTGGTTTTTTCGCTTGGCTTTTACCGACAATAATTGTCATTGGAGGCTCAATAGAATTAGGTTGGGCAACAATAGAGATGGAAGTGTCGATAATAGAGGTATTATTCCAAGCGCTCCTTATTCTCCCGCTTATGCTTTTGTCCTATATTTTACCAGAGGAATGGGCTTTCAGGGGCTATATCTATCGAACACTGGTAAAAAGAAGGTCGATGTGGGTAAGTATTTTTATTCAGGCGCTGTTATTTGCAGTATGGGGACTGCTCGCTAATGGTCAATTAGACGGTTTCATTGAATTCTTGGGATTTGGTTTGTTTCTTGGATTGTTGTGTCATATGACAAATACAATCTGGCTTGGTGTTGGGTTGCGACTAGCTGCTGCAACGGTGCCTTTACTACTTCATACAATAAATTATGAGGTCATTTACATGCAGGGCTTACTTAACTTTTTACTAGGAATTGTAACAATAGTAGTAGCTTATTTAATTATTATAAATGTTAAACGGCAACAACCTAACGAAGTTTTGAATAACTTAAAAAAAGAACATCCTAACATAGGATCAGAAAATAGCAAAAACTTAGCACAAAGAGGAATTATTTATGATGTTGGTTCAAGCTATGCTCTTGGGCAGTATTCAAAGGAAATATGGAAAAGTGAAGCTGTGAGGGATGATCTACAAATCATTCGCGAATCCCTTCACTGCAATGCAATAACCATAATGGGGGATAATCTTGATCGTTTGGAGGAAGCTACTCACTACGCTTTAGAACACGATTTATTTGTATGGCTGCATCCTACTTCTTTTGGATCTAATCCTCAAGAAATGCTTTTACAACTTAAAAACGGTGCAATTTTAGCCGAAAAAATAAGGAAGAAACACCCAGACAAAATTGGATTGAAAGTTGGTTTAGAGCTGAGTGTATTTACTTCAGGAAGTATCCCTGGCAAAGATTTTGGGCAGAGAGCACAAAATTTAAAATGGTTCGGACTTCTCTTACCGTTGTTTAATAGCCGACTTAATGCGTTACTAAAACAAGCAGTAGCAGTGGCACGGGATCATTATAGAGGGGGGATTATCTATGGAGCTGGGTCATGGGAGGAAGTTAATTGGGACTTGTTTGATTTTATAGGAGTAAATTATTATTTAGATTCGTCAACTGGGACAAATTATGTCGAAGGGTTACGCCGTTACCAACAATTTAATAAACCCATTATCATTACTGAATTCGGTTGCTGTGCTTACAAGGGAGCTGAATTAAGAGGGGGAGAAGGCGGTTGGATTCAAGACTGGAGTAACCTTAGTGAACGTAAATTAGACGGCGAATATATGAGAGATGAACAAGTTCAGGCAAACTATATTGGTCAGCTAATTGAAGTTTTTGAAACAGAAAATGTTTATGGAGCCTTTATCAATCAATTTATTGAAGAAGATCATCCTTATTCAGATGAGGCTCTATATGACCTGGATATGGCTAGTCTAGGCATTGTAAAGGCCTGTCCTCAGACAACTAAGGAAAGAGGTTGGATAGCTAAAAAAGCTTTTTACGAGATTGCAAATCGTTATTCTCAATACAAGAGTAGTCAATAGATTTAAGAGACTTTTAATAAAGCTGTTGATCTAAAAACATTCCTCAACAAATCGATTATAATAACATTGGCTCTGTTTTCACCTCTGTAGATATGATGGTCTAAAGGGGTGTTTTTTTGTTTTTGTGTTAAAAAACATCTAAAATTATCGCCAGTGCGGAGTGTGAGGGGAAAATATTGAAACCCCGAAACAAGACTCTTTGAAAGCTTTACTATCTTAATTTATTATTATGAGATTCTTACAAGTATATACACGATTTAGTTGGGAATTGCTAAATAATGCTAGTAAAGCACAACCTGATTTTGTGATCAAGATTTGAGAGATACGGGAGAAAGGAATATCTGGTGTTAGTATCCTCTATCAAAGGAAATCAAACATCAGAAAACTGTAGTAAAAGAAAAAACATTCGAATATACCTTGATGGGAATATTCCTTTCAAGGTATATTTAAATCATGAAAACAACATTGAATGCTCTTGCTGAGCCTAACCGACTACAGATTGTGGAACTCTTGCGTGACGGACCTCACACAGTAGGGGAAATTGCTGATCGACTTAGTCTTAACCAGCCTCAAGTTTCCAAACATCTTCGAGTACTTAGTAATGCAGAACTCGTCGAGGTGAATGCTATTTCTAATCGACGGATTTACAAGCTGAGGGCCAAGCCGTTTATAGAGCTTGATTCATGGTTAGATACCTACCGTCACATTTGGGACGAGAGATTCGACCTCTTGGACGAATACCTGCAGGATCTACAAAGAAAGGGTGTGAACCATGACGACAAATAGGAGTCCAGCTTTGACTTAAGTAGAAAATCGAAAAATTTATTAAAACATTGCTGGATCCTATGTTTTCTATGATAGAAAACATCCAAAAATAAGTTAACAAAAATTTGTTTGGGGGAACTAAAAATGTCCAAAAATGCTATGGTATCAAGGGTTGAAAGCGATCGGGTTCTCGTGCTGGAGCGTATTTTCGACGCACCGCGCGACCTCGTCTTCAAGATGTTTAAAGACCCTAACCATCTCAAACGCTGGTGGGGGCCCAGAGGTTGGGAGCTTCCTATTTGCAACGTCGATTTCCGTCCGGGTGGTGTTTGGCACTACTGCATGAAGTGTGTTGATCAAAACCTAGGTGAATATTACGGAATGGAATCTTGGGGTAAATCGATTTATAAGGAGATCATTGAACCTGAGAAGATCGTCTACATCGATTTCTTCTCGGATGCTGAAGGTAATTCGAATGATGCTATGCCATCGACTGATATTACATTGGAATTCATCGATCTGGGCGAAAAGACGAAGCTGATCAATCGTGCTGAATATGCATCGGCGGAGAGCCTCAAGACCGTCATGGATATGGGCATGCTTCAAGGAATCACCGAAACTTGGGACCGTCTGGAAGAGGCTCTTAAGCAGATACAATAAGAAAATATTAAGAAGTTCATCAAAGAATACATGTACGATAGTAAGGATTAGGAACAGTGAGTTCGGTCATTATTAATAAAAGGGAGTGGGAAAATCAATGATTAATAAAGTTGGTCAAGTTATGTTGTATGTAAATAACCAAGATGAGGCAAAGGGTTTTTGGACTGAAAAAGTAGGGTTTAGTGTCATTTCTGAAGAAAATAACGGTGAAATGAGATGGATAGAAATTGCTCCAACAAAAGGTGCAGAAACAAGCATCGTTCTGCATAATATGGAACTCGTTGCTAAAATGAGCCCAGAATTAAATCTCGGTACACCTTCGTTAATGTTTTTTTCAGAAAACATCGATGAATTATATACTGATTTATCCAATAAAAATATCAAAGTCGGTGAAATTGTAAATATGCCTTCTGGTAGGGTATTTAACTTTGCTGATAATGAAGAAAATTACTTTGCAGTCATGGAAAAGAAGTAAGTAATCCACAATAAAAAAATAATTAAGTAATGCAAACACCGTTCAACAATGAACGGTGTTTTAGTATGAATGTCTTTGATAATGAAAAAGAAAGGATGTTCTAGATTCATTCAGTCTAATTCCTTTAAAATGTGATAATATACTCTTATAGGTATATGGAAAAGGAGTGTCGATAAAATGGATAGTTCCAAAAGTACAGTCCAACCGAACAAACAACAGCTACTTAATCGTTTGAAACGAGTGGAAGGGCAAGTGAGGGGGATCCACAATATGGTTGAGAACGATCGCTATTGTGTAGATATTTTAAATCAAATAGCAGCCGTTCAATCTGCTATGAACAAAGTGTCGCTTGCACTTATGGAAGATCATACGCACCATTGTGTTGCTAATGCAATTAAAAATAACAAAGGTGAAGAAGCGATTGACGAGCTTATGACGGTCATGAAAAAATGATAAAATAATTTTAAGATCACACTCCTGTGATCTTTTTTCTGAGGGTATATATGACAGGATCTTTTCTCCGTTGTTGTAGTATACAGTTCTACCCCTTTGATGTTTTTGCTAGTATACAAAAGACTTAACATCATCATGATAGGATAGACAAAGTCTAATGGTGAAGCACATTCATAGCACTAAAAAATAAACAAAACGGTTGAATACTATACCGGGGTATTGTATAATGATTTCAGATCGTAATATAACAATAAGGAGGAAATATTCATGGAACAAAAAACATTATCAGTTAAAGGGATGTCTTGCGGACATTGTGTAAGTTCTATAAAAGAAAACGTTGGAGAGCTTGGAGGAGTGAGCAAAGTGAACGTCGATTTACAACGTGCAAAAGTAGCCGTTCAATATGATGCAGATCAGGTTACAGTTGATAGCATAAAAGAGGTCATTGAAGAGCAGGGATATGATGTAGAAGGTATTGAAAGCGCTAATTCTTAAGTAAGGACAATGAAAATGGACAAATCAATTTTTTAGTGTTTTTGTTTGAAAAGCAATGGCTTTGCTCGATACGTGAAATTTAAATAGGCAACGGCCATTGCTAAATAGATCTTGCCATTAAAAAATATATACCCCTGTACTGTATATAATCAAACAGGAGTGGTGAAAGTGGAGCAAAAAGAAGTCTCAATGAAGGTATCAGGTATGACGTGTGCCGCATGTGCTAATAAGATCGAAAAAGGCTTGTCTAAAATGGAAGGTGTTCAAGAGGCGAATGTAAACTTTGCTATTGAGACTACTAAAGTCATATATGATCCTCAATATACAAGTCCAAAGGATTTTGAAAATAAAATAGAGAAGCTTGGTTATCATGTTTTGCATGAAAAGGATGAATTTGATATTTCCGGTATGACATGTGCCGCATGTGCAACAAGGATTGAAAAGCGAATTAATAAAATGGAAGGTGTCTCCCAAGCTAATGTTAATTTTGCATTAGAAACCATTTCTGTTGAATATGATCCAGAAACAGTTAGAGCATCAGAGATGGTGGAAGTTGTCAAAAAATTAGGCTATAACTTGATTCCTAAACAAGATCAAGAAGACAAAGTAGACCATAAAGAAAGAGAAATTGAAAATCAGTATGGGAAATTCCTGCTTTCTGCAGTTCTGACTCTTCCTCTTTTATGGACAATGGTGACGCACTTTGAAATGACGTCATTTCTTTATATGCCAGATATGTTTATGAATCCATGGGTTCAACTGGCGTTAGCGACTCCGGTTCAATTTGTAGTAGGCGCTCAATTTTATCGTGGTTCGTATCATGCGTTAAGGAGTAAGAGTGCTAATATGGATGTGCTCGTTGCTTTAGGTACGAGTGCTGCCTACTTTTACAGTATTTATTTAGGATGGGAGTGGATGAGTGCAGGAAGTCAAGGAATGCCTGAATTGTATTTTGAGGCTGCCGCGGTCATTATTACCCTCATTGTTCTTGGCAAGCTATTTGAAGTTCGTGCAAAAGGAAAAACAAGTCAGGCGATTCAAAAGCTGCTAGGTTTACAGGCTAAAACAGCACGTTTGATTCGTGATGGGGAAGAAGTAGAGGTTCCAGTAGACGAAGTGATGACTGGCGACCTTTTAATCATTAAACCAGGTGAGAAAGTACCTGTCGATGGCGAGATCATGGAAGGCCGGTCAGCTATAGATGAGTCGATGATTACTGGGGAGAGTATTCCGGTTGACAAGTCGATTGGAGATCAAGTGATCGGCGCTACGATCAATAAGAATGGCTCTATTCAAGTGAGAGCAACTAAGGTTGGCAAGGATACAGCTTTATCACAAATTGTAAAAGTGGTTCAAGAGGCACAGAGCTCAAAGGCAGATATTCAGCGTATGGTTGATAAAGTCTCTGGTATTTTTGTCCCGGTTGTCGTAGTCGTTGCGATTGCTACTTTTCTAATATGGTATTTCATCGTTACACCTGGAGATTTACGCTCTGCGTTAATCCCGATGATCTCGATTTTGGTTATTGCTTGTCCTTGCGCGTTAGGGCTCGCTACGCCAACATCGATTATGGCCGGATCAGGCCGATCAGCGGAAATGGGGCTTTTGTTTAAGGGTGGAGAGCATTTAGAAAACACACAATCAATTCAAACCGTCGTGTTAGATAAAACAGGTACGGTAACAAAAGGTGAGCCTGAGCTAACGGATTTGATTGTAACGGATGGTTTCACTGAAGAAAGCGTGCTTTATTATGTTGGTTCAGCAGAGCGTAACTCAGAGCATCCTTTAGCACAAGCGATTGTAAAAGGTGTAAAGGAGAAGAAGATCAGATTAGGAAGTGCGACTGAATTTGAAGCCATACCAGGTTTCGGTATTAAAGCGACAGTAGATCAGAAGACAATTTATATAGGAACTCGGAAACTGATGCTAGAAAATAACATTGCTTTGGAAGACAGTGTTGTTGCACAAATGGAGTCTTTAGAAGCTCAAGGGAAAACAGCAATGTTAATCGCCATTGATCACCGCCTTTCCGGGGTTATTGCTGTGGCAGATACAGTCAAAGAAACGTCCAAAGCTGCTATAAAGCGAATGGTAGAACTCGGTCTGGAAGTTATTATGTTAACAGGTGATAATGAACGGACGGCTAAGGCCATTGCAAAGCAGGTTGGAATTAAATACGTCATTGCAGAGGTTATACCAGAGCAAAAAAGTGATGAAATCGAAAAATTGCAGAAAGAAGGCAAGAAGGTTGCCATGGTTGGGGATGGAATTAATGATGCACCAGCATTGGCGATGTCTGATATTGGAATGGCGATTGGAACAGGAACTGATGTTGCTATTGAAGCTGCGGACATCACCCTCATGCGCGGCGATTTAAACAGTGTCGCTGATGCCATTATGATGAGCCGGAAGACAATGAGAAATATTAAGCAAAACCTCTTCTTCGCCTTCATATACAATACTTCTGCGATCCCAATTGCGGCAGTTGGTTTGCTCGCTCCGTGGGTGGCAGGTGCTGCGATGGCTTTTAGTTCTGTATCGGTTGTATTAAACGCTTTACGACTACAGAAGGTAAAGCTCGATAAAAAGGAGGCGGCATAATGAGTAGCAAAAAGTGGTGGTTTCTTTCAGGTGTGATCTATTTGGCTCTTGTCGTCGGAGGCTACAGTTTGGTGACTGGGGCCAATCCTTTGGAGAGCGGTCATATGGATAATGATCATAGTGAAGAGTCTCACGAAGAGGTTGAAAATCACAAAGAGAATGCAAGTGTGGATCACGATGAACACCAGCATGATTCTCACAGTCATTCAGAAGATTCCGAAGTGAAAGTTCATATTCACCAGGACCATCAAAAACTGATTATCCATGTGGAAGATGAAGAGGGCGATGTTCCTGAGCTAATTGAAACACATGAAAAGCTCATGCACCTCATTCTAGTGAGTGAAGACTTGGAGGATTTTCATCATTTTCACCCAGAAGAAGGAGAGAGTGGCACGTTTGAGAAAGAAACGGATCTCCCTGATGGTCACTACTATGCGTTTGTAGATATTAACCCAGAAGGTAAAAGCTATGTAATCGAGCCTCAAGAAGTGATGATTGGCGATCATCATGACGAAAGTGGCGAATTAATCCTTCAGCCAGACAGTGACTTAGTGAAAAGTAAGAGTGGAAAAGAAGTAGAGCTCGTAACAACCGCCCAGAATACTGTTGGACCTGTTGAACTAACATTTGACTTAAAAGGTGAGACACCTGAACCATATTTAGGAGCTCTCGGCCATGTGGTGATCATTGATGAGCATGTAGAGAATTTTATTCATGTGCATCCTAAGTCAGGTGATTCAACTGTATTTGAAGCTTATTTTCCACACAATGGAGTATACAAGCTATGGGCTGAATTTAAATACAACGATGAAGGCGTCATTGCGTTTCCTTTTGTTCTAGAGGTCGAATAATTTGCGTTGATTTGAATGTGAAGAAACCGAGTGACATTGGCGGGGAGCAACAGGTATGGATACCACACAATTAAATACTTTCGAATTTTATTAAGCAAGAAAAGAGAGAGGTTAGTACTATTTTAAGATGATGCTAAAGAAACCCACTTCAAGCAACCGTTAAGGAGCTAAGTGGGTAGTACATATATACATTCTATAATGATTTCCCCGCTGATTTGCCCATTTTAGTCTGTGATGAAATAAGGCGCTGGCGTTCATCGACCGACACTAGGTTTTCTAGTTCCTTTAAGGCATGCCGACCGACCCAACGTTCATGTTTGGATGGGCTGTTATGTAGCTCATGAGCGAGGATGAGAACTCGTTCCAAAAGGTCGGCGTCTTTCTTTCCTATTTCCCGTAAAGCCCAGCTAGTAGCTTTTTTAACATGAGTGCGTTCATCGTCTGCATGTTTTCGAATGATGTGTAAGTAGTCATCGATATCTTCACGTGTCACCTGAACTTTGTTAGAGGGCACACAGGAAGCAGCCATGAGGCAAAAAGCTGCACGTTTGTAATACGTTTTCGTATCGTCACACCATTTGTAGATATACTCTTGAAACTTAGGTTGAAGGATGATCAGGTTTTTACACACATGGTCGCACAAGTCCCAGGAGTAGACTTCCTGCATCAATCGTTCGATGTCTGTTTCATTCGTCTCAACGGGATCCATCAATAAGACGGCGAGAAGCTTTGCCTCATGATACCCGCTCTGCCACAAGGAAAAGCCCAATTCGTGTGCCTCATAGGCAGGAATATGTTTGTTTATTTTTTTTGCTAGCTTTCTAACTTCCCCAGTCGATACACCAATGCTATTGTGTTCGGGTATTCCCATCCTGACCACATTTTGATGGTATTTGATCGAACTTCTCTCCTTTAAGCTGTTGATGATATCATCTCTCTTCACTTATTTCACCTCCCTATGCCACAGCCACCTAGCACTGAGGTGCCCAGTATCTGTAAAACTTGCTACGAATATATAGCTTCTTCAATTGTTTGTCAACCTCAAAAACGAGTCTTCCACGTTAGTTTCAACGAAGACTAGTCGTCTATCATAAATCGACTATTTTAATTGAACTTTAAATTCCATTTAATTTCTCTTTAATTTGAAGTGATAGTCTATGTACGAAGATGTCGATTATTGAACAATAGGTAGGAATTTAGGAAATGATCAATCATTTTTATTAGGGGAGGAGATTCGTATGTTGAGGAATCGATTAAGGACAGGCTTGTTTATTTTGGTCATGATCGTTAGTTTTACTTCATTTTATATTGTTGCTTATAGTGGTTTAGCGAATGAAGCGGAATTTGCTTCGGGAAGCGGAAAGGCAGATGATCCATACATCATTGAAACAGCCGAACAACTGAATAATGTGCGCTTTCATTTGGATCAACATTTTGAATTGGGAGGCGATATTGATTTAGGTGCTTATTTATCATCTGGTGGAACAGGGTATGATCGATGGGGGGAATCTGGATGGCTACCAATTGGTGGCGGTGCTGGAGATTTCACTGGTACGTTTAATGGTGTTGGTTTTGAAATAAGTGGGCTAAAGATTAACCGTAATGGGGCTGGCTTGTTCGAGAGAATTGGGCAAGATGGAGTCGTTGAGCATCTTGTACTTTCTGATGTAGACATTGTGTCTGGGGCGATAGCAAACGGGAGTGTTGCTAGATATAGCGAGGGTCTTATTCAGCATGTGATCGTGAATGGTCTTCGAGTGCAAGTAAGTACCGATAGATACTATTTAGGTGGTATTGTAGGGAACAATAGTGGGACTGTGCAATTTGTTACGATAAAAGAAGGGGTTTTAATTGGCGGATATCGAGTTGTAGGTGGTGTGGTCGGAAGGAATCATGGTGGGTTCATACAGCATGTTTCTTATGAAGGATCGATTCAGAATGAAGATGGGCAAGTAGGTGGTATCGTTGGTCGAAATAACAACGGTATCATTCAATTTGCTCAAGTTTCAGGGGAAGTGATATCCTCAGGTTCTGATGTAGGTGGACTGGTAGGCTTAAATGATTCTCTCTCGGGTAATACGGCATTAATTCGATATTCACATACTAATACTTTTGTTCAAGGTGAAAGCAGAGTTGGTGGTTTAGTAGGGAGCGATATTAATGGTAGCATTGTTGAAAATGTTTATACGATGGTGATGTAGAAGGAGTACAGATGTAG
>NZ_BAUU01000025.1 GCF_000513115.1 Halalkalibacter hemicellulosilyticusJCM 9152
CAAGCGGTTAAGACACCGCCCTTTCACGGCGGTAACACGGGTTCGAATCCCGTACGGGTCACCATTTGATTTTATTAGTAAGAGAGCCATTAGCTCAGTTGGTAGAGCATCTGACTTTTAATCAGAGGGTCGAAGGTTCGAGTCCTTCATGGCTCACCATTTTTATGTTTTACAATATGCGGGTGTGGCGGAATTGGCAGACGCGCTAGACTTAGGATCTAGTGCCTTCGGGCGTGGGGGTTCGACTCCCTTCACCCGCATTATAAGAAATGAAAGCAAAGCCTTAATGGAATGTGATTTCCGTTAAGGCTTTTTTGCTATAAGTGGTTCCTAGTATGTTTCTCCGATGGGGAGGGTTGGACGGAGAAGGGGGGCATGGCCGCGTGCTGTATGGTATGCGGTTCCTCAGGCCTCTATTTTAACTAAATTTTACTTTTTTATGTCGTTACGGTTCCTCATGCTTCTATTTCGGCTTCGATTGCTCCTTTTGAAATCATTTAGCTAATTAGCGGAGTGAGGATTCCTTTTTCTTCTCAGGAAGCGTGATTTCCTCGATTTAGAGGAATGAGGACTTCATTTTTGAATGCCCTCGAACCAATGAGCCTAAAGTCTTGTTGTGAGTGATTTTCTCACCACAAGTCGCGTAACGAACGGAGCTATTTCCATATTTGTTTGAACAGCCCCTAAAAGTTTAGGTTTAATAAACTTTTTAACTATTTACCTCGTTAAAATTCTATAAACAATCAAACAATCATTTGACTGTTTAATCTTTGCGAATTATACTAATAATCAAATGAATATTTGAATGAAGGGGGAGAACTACATGGCAGATCAATGTGAGATTCAGTCGTATGATGAAGCAAAAGTTAAGCGGATAAAAGGACTACTCGTTCATAAAGAAATTCAAGCAATGTCAAAAATGTTTAAAGCATTATCGGATGATACACGTATGAAAATTGCATATGCACTTAGTGAGGAGGAAGAGTTGTGTGTATGTGATGTTGCGCAAATTATTGGTTCAACAACAGCAACGGCTTCCCATCATTTAAGATTATTACGTAATATGGGGTTAGCGAAATATCGTAAGGATGGAAAATGGGTATTCTATTCATTAGATGATGATCATATTAAACAGCTAATTGTAATGGCATATGAGCACCAAAAAGAAAGAAGGGCTTTACGATGAAAACGGATGAACAACGATTTCATGTACAAGGATTATCTTGTGCGGATTGCTCTGCTCAATTTGAAAAAAATGTAAGAGGCCTTCCGGGTGTTCGAGAGGCTAAAGTTCATTTTGCCACTGCTAAATTATCGGTCTATGGAGATGTATCTATTGAGGAACTAGAACAAGCGGGCTCGTTTGATCAGCTTAAAGTGACAGCGGAAAATGAAGAGCTGTTACGTACTCCATTATGGAAGCAAAAAGGAGCAATACAAACGTTTTTATCAGGGGTACTACTAATAGTAGGTTTGGCATTATACGTCGGTATTAGTGAGGATGCATATTGGGCCATTTTGCTATTTGCATTATCGATCGTCATCGGTGGCTATCGTTTATTTATTCAAGGGATAAAAAATATATTTGGCCTTCAATTTGATATGAAGGCGCTCATGACCATTGCTATTATAGGAGCGGTTTTTATTGGTGAGTGGGCTGAAGGGGCTGCGGTTGTTTTCTTTTTTTCAATTAGTGAATGGTTAGAAATGTATTCAATGGATCGAGCACGAAAATCGATTCGCTCATTAATGGGGATGGCGCCAAAGAAAGCTTTGATTAAGAAGGACGGAGAATGGGTTGAGACGAAGGTTGATGAAGTCGTAGTTGGCGATATTATGTTTGTTAAGCCGGGGGATAAGGTAGCGCTTGATGGAATTGTTATCAAGGGGATCTCAACGATTAACCAAGCACCCATTACGGGTGAATCGATTCCTGTGGTAAAGGAAGTTGGGCACGATGTCTTTGCTGGAACATTAAATGAAGACGGTATGCTTGAGGTGGAAGTGACAAAGAAAAAGGAAGATACGACTATTACTAAAATTATTCATTTAGTAGAGGATGCCCAAGCAAAACGTGCCCCTGCACAAGCATTTGTTGATCGTTTTGCTAAGTATTACACACCGATTGTCATTATGATTGCGTTAATGGTTGCGGTTATTCCACCATTAATTGTCAGTGGTAGCTGGAATGAATGGGTCTATAGGGGATTAGCTTTATTGGTCGTTGCCTGTCCGTGTGCCTTGATTATTTCAACACCTGTTTCGATTGTAACAGCAATCGGAACGGCCGCACGTAACGGTGTACTCGTTAAAGGTGGTATGTATTTAGAAGCGTTAAGCTCACTAACGTCGATAGCTTTTGATAAAACAGGGACACTAACAAAAGGGCAGCCAGAGGTGACGGACGTCGTTTCGTTTCAAGAGCGGGAAAATTGGTTTCAGATCGTAGCGGAGATTGAACGTGGTTCTCAGCATCCATTAGCAAAAGCAATCGTAAGGAAAGCTGAGCAGAACGGGAACGATAATAAGCGTTTATATGATGTAAGCGAGTTTAAATCTATAACAGGAAAAGGAATTCAAGCTACAGTTAACGAGCAGCGATATTGGATAGGAAATGTAGAATTTATTAAAGAGAATTGTCAAGAAGTAGTCGAAGATAAAGTCTCTCAGCACATTACTCGATTGCAGCAAGAAGGAAAGACGGTTGTTATAGTTACTGATGGAAATGAGTTACTTGGAGCCATTGCAGTAAGAGATGAAGTTCGAAAATCAAGTGAAAAAAGTTTGCATCAGCTTAAACAGTTAGGTTTGGAAAAGATGGTGATGTTAACAGGAGATCATCGTTCGACAGCTTCTGGAATTGCTAAACAGTTAGGTGGTATTGAAGTAAAAGCTGAGCTTCTGCCAGAGGATAAGCTACATGTGATAAGAACCTTAAAGGAATCTGGTGGAAGAATTGCAATGGTAGGAGATGGAATAAATGATGCCCCAGCTTTGGCAACAGCAAATGTTGGAATTGCCATGGGTGGTGCGGGTACTGATACAGCGCTAGAGACGGCTGACATTGCGTTAATGGCAGATGATATAGAGAAAATCCCATTTATGATCCGCTTGAGCCGAAAAACGTTAGCTATCATAAAACAAAATATTGTTTTTTCGTTAATGATTAAATTAGTGGCGATATTGCTTATTATGATCGGCTGGCTCCCTTTATGGTTAGCAATTGTGGCAGATGTTGGAGCGACTTTACTCGTCACAATGAATGGACTAAGACTTGCTAGATTAAAAGAGTATTGATAATGAACAAGAGTCCGCTATGAGAACCAAATATAGCGGACTCTTGACTATACTAGTTGATCAGAGGGGCGGCAAGAGGGGTTCGGGAATTGACAACGTATTACTTATTTTTTTTCTTTTCTGGCACAGGATCGATTCCGCCTGGATGAAAAGGATGACATTTGCTTATTCTTTTGATCGTGAGCCAGCTTCCTTTTAGTACACCGAATCTTTGTATAGCCTCAATGCCATAGTGAGAACAAGTTGGATAAAAGCGACAAGTAGGGGGCTTTAATGGTGATATAAAGCGCTGGTATCCTCTAATCATGAGGATAAATAGTTTCTTCATTGTAAACTCCTTTAGTAAATAGTTTTATTTTGTAGAAGGAATAATAGTATCAATGTCAAATATATGTAGTAGCTCATTAGAAAGGAGGTACGAATGCCCCCCCCCCCTTGCAACTCCTCATACGTAAGCTCTCTAATCTCACGAAATCTTCAAAAATATTATTTCTAAAATTCAGAGGTGATTTATTTGAAAAGACTGAATCAACGAGGTTTTACCTTAGTTGAAATGTTAGTCGTGCTTATGATCATATCCTTGTTGCTTGTACTAGTTGTTCCTAATCTTACTAAAAATAGTGATATTGCTCAAGAGACTAGTTGTGAAGCCACTGTAAAATTAGTACAAGCGCAAGTATATGCCTATTTTATCGAGACTGGTGAAAAATTAAGTTCATTAGCTCCATTAGTAGGTGATTATATTGAGACAGATGAATGTCCAAATGGATCAAAGCTACGCATTGATTCTAATTCACAAAAAGTCTCCGTTGAATAATGCCCGCTAAGAACGGATTTACATTGATTGAAATGTTAATATCCCTTTCCATTCTATTGTTACTTCTCTGCATTCCCCTTATCCTCTTTCCTTCAATGACCAACAATTCATTTCATTCAGATGTTGTTGCCAGACAAATAAAAGATGATTTACTTTTTGCTCAGCAAACAGCGATGTCGCAAGGACGTCAAACGTACGTGAGATTTAATCAAAATACGTATCGTGTTCAATTCTCAGTAAGTGAAATTATTTTACAACGTGAATCAATTCCTCATTTAAGTGCCCGCTCAAGTTCATTGCCGCTTCAATCGATTTCCTTTCAACCTTCAGGACATCCAACACATTCCGGTCAATTCTTCGTTACTATTGGTGAACAGACGTATCGCTATACTATTTATTTAGGTAAAGGAATGATCTCATATGCTAAGCAATAAAGGCCTTACGCTCGTAGAAGTTATGTTTGCACTAAGTTGCTTGATGATCATTGTTATGTCACTTTTACCTATTATCGTTATCGTTCAACAGGAACTTAGTGCGAACAAGCAGGAAAGAGAAGTTCTTTTCTTATTAGAGGAGTCGATGCAGTATTATCGTGTTTCTGGTCTCATGATTGAACCGGATGTCAATGAAGATATTCTATTCACGTACGAATTGATCGATACTCATATTATGCGCTTTTGCGCAAGTTGGGTTGCATTAAATGGGAGGGATTATGAACATTGCTTCGTTGCTACGCACTAATAAAGGCTTCACATTATTTGAAATGTTGATTGTTTTGATGATTTTATTAGTGGTTGTTTCAATCATTCCATTCATTCTAACGACTGTCATTGAACAAACGAAACCTGGAAACGTAACAGAACAAGAGGTTGCTGTCTTTTTTCAATATTTAGCTCGAGATGTAAGAGAGGCTGTATTAGTTGATTTTAATCAAGACCATTTAGTGCTAACAAAAGGGAATGAGGATGTGATTCGTTATCAAATGTGGAATGAAAACCGGGTTAGAAGGAATGTAAATGGTTTAGGTCATGTATTGATGCTTGAGGACGTAGTTATGTTTCAGTGTGATGAAATGGAAGCGGTCGTCCATTGTATAGTTGAGCTTGAAAATGGTCAGTCCTATGAGAAGTCAATGATTCCAATGTTAAAGGTATTAGAATGAAATGAATGAACGTGGGTTTATTTATCCTATTGTGCTAATGGTTTGTTTGGTCGTTATTATTTTTGTTGGGTTTCAAGTTCATCAATATGTCATGGATAAGCAATTGTTGAAAGAACAGGTTCACCATTTAAAAGTAGATTCACTTTTGCATTTGGCTTATGCAGATGTGCAAGCAACACTAACGGAAGAAGGTAGCCTATTAAATGAAAAATTAAGCTTTTCATACGAAGTTGGGGAGGTTACACTTACATTTAGAAAGGAAATGGATGGTCTACAGCAATTTATGATTGTCGCACAGCTCTATTCAGGTGAAACAAGGCGAGCGTGGATGTATATAAACGTTGAACAACAACAGATAGAGATATATGAGGAGGGGACAATGGGTGGAGCATAAGTTGATATATTTAACTGGGTTTATGGGGTCAGGTAAGACAACGGTCGGTTCGAAATTAGGAGAAAGATGGTCTATGGAAGTAATTGATACTGATCAGTGGATAGAACATAAGGAAAGGAAATCAATAGCTGAGATTTTTGCTGGCGAAAGTGAAGCATACTTTCGTGATTTGGAAACAGAAGCGTTAAAAACGATTAAAGAGGATTCCCTTATTATCACAACAGGTGGTGGGATAGTAGAACGAGAAGAGAATAGAAAACTGATGAAGCTACAAGGGAAAATCGTTTATTTGTATTGTGGTATTGAAGAGATCATTAGACGGTTGGAAGGGGATACGTCTAGGCCACTCATTCAACATCAAGACGAAGAGAAGATTACTGCACTATATCGTTCTAGAATGGCTTTGTATGAGGAGGCTGATGTGATCATTGATACAACTAGAAAAAGTGTTGAAGAAATTGTAGAAGAGATCACATTATGGCGTAAAAAGGGATAAAAATGGACATACTATTGATATAGTAGATGAGGTGAAGAGTATGTCCATTAATGATTATGTCAAATATTTAACCGAGCAAGTTGTGACAAAAATGGATCAGCCAAGTGATGTAAGGAAAAGTGTGAAAGAGGAACGTAAAATGAACAGACCTCCTTTGTCCTTTCATTTGTTTGGCATGTTACCTATGGCCTTTTCCTTGTTATTCCGAAATAAGAGAAAAAATAAATAAGTGTTTGGACAATACCTGATATCGTTAGAATGAAATGGTATTGGGTATTGTCTAATGATAGCTGACACAGTTTTGACATGGAAGAAGCATTTACAAGTTTGCGAACTATGTATATAATGATCATGTATTCATTATTTAGTATGTGACCAATGTAACAGATAGGATGGAACACTTGCATGTGAAGGAGGGAAAATGATGGATCGTATGTATCGAGTGCTCGCGTTTTGGACAGGGATTTTTGCTGTATTGTTCTTTGTTGGTGATATGTTTAATATGGCATTATTGTTCTTCGCTCAAACAGGTGCTTTGCTTGCATTAAGTTACTTGAACTTATCAGAACGTGTGTATATATATATTTTCGGTGCTTATTGTACAATATTCTTTGTTGGCTTCACGATTTATTCTACATTCTTGTTAGTGCCAAGCTTTGGACATTAAAGGTTCGTACATATGTGAGAAAAGCAACAGCAAACGAAACCGTTTGCTGTTGCTTTTTTAGAGCTGATTTTGCGGGTCAAATTTTTGCAATCTCTGTCGATGACACTATTAAGAAATAAGGATCAAAACCCTGATAAAAATGGATTTTGATCCATTTCCTGACCAATTGTTGTAGGGCTACCGTGTCCACAAGCGACTACGGTATCTTCTGGTAAGTCGAGTAGTTTTGAATGAATGCTTTGTAATAGCTGCTCGTGGTTTCCTCCAGGTAGGTCAGTTCGGCCGATGCTTTGTTGAAATAAAACATCACCTGAAAAAATAATTGACTGATCCTTTAAATAATAAGATACACTTCCTGGGGAGTGACCTGGTGTTTCATATAATGTAAATGCAAATGAACCGATCGTTAATGGTTCTTCTGCTCTGATTAAGTGATCTGCTTCCTTAATGATAATAGCGTCATCACCCATGAAACGACTAGAACCATTTAATGTTGAATCACCTAACCATTTTGCTTCTTCTTCATGAAGGTAAGCAGGGCATGAGAATGCTTGACGGACATCATCAACAGCACCAATATGGTCAAAGTGAGCATGTGTTAATAGGATCGCCAGTGGACGTAATTCTTGTTGCTGAAGCCAGTTGACTAATTGTGTTCCATTGCCACCTGGATCGACAATGATTGCTTCTTTTTGTTCATTTTGAATCACATAGGCATTAGTTTGAAGTGGGCCTAGCGGTAGTTGTGTCCATTTCATCAGTTCAATTCCCTCCAATTTTATACTGCTATTATCATACATGATGAACTAGTATCTCGACAAACGTTTAAATAAAGAGTAAAATAGACGTAAATGGTTTAAGCTAAAATGGAAAGGTCAAGTTGTACTAGTTTTGTCAAATATGACAGTCGTATGGATGAAGTTTAGATCTATAATAAAACTAGTGACATTTGGCGTGGGAATTACATAAGGAGGGAAACACGTTGTTCTTATCGATTACATTTTTAGTAATAGCTGTACTATGTGCTATAGCTATTTTCCGTGAGATGCGAAGAGCGAACTTCTTTGCGGTTGGATTTGCAGGTATTTCGTTTGTCGTATTTGGCTGGTTTGCAATTGCGACCATCGTTGAATTCATTCGTACAGGTGGAGGCGTTCCACAATAGTGAAAAGAGCACTAAGAAAGTTTTTTAACTTTTTTGGTGTACTTGAGTGGAGTGAGTCAGGGTCAGAACCCTGACTCACTTTTTGGTTTCTCATTTGGATTTACTTTAAATGACATTTTTCATGTGAGAAAAGAGATGATGTCGCAGAAGTAAGTTAGGGAAGAATCGAGAAAGATGTAGGTGAATTCGTAGGTGGCGCTGGCTTCGCTCGTTACACATTTTATGAAAGAACTCCACTTTCATAAAAATGTAAATGCGTTGTAACGGCTCCGCGCAGCGCTTAAGTGAAAACGCTATCGCATTTTCTTAGAACACTTGTTGGTTTAAGTAGAACATTCCCCCGTTAATAATGGAGATGGTGACAGTTGGTTTGTATTGTTCTTCCAGTGCTTTTCGCTCAATTTCGTATGCTTCAGGTTTTTCAGTATAATCTTCATAAAAAGCTTCTAATAAAGCGAGGTCATTATCCCAGCGCTCCAATGCTTCCTTTGCCCATGTGTCATCTTCATTGTCAATAAAGGTTTGAATCATTTTTTGGATACGAACTAGACCGCTCTTTGGTTTGATAAGCGGTGTTAACGTGAAACAGTAGTCAGGGATCGTCGGAGTTAACGTTTTTTGTTGTAATTGATTAAAAAAGTTCGGAACGATTTGCCCATGAATTAAATTTAATCCAAGTGATAAAAATACGTCTTTTTTTCGATCACATTGGAATGAAATTTTTGCATTTAGACATAACCAAGGGTGAAGTGGATTAGATTTTTGGGATTGTAGAGCCGTTTGCTCGTATAAACGAATGAACCCACCTAACTCTCTCGTTGCTGTGAAGATTTGCCTAAGTCTAGGTGAACCAAAGTAAACAGGCTCACCTTTGAGGTGATCTGGCGCATTTGCTGGGTCTGTTATAAAAGTAACCTTCATTGGTTGTGGTGCTCCACCCGTCTTTTCTAAATAGTGCCAATAAAAAGGGCGGTTCATTAAGCGTTTATCAAGATCGATCGAAAGCTGTACAGTCAAATAGCTTCTCTCATTTTCCGTAAGATCGCTATCATTTGCTTGAAAGAATCGTTCGAGAAAACTATGAACTTGAGGCTGTTGCATTCATCTCACCCTCCTTCGATGCATCATCATTGGCTTCGTTCATAATAGCTGCTAAGTGGTCAAATTTAATCCGCATTTCACCTTCACTTTCAGAGGAAAGCAAAATGTCTTGAACGTGATCTTCAACTTCATTTAAATCAATTTTCGTTAAGATCGCATCTAATTCGCCGATGACAGCTTCAAACAAATGGATTTTTTCGTATAGTAGCTTCAAAATGTGTTGTTCAACTGTTTCTTTCACAGCAAAGTTGTAGATGTGAACATCTTCTTGTTGACCTAAGCGATGGATACGTCCAATTCGCTGTTCAATTCGCATTGGGTTCCAAGGTAAGTCGTAATTAATCATATGGCTACAAAACTGCAAGTTAATCCCTTCACCGCCAGCTTCTGTTGCAATTAAGACTTGAGCATGCTGCTGGAAAAGCTGTTTCATCCAATCTTTCTTACCACGTTTAAAGCCTCCACGGAAAGGAACGGAGGAAATACCATTTTGTTTAAGAAACCATTGTAAATAAAGCTGGGTCGCACGGTATTCAGTGAAGATAATAACTTTTCCATTAATTGATTGAATGATCTCTAACGCTTTTTCGGCTTTTGCATGACCTTCTACTTGACCGATTTCTTGTAAGAGGGTTTTGGCAATGTGCGCCTCGTTTCCACCGGCAGCGGCTCGATCGACCATGTTTTTAAGAGTCATAAAAGCGGCTTCTCTACTGCTACACAATTCCCTCTTCAGAGTTAGTAGTCCGAAATGATTGATTTCGTCAGATAGCTGTTCAATACGATGATAGAATGCTCTTTCTGAAGGACTAAATTCAATATCGACTGTTTCAACAATGCGTTTCGTCCATTCAATGCCAGTCTCTTCACGACGATTCCTTACCATCACTTTATTAACTAGTTCTTTCAATTTTTCCTCGTTCCTAGGAGACCGTTTCGAAGAACGAAATTCCTTTTCAAATGAAGAGCTCGCTCCTAAGTGACCAGGTTTTAGTAGAGAAACAAGATTGAATATTTCTTCTAGCTTATTTTGGACAGGCGTAGCTGTTAATAATAGACAGAATTTCTTCTTTAACCGTTTGACAAACTCATAATTTTTCGTTTTTGGATTTTTTAGTTTGTGAGCTTCATCGATGATCACCAAGTCATAGGGCTGTTGTAAAACGATATCGTGATGTGGTTGCCGTTTTGCCGTATCGATTGAAGCGACGACAACCTCACACTGCTCCCAGACGTAGGATTTCTTTTGTTGGGCAATGGCTGGTATATGAAACTTCGTATTCAATTCCAGAGCCCATTGAGATACGAGTGATGCAGGTGTTAGAATGAGAGCCTTTTTCACAAGTCCACGTACCATATATTCTTTTAAAATAAGTCCTGCTTCAATTGTTTTCCCTAAACCGACCTCATCTGCGAGTATCGCTTTTCCGTTCATTTCTTCTACAACTCGATTGGCGACTTCTATTTGATGAGAGTATAAGGAAAGCTGTGGTAGATGATTAGGTGCAACGAGTCCATTGAATTCCGGAATCATTTGTTGTTCTTCTGCCTCATAAGTAAGCTTAAAAAGCTCCCAGTTGGACCAAGGTCCATCTTGGTCCAGTCGTTCTATAAATGATTGATTCCATCTTTGATCAAAGTGAATATCGATATCCATCAACGATCATCCTTCCTTATTAACAATTGACAATGATTCCAACTAATGATTACTAGTATGCACGAATATGAAAATGTTATAAGTGATATGTGCAACTTAGTAATTTGTCATTGTTGCTATAATCTTGACGAAAATATGGTATGATAGAATAATGAATAAAAAAATAATGTGAATAAGAAGGACGGAATGTGATGAAGAGGAGAGACGTTCGAAAGACGAAAAAAAGAAAAAGATGGTTTGTTCGCACATTTATCGTGATGATTCTTATTTTCCTTAGTGTGGCTAGCTATGTTTATATTGAATATTATCGTAGTATGAAAGCAAGTGAGGCTGAACTCGGTTTAACAGAAGAGCGTGAACCAGAGGAGTTTAACGGGGCCGTTCCGAATGATCTAGGTAAGGTGAATATATTATTACTTGGAATCGATGATACGGAGGAAGGTGAACCAGCTCGTACCGATGCGATTATGGTGGCGCAGTTTGATCCAAGTGAAAATACGGCTAAATTAGTTTCAATAATGCGTGATACGTACGTTGAAATTCCAGGCTATCGTAATTACAAAGTGAATACTGCTTACTTTCTAGGTGGTGCTGAGTTGTTACGTGAGACACTTGATCACAATTTTGGTATTGATCTCCATTATTATGCACTTGTCGATTTTGGTGGGTTTGAAGCTGCTGTTAATGCTCTTGCGCCATCAGGAGTTGAAATTGATGTTGAACGTGATATGTCTGAAAAGATTGGCGTCGAATTAGAGCAAGGCTTACAGCAACTCGATGGGAAGGAACTGTTAGGATATGCTCGTTTTCGTGCTGATGCTGAAGGTGATTTTGGACGAGTTCGCAGGCAGCAGCAAGTATTGTCAGCATTGAAAGAAGAAGTGTTTAGCGTGACGGGTATTACTAATTTACCAAGTGTCGTTGGAACGGTTCAACCATATATTCAAACGAATTTACGTAATCGTGAAATATTAGGACTCTTGTCTGATGTTATTTTAAATCAGCCTGATGAGATTGAAACGTTGCGTGTTCCATTAGATGATACATATGTTAATAACTATTATAGTCATGCTGGAGCAGTGTTAGAGCCTGATTTTGAGCAAAATCGCCGAGCGATTGCTAAGTTTCTAGGGAAAGAGGTTCCTTCAACAATTGATCCTACAGTAGGTGCCCAGCAACAGGAGCAGGGGTATCAATGATAAAGAAACAACGTAACAACGTTAAGATGTTGATCTTAACGTTGTTTCTTTTTGATTTTTCCACTCCATTTTTTGAAGCCACCCTTTAGATGGTATAAGCTCTCTACACCATGCTTTTTCTTTAATGTTTGTGCCGCTTGCTTACAGCGAGCGCCGGATTGGCAGTATAAATAGACAGGCTGATCTTTACGTATTTCATTTAAACGTTGCCGAAGCTGAGACATCGGAATGTTTCTTGCTCCAAGAATATGACCACCTTCGTATTCTCGTGGTTCACGAACGTCTATTAATTGAGCCTTTCTGTAACCTTTAATGAAATCTTCTTGCGTAAGGGGTGTTAAATATTTGGGTGTGTGAAAGAATCGGAAATAAATCGTTAATCCGAGTAGAATAAGTAGAATAATGAATAAAATTAAATCCATTGAAAGATGACACTCCTTTTGCTTACTAGTTTTCATTCGTGCAGTTATAAACTCTTTTATATTATATCGACCTATTTCCTATTACGCAATGTTCGTTTCTGTTAGATGATTGATCAAATGTGACAGTTACATGAAGCCGTGTACATAGCAATTTTCCTTAAGGTTTGGTAGAATATGAAGCAGTTTAATTGGAAAGAAGAGATGTGTCATGACTGAAACATGGAGATTTATCGATTCGGGTCATTGTAGCCCCGCATATAATATGGCATTAGATGAAGCTTTATTAGATTGGCATAGTAAAGGAATGATCCCCCCAACGATCCGCTTCTATGGTTGGAATCCTGCGACATTGTCGGTCGGTTATTTTCAAAAAGTAGAAAAAGAGATCAACTTAGCAAAAGTGAAGGAATATGGTTTAGGATTTGTGAGAAGACCGACAGGCGGACGTGGAGTTTTACACGATCAAGAGTTAACGTATAGCGTCATTGTATCAGAAGAGCATCCTGAGATGCCGGAATCCGTAACAGAAGCATATCGAATCATTTCAGCTGGAATATTAGAAGGATTTAAATATGTCGGACTTGATGCTTACTTTGCGATTCCACGTACAGACGATGAAAAACAAGCGTTAAAAAATCCGCGCTCGGCTGTTTGTTTTGATGCACCATCTTGGTATGAGCTTGTCGTCGAAGGTCGTAAAGTGGCGGGAAGTGCCCAGACGAGACAAAAGGGCGTCATTTTGCAGCACGGTTCCATCATATTGGATATCGATGAAGACATGCTGTTCGATCTCTTTTTGTATTCAAGTGATCGTGTCCGCGAACGAATGCAACGGAATTTTAAAAATAAAGCGATTGCGATCAATGCCTTAAAGAAAACAGCGATTTCTTTAGATGAAGCAAAAGCGGCATTTAAGCGAGGCTTTGAAAAAGGATTAAATATTAAGCTTGAACCGTATACGTTAACAGAAGAGGAAGAAGCATCTGTGCAAGAAATTGCTTCAAGCCGCTACGAGCGTGATGAGTGGAATTATCGGAAGTGAGTATTGAAGAACGCGCGCATGAAGGAATAACTATCCCTTCATGCGCGCGTTCATTAGGTAAGAGATGAAATTTTCATCAGACATACTTAAAAAACGCTTTGACGGCTCCGCGTAACGCTTCTAAGAACGACTGATCGGATGGTTACTGGAAAAGTTTGAAAATTCTTTTGGTGCCCTCCTGATCGCTAGGTTCTTATTGCGCTTCTTCTTTAAATAACGCTTTTAACTTCTTAGTGATCGGGCCGATTGGTAACGTTACGTTCATTTCTCCTTCTATTTCCGTAATAGGCATGACCTCTACCATTGTACTAGTAAGGAATGCTTCATCGGCATGTTCTAACACTTCGTAAGGGAATGGCTCTTCTATCACATCTAATCCATGTTCTTTTGCTAAGCGAATGACAATTTGACGGGTTATGCCATTTAGGATTAGGTTTGTAGCTGGGTGAGTGTAGAGCACTTGGTCTTTTACTAAGAAAATATTTGAGGAGGAGCCTCTGTTAAAATCATGTCACGATGGAGAATCGCCTCATCACACCCATGGTCAGCAGCTTTCCGTTTTGCGAGGACATTTCCTAGTAAATTAATTGATTTAATGTCACAGCGTAACCAGCGAATGTCAGGTTCTAACCAAACCTTTGCCTCAGATTTAGTGATAGATGGAAGTGGCTGAATGAAACCTAGAAAAGTAGGTGTTGTTTCACGAGAATACAGGTGATTTCGCGGTTCACTTCCACGAGTTATTTGTATGTAAATGCTCCCGTCAACCGGTTTGTTTTTTTCAATAAGTGTTAAAACGGTTTGTTTAATCGAGTCACGTTGCTGGATAGGTAAATCAAGCTTTTTGGCACTTTCTGTTAATCGTGTCAAGTGATCGTCAAGTGCAAATGGTTTTCCATTATACAAGCGAATGACTTCATAAATACCATCTCCAAAGTAATAGCCCCGATCGTCAAAAGGGATGCTCAGTTCTTCTTTTTTTACCATGGTTTGATTGAATGCTATATACTCCATTGGATACCTCCATAAAAATGTTGAATTGGATAGAAATAGATTACAAGAGTTCTCCATTTAATGAGAACAAAAAAATTTTTTTGTCAATTTAAAATGCTGATGAGTGAAGAGTGGGACAGGACTGGGGTTGCGCTATTTTGAAATCTTGCAACAAATAAATATGGGCGAATTTCGTCAAATTTCTTTCGTAATAACTTGAAATCTTCCTTGTTCTCTTTCTAATTATCAATTTTAAAGTTGACAAATGATTTAAAAAATGATCTTTAAAACTATATATGGTGTATGTGTTAGATTTATGAACACAATATATTGATAAATGTAGGTAAGTTGTGGTAAGCTAACCGAAGAATAAAAATTGGAATCTATTTATTAGAGTGTGAAGGAGAGGAAAAGCGAATGGCTATGACGATGTCGAATGTGATGCGTCTTAATATTGAGCGCTTAAATGAGGATATTGAGTTGTTCCCGCAAGTACATCCGATTACGGAAGATATGACGATGACGAAAAAGGGTGTTTCTCGTCTCGTAATGCTCGATCGATATACATTTAAGGATACAGAAAAAAAGACATTAAAAGATGGGGATTTTGTTGTCTTAACGGTTAAAGATGATCCGAAATTTCCTGCTAGAGGATATGGCTTTATCCTTGAGTTAGATCGTGCGAATAATCAAGCAAAAGTGTTAGTTGATGAAGAATTTCGTGGTGTATTAGAGGGGGAAGAAGCGGAGTCAGGTATTGTATATCGCTCACTTGATACAGTTGAAAAGCCACTTGAAATTTATTATGAGCAAATTGCTAAGCGTAATGCAACAGGCTTAGCTTCAGTTGAGGTCACAGAAGAGAAGAAGCAACAGTCATTTGACCGTTTCTACGAACAACTTGTAGGGCTTAACTTTATCCCTGCTGGACGTGTGCTGTACGGTGCTGGTGCTGAAACAGATGTCACGTATTTCAATTGTTATGTGATGCCGTATGTAAAGGATTCTCGTGAAGGGATTTCTGAGCATCGTAAGCAAGTGATGGAAATTATGAGCCGTGGTGGTGGTGTTGGAACAAATGGTTCAACATTACGCCCGCGTAATACTTTAGCTCGTGGTGTTAACGGGAAATCATCAGGTTCTGTTTCTTGGTTAGATGATATTGCGAAATTAACTCATTTAGTTGAGCAAGGTGGATCTCGTCGTGGAGCGCAAATGATTATGCTATCTGACTGGCATCCTGACATTATGGAATTTATTATTTCTAAAATGCAAAATCCACGTATTCTACGTTTCTTACTTGAGAACTCAGAGGATCTGTTTATTCAAAAGCTAGTTAAGGATAAACTGAAGTTCACTCCTTTAACGGAAGTAGAAGAAGCGATGTATCAAGGAATTGTTAATTACAAAACAATTGATGGACAAGGCGGCTTCGATCCAAAGGTGATTAAAGAAGCGGAAGAAAAGCTCCATACAGGTGGGACATATAGTGTGAATAATTCTGAATTTCTAACAGGAGCGAATATTTCGGTCTGTTTGACGAAAGAATTTATGTTAGCAGTTGAGAACGATGAAGAATATGCATTAAGGTTCCCTGATGTGGAAAATTATTCCGAAGCTGAAATGGCGGACTACAATGAGAAGTGGCATGATATCGGAGATGTAAGAGAGTGGGAAGCACTTGGTTATGGTGTGCGTACATATCGTGTCATTCGCGCGAAGGAGCTTTGGAAGCTGATTAATATTTGTGCAACGTATAGTGCTGAACCTGGTATCTTCTTCATTGATAATGCCAACGATAAAACAAATGCGAAGGCATATGGCCAAAAGGTGGTAGCAACGAATCCATGTGGTGAACAGCCTTTAGCTCCATTTTCTGTTTGTAATTTAGCTGCGATTAACTTAGCTGAAATGGCCAACAAAGAGACGAAAGTAGTTGATTTCACAAAGCTACAAGAAACGGTAGAAGTTGGCGTGCGGATGCAGGATAACGTGATTGATGCGACTCCATATTTTTTAGAAGAGAACACGAAGCAAGCGAAGGGCGAACGTCGTGTCGGTCTTGGTGTAATGGGTTTGCATGATCTTCTTATTTATTGTGAAACCGTATATGGCTCAAAAGAAGGAAATGAGCTAGTTGATCAAATCTTCGAAACGATTGCGACGACGGCTTATCGTACAAGCATTGAACTAGCAAAAGAAAAAGGTAGCTTCCCGTTCTTAGTTGGAGAAACGGCTGAGGAAACGAAGCAGCTTCGCCAAGCTTTTATTGAGACTGGCTACATGAAGGAAATGCCTGAAGATATTCGTCAAGGTGTGTTAGAGCATGGCATTCGAAACTCACACTTATTAACAGTTGCACCTACAGGAAGTACCGGAACGATGGTGGGGGTGTCGACAGGACTTGAACCGTATTTCTCGTTCTCCTATTTCCGTAGTGGACGGCTTGGGAAATTTATCGAAGTGAAGGCTGAGATTGTTGAAGAATATTTACGCGCTAACCCGGATGCGGATCCGAATAACTTACCTGATTGGTTTGTATCGACGATGGAATTATCACCTGAAGCACATGCTGATGTTCAATGTATTATTCAGCGTTGGGTGGATAGCTCTTTATCGAAAACCGTGAACGCGCCTCGTGGTTATTCAGTCGAGCAAGTTCAAGGTGTTTATGAGCGCTTATATAGTGGAGGAGCAAAAGGTGGAACGGTTTATGTCGATGGTAGCCGTGATACACAAGTTCTTTCGTTAAAAGCTGAGGAAAATACATTTGATGATGTAACGGAAGCAGCCGAAGAAAAGAGAGAAAATAAAGTCGTGCTTGTGAACACGATTAGTGAAGTTCGTTCAACGAATGTCACGTACGGGTCTGAAGTAGGTAATACATGTCCTGTTTGTCGTGAAGGACAGGTTGAAGATATCGGTGGTTGTAATACGTGTACAAGCTGCGGTGCTCAATTGAAGTGTGGCTTGTAGGATTGAATAGATGTCATATGGTGAGACAACCTCTCTCATCATATGGCTTTTTTCTGTCAGGCCTGCTGGAGAATTCGTACCTCTTACCCGCAAACGATCGTCTTTACTCTTTTTTAATGAAAGGTTTTTTTGAACAGGCTTTCTTACCATAATTTAATAAGGCTGAAAGGTGAGGGAGCGTCTACACTATGTTTAAAAAGGAAAGGTGTAGGTTCTAACATGAAACCATTTCAGCCACAGCTTGTTTATATTGAACCTCAAGCGCTTCATTTCCCACTTGGAAGACAGCTCAAAGAAAAATTTGAAAAGCAAGGTGTTGAAATACGTGAAACGACTTCTCACAATCAAGTCCGAAACATTCCAGGGAATAATGAGCTTCAGCAATATCGTAATGCAAAGTCAACATTAGTGATAGGAATTCGCAAAACACTTAAGTTCGATACATCTAAACCGTCAGCTGAATATGCGATTCCATTAGCCACTGGCTGTATGGGACATTGCCATTATTGTTATTTACAAACGACTTTAGGCAATAAGCCATATATTCGTACGTATGTAAATATTGATGAAATTTTTGGTGCAGCCGACCAATATATGAAAGAAAGAGCACCAGAGATAACGCGTTTTGAAGCAGCATGTACATCAGACATCGTAGGTATTGATCATTTAACTCATACGTTAAAGAAAACGATTGAACATATAGGCCAAACGGACCATGGACGGCTTCGTTTTGTGACTAAATATCATCATGTTGACCACTTATTAGATGCTAATCATAATGGGAAAACACGCTTTCGATTTAGTGTGAACTCTGACCATGTGATTAAAAAATTTGAACCGGGTACGTCTTCCTTTTTAGAGCGTATTGAAGCAGCTGGAAAGGTCGCAAAAGCAGATTATCCGTTAGGGTTTATTGTTGCTCCTCTTATTTTGCATGAAAATTGGAAAGAAGGTTATTTAGATTTGTTTGAACGACTAGAAGCGATATTACCTACTTATGCTACAAAGGATTTAACGTTTGAGCTTATACAGCATCGATTTACGAAAACAGCAAAAAATGTGATTAAAAAACGGTATCCTAAAACAAAATTGGAGATGAATGAAGAGGAACGTAAATATAAATGGGGGAGGTATGGGCGAGGTAAATATGTTTATAAGAACGAAGATGCGAATGCGCTAAAAGAAATACTTGAATCATATGTTCAGCGTTTTTTTCCGAAAGCGAAAGTAGAGTATTTTACTTAATTCCTTCCTTGGCATTGTCCTTGTTCACTAAATTGTGTAAAATGAGAGTGGTATACTTTTTCGTAATAACGCAATGATGAGACACAATATATAGTTTATTTGAGTTGCATGATAACGACTATGATGCACGTGCTAACGGTGTGAACATTGCATGAAGAAAATTGGAGGGGACACAATGCCAACACCTAGTATGGAAGATTATTTAGAGAGAATATATATTTTAATAGAAGATAAAGGATATGCACGAGTATCTGATATTGCAGAGGCATTAGAGGTTCACCCTTCATCAGTTACAAAAATGGTTCAGAAATTAGACAAAAGTGACTATTTAATTTATGAACGTTATCGTGGACTAGTTTTGACGAACAAAGGAAAAAAAGTCGGAAAGCGTCTCGTGTACCGTCATGAGCTATTGGAAAATTTTTTACGAATTATCGGTGTCGATGACGAATTTATTTATCAAGATGTCGAAGGTATCGAGCATCATCTAAGTTGGGATGCGATTGATCGAATTGGTGATTTAGTGCAATTTTTTGAGGAAGATAAAAAGCGATTAGACCAACTGAAAGAGATTCAACGACAAAACCAATAAGAATTTGAATTTTCTATACGGAAAGAGCACCATTTATCAGAAATCTGACATAGTCTTTAATAGGAGGCGATGTGAAGATGAAGGTAGATGGTGTTTTTGCTGGTGGAGGCGTTAAAGCCTTTTCGTTCATTGGAGCCTTACAAGTAATGGAGGAAAAGGGGTTTGAGTTTGATCATGTAGCGGGTACAAGTGCCGGTTCATTGGTAGCAGCCCTTATTAAATCGGGATATACAAGTGAAGAATTATATGCTTTGTTAGATGAATTAGATGTAGAAACCTTTAAAGATGAGAGAATGTCCTTACTTCCGTTTCCAATAGCAAAATGGATTCATCTGTATTTTAAATTTGGACTCTATCGTGGTGATGCATTAGAAAAATGGTTAAAAGAGGCGTTAGCTAAAAAAGGCGTAAGGACGTTTGCAGACTTACCTAATGAATCATTGAGATTGATTGCATCTGATTTAACGCGCGGTCGCTTAGTAGTATTGCCAGATGATCTGAAGCAATATGGTGTCATACCAGAAAAATTTTCAGTGGCAAGGGCAGTTCGAATGAGCTGCAGCATTCCGTTTTTCTTTGAACCGGTGAAAATATATAGTCGTGGTAGTAGTCGGAAACCGTCTTATGTCGTTGATGGAGGAATATTAAGTAACTTTCCGATGTTTTTATTTCGCAATGGTAAAATGAAAAAGTATCGTAAGCCAGTTATTGGTTTTCAACTCACACCTGAAATTAGTCAATTACCGAAAAATAAGATGAGAAATGCCATTGATATGTATCGTGCGTTGTTTGAAACGATGAGTAATGCGCATGATCTTCGTTATATTGATGATCAGCATGCTAAAAATGTTGTTTTTATTCCAGTTATAGATGTGAAAGCAACGGATTTTGAACTAACAGATGTGCAAAAAAAAGAATTAGTTCATTTAGGGAGAGATGAGACAGAGCAGTTTTTACGGAGTTGGTCTTATTAGGATAAGGAAAAATTTTACAAATATCATCAACCCGGTAGCGTGTTCGTAGTGCTAGATTATGGCAAATCTCTAAACAAAAAAACCTGTCGAAAGTCTCGCTTTTGCGAAACTTTGTCGACAGGGGGGTATCGTGTTTTATTTATTTAAAATAAAGCGCGATTTTTTTTCTTGTTTTTCTTACCTTCTATGACTTTAAAATTATGGTCCGGTCGTTTTTTGCGGATCAGTGGCTCAGGTTTCTTTTTTGATCGGATTGGTTGAACGTTTGTATGTCGTTTAGATGGATGTTGTTTGTTGTGATGCTGGCTTGTTTTCTTTGCTTTGCGAATTTGGGCTCTTGTTGGGCCAGAACGTGATGGAAATAGTGGTGTTCCATAACGTCTAGACATGACCAATCGATAGACGAAGAAGATGAGCCCAACGATTACAATGACCCAAAGCAGTTGTCTTAATAAAGCAAGAGGGTTAAAAAGAGAGATGATCAGTCCAACAATAGAAAGTCCGATAATGATCGGCAATATAAACTTCATTATGGAATTCATTAAATCCACCTCCAAACGATAATAAACGTATCTACGATGTGTACAAGCCTTTCATTTTTTATAATCTGTATTCTACATCTTACATCGAATTCCCTCTATTTTTCAACTAGGACTTCCTTCACACTATACCCGTTATGGTGGAACTTTAATCATTTCGAATGGGACTACGCATTAATGGGACATACTATTTTGTGGAGGTGTTGAACATGGAGAAACAAACAGTTGAACAACAGATGTCATTTGCAGCGAAAGTCACTTTAATTGGTTTTTTTGGTGGGTTGATTTGGTCGTTAGTTGGTTATTTTGCTTTTTATTTTAAGTTTATTCGTGTAGGCCCAGCTTTAGCACTGATGCCTTTTGTTTTAGGTGAGTGGAAAGATACATATATCGGGCAACTCGTTGGAATTGGTTTGATATCAGTATTGTCAATTGGGATTGCTTTTTTATATAAGTTACTCTTTCAAAAGGTTAATAGTATGTGGGCAGGGGTTGCATATGGACTAGTATTGTGGGTAATGGTTTTCTTTTTGTTAAATCCGATCTTTCCAGGATTGAAGTCTGTTCATAACCTTGATTTAAATACAATTATTACATCTGTATGCTTATACGTCTTATATGGAACATTTATAGGCTATTCAATTTCTTTTCAATATGCAGAAGAAAGGCAGAAATAACAAGGAACTGAAAATGGTAAGTGTCGCTCTCTGTTCGAGAGTATGTTCAAAAAAGTATCTCAAGAAGCATACCATGATTTCGCTCGCTACGCGTTTTGTAGAGAGAAAATCGCTCCCCATAAGACTTTTAAAAGATACAAATATGGTACAATGATAAGAAACGATAGTATGAGGGGAGAGAGTCCTTTTGAAACGTATTTATGTCATTAATGGCCCTAATTTAAATCGTTTAGGCTTGCGAGAGCCAGATGTATACGGGCACGAAACGTTAGCAGACTTAGAAAAGTTCATTCAAATGAAGGGGAAACTGCATTCATGTGAGGTTCATTGCTTTCAGTCGAACAGCGAAGGTCAAATTATTGATTGGATTCATGAAGCTGGTGAGAAGAACGCAAGTATGATTATAAACCCAGGTGCATATACACATTATAGTTATGCGATTCGAGATGCAATAGCGAGTGTGTCTGTTCCTGTGATGGAAGTTCACATTTCAAATGTTCATGCAAGAGAGTCCTTTCGTCATCATTCAGTTACAGCAGCAGTAGCGAAAGGACAAATCGTTGGTCTAGGTTTTAAAGGCTATGAGTTAGCTTTATTAGCATTGTTGGAAGGGGAGACTGAATAATGAGCCGACTTGAAGCGTTACGTGAACAATTTAGTGAGCATAATATTGACGCACTCCTTATTACAAGCTCCTATAATAGACGTTACATGGCAAACTTCACAGGAACAGCAGGAGTTGCTCTCATCACAAATAGGGACGCGATCTTTGTGACAGATTTTCGTTATATGGAACAGGCGAAGGAGCAGGCAAAAGGATTTGAGATTGTTGAACACACTGGTCCGATATTTGCTGAGGTGACACAGCAGTGTCAGAAATATAAGGTGAAGAAGCTTGGATTTGAGCAAGCGCATGTTACATATGAATATTACCAGCTGTATCAACAAGCCCTTGTCGATACAGAGCTTGTACCAGTTAGTGGACTTGTGGAGGAGCTTCGCTTAATTAAAGACGCAGCTGAAATCCAAAAGGTGCAAGCGGCAGCTACTATTGCTGATGCAGCTTTCGATCATATCGTTTCTTACATTCGCCCAGGGCTAAAAGAAATCGAGGTGGCGAATGAATTAGAATTCTTTATGCGTAAAGAGGGAGCAACAAGCTCTTCGTTCGATATGATTGTTGCCTCTGGTTATCGTTCAGCGTTACCTCATGGAGTGGCGAGTGAAAAAGTAATAGAGTCAGGTGAACTTGTGACGCTCGACTTTGGGGCATTGTTAAATGGCTATTGCTCTGATATGACGCGTACGGTTGCTGTAGGAACTATTAATGATCAATTAAAAGAAATTTATGATACGGTCTTGCAAGCACAGTTAAAAGGAATGGAAGGTATTAAGCCTGGATTGACTGGTAAAGAGGCTGATGCCCTAACACGTGATTATATTGAGAAGAAAGGCTATGGCGCTTACTTTGGACATTCGACAGGTCATGGGCTCGGTATGGAAGTACATGAAGAGCCACGCTTATCCCAAATGTCGAAAACGGTTTTAAAGCCAGGGATGATTGTGACCGTAGAGCCAGGGATCTACTTAGCTGGTGTTGGTGGAACACGAATAGAGGATGATACGTTAATTACAGCAGACGGGAATCGTTCGTTTACGCATTCAACGAAAGAACTACTTTCTGTTGGAGATTAAATAAAAATGACTGAGAAAGTTTTTCCAAGCTGTGGTATAGTAGATAACGTGATGTCACGTCAAAGCTCGGAATATGGAGGAATAAAACAATGATTTCAGTAAATGATTTTAAAACAGGTTTAACAATTGAAGTAGATGGTGGGATTTGGCAAGTGATGGAATTCCAACATGTCAAGCCGGGGAAAGGAGCGGCGTTTGTTCGTTCAAAGCTACGTAATTTACGTACGGGATCGGTTCAAGAGAAGACGTTTCGTGCAGGAGAGAAAGTATCGAAGGCACATATTGAAAACCGTCGTATGCAATATTTGTATGCAAATGGGGATATGCATGCGTTTATGGATAACGAAACGTATGAACAAATTGAGCTAGCAACAGCGCAGATTGAGCATGAGCTTCAATTTTTAAAAGAAAATATGGAAGTTCAAATTATTAGCTATGAAGGTGAAACGTTAGGCGTAGAAGTTCCTAATACGGTTGAATTAGAAGTGACGGAAACAGAACCAGGTATAAAAGGAGACACCGCTTCAGGTGGAACAAAGCCTGCAACTGTTGAAACGGGCTTAACCGTCCAAGTCCCTTTCTTTGTGAACCAAGGCGATGTTCTCATTATTGATACACGCAGCAGTGCATATGTTTCACGTGCATAGTTGTAATAGAGGGGTTTCATAAGGGTGTTATAACCCCTTTTGGAACTCTTTTTTAGATAAAAGAATTGATGAAATTTTGATTGGGAGATGAAAGTGAGTTTGCGCGTAAGTTACATGGTTGGTTGAAAGGAAAAGTACGTTCACCCAATCTTAACAGTTTTATAACGATTCCGCCGTTTTTATTGGTGCTTTTAGGGATTTGTCAAAAGGTGCTTTCACCTTTTGACAAATCCCTTTTTTCTTAGGTTCTGAATTTAAGAATTGGCTCATAGGTTGTACAAAGTGAGTGTGAGGGGTGAAGTAGTGAAAACGTGGTTCTTTTCAATTGAAGTTGCACTGTTAATCATGGTTGGATTACGTCTTGTTTCAGGACTAATTGAATTAACAGCTGCCGCTCTTATGTTGCGCTTGAACAGTGTCGAAAAGGCGATAGCGGTCAATGCAGCCCTTGCCATTATAGGGCCAACCATTCTAATTTTATCGATTAGCATCGGTTTAATTGGAATGAAAGATCAGCTTTCATTCATAAAGGTTGCTTTCATTGCTTCCGGAGTTACGCTCATTTTGATAGGTTTAGCAAAATAAAAAAGGAGGAGAAGACGATGATCCACGAAATTAGTTCCGTCCTACCCCATTCCATTAGACAAGTATTGAAGCAAATGGATCGCACGGTTTTCTCAACAATAGAAGAAATACGGTTACGTATGAACAAGCCTCTTGAAGTCATATCAGCAGGTCTCCCCTATTATCCACGCCAACAAGATAGGGTATATGTTGTTTCAGCAGATGATGCGAAATTTGTTATGAACCAACTTAGCCAATACTCGATCTATGCTTTTGAAGAAGAACTACGTCGAGGGTTTATCACAATAACAGGAGGCCATCGTGTTGGACTAGCTGGTAAAGTCATTTTAGAAAAAGGTTCAGTGAAAACATTGCGTGATATTAGCTCCTTTAATATTCGAGTTGCCCGGCAAGCAATTGGATCAGCTGAACCATTACTATCAAAGCTTTATCAAGGACGTTGGTGTAATACGATCCTCATTGGACCTCCACAAACAGGTAAAACAACTTTGCTACGGGATTTAGCACGTATCATTAGTCAAGGAATAGAGAAACGTCACATTCCAGCACTAAAAGTTGGAATTGTCGATGAGCGTTCAGAAATTGCAGCGAGTCTAAGAGGCGTCCCGCAGCTTGAGTTAGGTGCTCGCGTAGACGTTTTAGATGGTTGTCCGAAAGCAGAAGGAATGATGATGCTCATTCGTTCGATGAGTCCGGACGTCTTAATTGTTGATGAAATTGGACGAGAAGAGGATGTTATAGCCGTCCAAGAGGCTCTTCATGCAGGAGTTAAAGTAATGACGACCGCCCATGGATATTCAATGGAAGATGTTGAGAAGCGTCCAACCTTAAAGCCATTATTTGAAATGAGTGCGTTTGAACGTTGTATTGAATTGACTCGTACTCAGAAGCCTGGTGAGATTAAGCGAATCCGAAATCAATATAAGAAAGATTTGGTGAGTGTGACGTGAAATGGGTCGGTTCTCTCATAATTATCCTTGTCACTACGTGGATGGGTTTTGAATATGCCAAACGATTAAGTGATAGACCTAAACAATTAAGACAACTAAAAGTAGCTGTTCAGTCATTGGAGGCAGAGATGATGTATGGGTTAACACCACTAGCTCAAGCTGCTGAGCATATTGCTAAGCAACTGCCTAAGCCAGTTAGTACAGTGTTTGATTTGTTTTCAGAAAAGCTACTAGAGCAAGAGCATAGTGCCTTTGATGCGTGGCAAGCAAGTATTGAAGTTGTTTGGCCTAGGACGGCTCTTTTAGATAGTGAACGTGAAGTGATGCTACAATTTGGCGCAACACTCGGACAGCATGACCGTGATCAGCAACAAAAGCAAATTCATTTAACGTTAGCTCATCTGGCAAGAGAGGAGCAAGAAGCGCGCGAGAGACAGCATCGGTATGAAAAGATGGTGAAAAGCTTAGGCTTTCTAGCAGGCTTACTAGTTGTCATCCTATTGGTGTAAGAAGGAGGAGGAGAGGTTGTGATGTATGATGTGAACACCATCTTTCAGATTGCTGGAATTGGCATCGTCGTCGCGATGATTCACACGGTATTGAAACAGATGGGAAAAGAAGATTGGGCACATTGGGTCACCTTAATTGGGTTTGTCGTCGTTCTTTATATGGTTGCAACAATTGTTGATGATTTATTTCAGAAAATTAGAGGCGTGTTTCTGTTTCAAGGGTGAGGTGAGTGGCGATTGATATTATTCAAATTGTTGGGTTAGGGTTAATCGCAACCTTCCTAGCCCTAGTTGTGAAGGAACAAAAGCCGATGTTTGCCTTTATGCTGACAGTCTTTGTTGGTGTATTCATCTTTCTATTTCTCATTGATGAGATTGTCAAAATCATCGAGATGCTTGAAGGAATAGCAGAGCGAGCGGATCTTAATATGATGTATTTGCAAACAATCCTAAAAATTATCGGTATTGCCTATATCGCAGAGTTTGGTTCTCAAATAGCTAAAGACGCTGGACAAGCTGCTATT
The DNA here is from genome assembly GCF_000513115.1 of Halalkalibacter hemicellulosilyticusJCM 9152. Taxonomy (GTDB): domain Bacteria; phylum Bacillota; class Bacilli; order Bacillales; family Bacillaceae_D; genus Halalkalibacter; species Halalkalibacter hemicellulosilyticus. The sequence goes on from NZ_BAUU01000025.1 coordinate 26,326, forward strand.
GCTTCAAAAATTGAATTAGCCGGGAAAATTTTAATACTCGTGCTTGCTATTCCGATTTTAACAGCTGTCATTGAGATGGTGTTGTCATTGTTACCAACCTAAAAAGAAGGTTGAGGTGTTCTTTGTTGAAGCGAGTTGGTTTCTTTCTCATTGTCGTACTTTTCGTTGTTACATGTTTCCCAGTTATGACCTTCGCTGAAGAAGAACCTTTTAATGAAGAAGGCTTTATTGAACGTCAAGTAGAGAACTTACAATTAGATGAAGTCATTCAATATTGGGAGGAAATTTCAAGGGAATATGGGGGCTTTCTCCCCGAAAGTCAAAAAGGTTCCTTTATGGATTTTATAAAAGGAGACAAGCAATTTTCCTTTAAAGACTGGGGCATTGGCTTTGTGAAATATTTACTTCATGAATTAGTCGTAAATGGAAAATTATTAGGGTCTCTTATTTTATTGACAGTCTTTTGTATGATCCTTCAATCTCTTCAAAATGCATTTGAAAAACAGGCCGTTAGTAAGGTTGCTTATGCCATTACGTATATGGTCTTAATGATCATTGCATTAAATAGCTTCCGAGTAGCGATTACGTATGCTACAGACGCCGTTAATTCAATGATTCATTTTATGATTGCTCTACTTCCGCTCATGCTTGCGATGATGGCGGCGATTGGTAATATAACGACAGCAGCACTATTTCACCCATTAATTATTTTTCTCGTAAACATGAGTGGGTTATTTATTCAAAAAATAGTTCTACCACTGTTATTTTTGTCAGCCGTTTTAAGTATTGTTAGTACGTTAACAGATCACTACAAAGTGTCCAAGCTTGCTACGTTCTTACGAAATATAGCGGTCGGTTCATTAGGTATCTTTTTGACCATTTTCCTTGGTGTTATTTCAGTTCAAGGAGCCGCTACGGCTGTTTCAGATGGTGTGACGGTAAGAACGGCTAAGTTTTTAGCAGGGAATCTAGTTCCGGTTGTAGGTAGGATGTTTACGGATGCTGCGGATACAGTCATGAGCGCCTCGTTATTATTAAAAAATACGATTGGACTAGCAGGGCTAGGAATTTTGCTCATGCTTTGTGCATTTCCGGCGATGAAGGTGCTTTCACTCGCGATTATTTTCAATTTATCAGCCGCTGTTTTACAACCACTTGGTGGTGGCCCTATTATCGAATGTCTATCGATTATTGGAAAAGCGGTTATGTTTGTTTTTGCTGCACTTGCCGTTGTATGTCTGATGTTCTTTTTGGCTATTACGATTATGATTGCGGCTGGAAATGTGTCGCTAATGATGAGGTGAGGGAGGCCACTGAAAAAGGACAAATCAACTTTTTCAGTACCTTTGATTTGACAAGCAATGGCTTCATCTGTTGCTCAATTGATAAGAGAAATCCATTCGTATCATTCTTTTCAAATCAGGCAAAGGTTTCGCTCATTGGTTAAAGGGCACAAAAAAATTGAAAACCAAACTTTTTCAATGCCTTAAGGGGAGGAGGGAGTGAAATGGCAAGTTTAACAGGCTGGTTAACGACAATTATTCTCATTATTTTATTGGCGACGATTTTGGAGTTGATGCTACCAAACTCTCATATGCAACGTTATGTGAAGCTAGTGGTTGGACTATTATTATTAGTCGCTATGCTACAGCCACTATTATCCATTTTCACAGAAGATGTGGATGAATGGCTCGTTTCACTGTCTGTTCAGACAGATGAAACAGAAAAAGTCGTCCAAGAGGCAATAAATTTGCAAAAAAAAGAGATAGAGTTGGGACAACGTGCATATATTTCTGAACAGATGGCTGTCCAATTGGAGAATCAAGTAAAAGACGAATTGCGAGAGGGATATGATTTGGAAATAGCGAGAGTAGAAGTTGAACTGCTGTGGGAGGGTGAGCTCGAAACGATTCAAGATGCCATTGATTCATTAGAAGTCATCCATACATTCGTTTATACAGAGCTAGAAGAGGAACAGTCTGAATCTGACGCTAGCGTTGAGGCTGTTCAACCGATTCGCATTGATATTTCCGAATCGAATCGAAACGAGGATGACGAGCAACAAGAGTTTGAATCATTAGCAGATGTTCAGCAATTTCTTGCTCACAATTGGAATGTGCCAAAAGAAAAGATTCAAGTCGCGTGGGAAGGGGGGAAACAAGCAAAGTGAAGCAGAATGAAGAAAAGGATCAGAAGTGGCTCCAATCATTAATGAAAAAATCTAATAATGGAAAAAATCGACGTCTCCCTCTCCATTATCTTGTCCTTCTTGGCTGCTTAGGAGTTGCCCTAATGATTATGGGGAATCTTCTGTCTGATCAAAATGAAACGGATCAATCTTTGCCTGTTTATAACGAAAGTGAGGATGTAGACGAGGTTGAAGAAGCCTTTAAACGGGACAGGTCAGCAGAACCTAATTCGATGGAAGACTATGAAATGCGTTATGAAAATCAATTAAAAGAGTTATTGGAACAAATGATTGGACTGTCTGATGTTTCGGTTATGGTGAATTTAGCTGAGACAGAACGATCTGTCTATGAAAGGGACAGTGTCACGAAAGAACAACTGACAGATGAAACGGATCGAGAAGGTGGAAAGAGAACGGTTGATGATCGCACGAGAGAAGAACAAGTTGTCATTATTCGAGAAGGTGATAAGGAAGTTCCAATCCTTATTCATAAAGAAAAACCAGAAGTAAGAGGGGTGCTCGTTGTTGCACAAGGTGTTGAAAATGCGAATTCGAAGAGTCAAGTGATTGAAGCTGTGAGTCGTGTATTAGATGTTCCATCACATCGCATTTCGGTTATGCCGAAAAAAACTAAGGAGGGTTCTTAATGGTCTTGAAAAAACAAACAGTTTGGTTATTAACAATGCTTAGCTTAATTATTGTCTTATCAGTGTATTATGTCATCCCAACGGATCCAGCGCAAAATGATTTCGCTTATTCTGATGAGGATCTTGAAGGGGATGAACTGCAAGATGGTGATGAGAATGAAATTAGGGATCAAGAAGATTTAGAACTAGAAAGTGATGACGTGAATGCCGTATTAGGCAATATCGCTGATGAGTTAGATGTAGCAATAGAAGAAGGAGAATATGGAGAGATTTCAACAATTTCAACGAATGAAGCATTTACGACGATTCGCATGGAAGTACAGGCAAATCGAGATCGATTAAAAGAAGAATACACAAGAATTCGTGCTTCAGAAGAGGCTACAGCAGAGGAAAAAGCTGATGCACATCAATTAGAAGCTGATCTGCACCAACTTCAAAATGATGAAGTCATTTTAGAACAACTCATTTTGGCAAAAGGGTTTGATGATGCACTTGTTTTGGCTGATCAGGAGCAGGTTAGAGTCCTTGTACAATCAGAGGATCTTTCTCGTGAGCAAGCAAATGAATTACTACAATTAACGATTTCACAATTGAACCTTAATTTAGATGAAACAAGTATTGCGGTGGGACATACAGGCATGAATAAGTAATGATGAAATGTATAAAATGCAGAAGAGGCTGGGACAAAACCTTCCTCTGAAATGAAAAGCCGGTTGAAATTTTATTTGTCGTAAATTTCACCGGCTTTCATTTTTGGGGGTCTCTTTTGCGTTTTTTTTACGGAAATATGTTTCTAGTAACTTAAAAGGAGTAATGGCTCCGCTCGTAGCGCCTTTCTATGAAAAAAACACTCATTGCAAGGCTTTCAAAATCGGGTGACGGCTCCGCACAACGCTAATAAGAAAAGACGCTATCGTGTTTTTCTTATCAAAAGGTGACTGATGGTACGTTCTTTGATATAATACGCAAAGATCATATAATGAGGAGCGATTATGAAATGGAATGGAATGATTTAACTGAAGGAGCGAAAGCCGTACTTGAGCAAACGCGTAATATGAAAAATGATCACATCCAAATTGTTGAATTTGAAATTGGTTTTGAACAGCAAATTGAAGATGAGGATGAAGGTACATATAAAGTGTCAATTCAAGAGGACGATTATCAAAGTTTAAAGAAATATACGCAAGAAAATGAGTACGGAGATAAATATCACATGGCGCGAAATAAAGATATAGTCAAAATCATTTTACTTGAGGATGGCAAGATTCCTGAGAACTTATCAGAGTTCCCTGTATTTCGTCAATATAAAAAAGACTATACACCTCGTACAACAGAAGTAGAGGTTAATGAGGAAGATTAAAATAACAATTGATTTGATAGGCAGGTTTTTCTAACAGGCTTGTCGAATAAATTGAAATATATAAAAAGTTGCGTTCTGCATGGGAAGAAGAAGGAGTGTATACAATGTTAACAGTAAATGAATTAAAAGATTTAATTAAAGCATTGGACGATTCAAATATCGACGAATTGAAATTCGAACAGGAAGGCTCCAAGCTTGTGTTAAAGAAGCAAAGAGAACTACAAGTAGTCGAACAAGCTCCAGTTGCTGTTCAGCAAACTCAGGCACCAGTTGCACAGTCAGCACCTACACAGGCGACTTCAACTCCGCAAAGTTCGCAAGGAGAAGAAGCGCCAGCGCCAGCAACAAATGCTAACTTACATACGATTACATCACCAATGGTAGGGACCTTTTATTCGGCTCCTTCACCTGACTCAGACCCTTATGTACAAATAGGAGATCAAGTGCAAGCAAACTCAGTTGTTTGTATCGTTGAAGCAATGAAATTAATGAACGAAATTGAAGCAGAAGTAAGTGGGAAGGTTGTTGAAATCCTAGCTGAAAATGGTGAGCTTGTTGAATACGGCCAACCATTATTCGTAGTCGAGCCTGCTTAGTATAGGAGAGAGAACAGATGATTAAAAAAGTTTTAATTGCCAATCGAGGGGAGATTGCGGTAAGAATCATCCGCGCTTGTCGGGAAATGAATATTGAAACAGTCGCTGTTTATTCGGAAGCGGATAAAGATTCGTTACACGTACGATTAGCAGATGAGGCTTATTGTATTGGTCCGACCGCATCGAATCAAAGCTATTTGAATGTAACGAATATTATGAGTGTTGCGACGTTAACGGAAACAGATGCGATTCATCCTGGTTATGGGTTTTTAGCTGAAAATGCTGATTTTGCTGAAATTTGTGCAGCGTGTAATATTACATTTATAGGTCCAAGTCCCAATGCGATTAGCCAAATGGGAACAAAAGATGTTGCACGTAAGACTATGGAAAAAGCTGGTGTTCCGATTGTTCCTGGTTCAAATGGAATTGTTGAAACTGTTGAAGACGGCTTAAAGGTTGCAAATGAGATCGGCTTCCCTGTTATTATTAAAGCAACTGCTGGTGGTGGCGGTAAAGGAATTCGCGTTGCCCGTACACCTGAAGAATTAAAAAAAGGAATGAACATCACTCAGCAGGAAGCGGCTACTAACTTTGGTAATCCAGGTATTTATATTGAAAAATACATTGAGGATTTTCGTCATGTTGAAATTCAAGTATTAGCTGATTTACATGGTAATACGATTCATTTAGGAGAGCGTGATTGTAGTATTCAACGTAGGCTACAGAAGTTACTTGAAGAAACACCGTCGCCAGCTATTTCCGAAAGTAAAAGGAAGGAAATGGGGGAAGCTGCAGTGAACGCAGCTAAGGCTGTTCAATATGCGGGGGCAGGAACGGTTGAATTTATTTATGACCATAATAGTGGTGAATTTTATTTTATGGAAATGAATACACGTATTCAAGTTGAGCACCCGGTTACAGAGATGGTAACAGGAATTGATTTAATTAAGGAGCAAATCCGGGTTGCGAGTGGTGAACAATTAACGTATAAGCAAGAGGATGTTACATTCCAAGGCTGGTCGATTGAATGTCGGATTAATGCAGAAAACCCGGCAAAGAACTTCATGCCTGCACCTGGTCGAATTAACCAATATTTAGCTCCAGGTGGACTTGGGGTACGTGTTGATTCTGCTGCTTACCCTGATTATATGATTACTCCTTATTATGATTCAATGATTGCGAAAGTTATTACACATGGTGCAACGAGAGAAGAGGCCATTGCAAAAATGATTCGTGCTTTAGAAGAATTCGAAGTTGAAGGTCCTGGTGTTGAAACGACTATTCCTTTCCATTTACGATTACTTCAGCATGAGACGTTTGTTTCGGGGCACTTTAATACTAAATTTCTAGAAGAGCATGATGTCATGGCTATTTCATTAAATAAATAGGAGGGAAGAATATGAATGAAAACCCTAGTTTGGAATTAGAAGAGCAAAAATCAGAGCTTGGTAAAGTTGAAATTTCTCCTGAGGTGATTGAGGTCATTGCTGGAATCGCTGCTTCTGAGGTAGATGGTGTAGCAACGATGCGAGGGAATTTTGCTACAGATGTAGCTGAAAAGCTAGGCCGAAAGAACCATGGTAAAGGGGTTAAGGTAGATCTCGAAGAAGAAGGAATTACAATCGATGTATCGGTCGTCATTACATATGGTGTATCTGTCCCTGATGTGGCGAACTTGATTCAGTCGAATGTGAAGCAAGCACTTCAAACGATGACAGCGATTGATATTCAGGCTGTTAATGTACATGTTGTCGGTGTGCAGTTTGAAACGGTTGAACCTAACCAAGACGAGCTATAATAGAAGTAGAAGTAGGACAGCCTTGAAGATTACTTAAGGCTGTCTTCTTTCGTGGTTTCATTGGAACGAAATATATAGGGAATAGTGGTCTAATTACTACATGTTCATCAATGGTTAAAATAACCGACAGCTAAAAGACGTTGTTCTTCGAAAAGAAAACATGGTATGCTATCAACATAACAAACTGCAAGTTTACGGTAAAAGGAGTCAAACAAATGAATCGAAGAGTAGCAAGGTTACGAGCAGCACAAGCTTTGTACCAAATGGATCTAGCAAAAAGTGATACGGACCAAGCAATTGAAAGCGTTGTGGGTGAAGAAGAAAGACCAAGTGAATTTTTTCTTGAGCTTGTGAATGGGACAAGTACACAAATTGCTAAGATTGATGAGATTATTATGAACAGCTTACAAGGCTGGACCATTAGTCGAATGGGGCTCGTCGATCGTGCTATTGTACGGATGATGGTATATGAAATGAAATACATAGATGATATTCCTGTCAATGTGACATTGAATGAAGGAATTGAACTTGCGAAAGCATTTGGAGGAGACGAGTCAGGGAAATTTGTGAATGGTGTCCTTTCCAAAGCGCTTGAAACGATTAAGGGGGAGTAAATGATGACTGCACAACTATTAAGCGGAAAAGAGTTAGCTACTAAAAAAAGGGAACAAATGAAGGAGAAAGTTAAAGATTTAGTTGAACAACATGTAACTCCAGGACTAGCGGTTATTCTAATTGGTGAAAATCCAGCATCGCAAACGTATGTAAGGGCAAAACAAAAAGCCTGTGCTGATGTAGGGATTTATTCTAGACTTATTGAACGTCCTGAAAGTATTTCTGAGGAAGAACTACTACAAGAGATCGATCAACTTAACGATGACCCAGCTATTGATGGAATTCTGGTCCAATTACCATTACCTAATCATATTACAGAGCAGGCTGTCATTGAAAGGATTGCTCCAGAAAAGGATGTCGACGGGTTTCATCCAATTAGTATTGGGAAAATGATGACAGGTGAGGAAACGTTTTTGCCTTGTACTCCTTATGGTGTCGTAGAGATGCTGAAAGAGGCTAAATTACCACTTGAGGGTCAGCATGTTGTTGTTATTGGGCGTAGCAACATTGTTGGAAAGCCTGTCGGCCAATTACTATTAAATGAGAATGCGACCGTTACATATTGCCATTCACGTACGAAGGATATGAGAGGGTTAACAACTCAAGCAGATATTCTAATTGTTGCTGTTGGTCGTCCAAAATTTATTAAAGTTGATGATGTTAAAGATGGGGCGATTGTCGTAGATGTCGGTATAAATCGAGTAGATGGTAAATTATGTGGGGACGTTGATTTTGATGACGTGAAGGAAAAGGCTTCTTACCTTACACCAGTACCAGGTGGAGTAGGGCCGATGACGATAACAATGCTCTTAGAAAATACGATCCAATCCGCACAACAGCGAAAATAGGTGAACGCATGTCCGCTGAATCCATTTATACGATTACGGAATTAACACGATACATCAAAAATCAATTTGAATATGATCCTGTTTTACAAAGTGTGTGGCTCAGAGGAGAGCTCTCAAATGTGAAACGACATAGCCGTGGACATTTATACTTTACGGTCAAGGATGAAAATTCTCGTGTGCAAGCTGTCATGTTTGCTGGACATAACCGCTTTCTTACCTTTAAACCAGAAAGTGGAATGAATGTATTAATCCGAGGTGAAATCAATGTATATGAGCCTTATGGACAATACCAGCTATATGCTAAGGAAATGCAACCTGATGGAGTAGGGAGTCTATTCCTTGCATATGAGGAACTGAAGAAGCTGTTAGAACGGGAAGGGTTATTTGCTGAATCAAGAAAGAAGGGATTACCACGATTTCCAAATCGAATTGCCGTAATAACCTCACCAACAGGGGCTGCTATTCGTGATATTGTGACGACTTTAAAGCGACGTTATCCGCTTGCGCAAATAACGTTATTACCAGTTCTCGTTCAAGGTGATCAAGCTCCTACCTCGATTAAGAATGCGATTGAACGAGTCGATAAAGCTAATTGCTTTGATGTGTTAATAGTAGGGCGTGGAGGAGGATCGATAGAAGAACTGTGGGCATTTAATGATGAAGGAGTGGCAAGGGCAATTGCTTCTGCTCAAGTGCCAATTATTTCGGCAGTCGGTCATGAAACGGATTATACGATTAGTGACTTTGTAGCTGATCTTCGCGCTCCTACCCCTACTGGGGCAGCTGAGCTTGCCGTACCAGATGTAAATGAGTTAAATCGCTATGTGAAAAGCTTATCAACTCGACTGTTCCAACGAATGAACGATACCATTTCCCGGGAAAGATCTCGTCATGAGCGTTTAATTCATTCATATGCTTTTCGCTATCCTGAACAGTTAGTTAAACAAAAGGAGCAGCAGCTTGATGTTGCTTTGGATAAGTTGAAAAGGGGAATGTCAGTACGGTTGTATGAGCAAGGGCATATACTAGATAAGCTCGATCAAAGGCTACTTTCTGCCCACCCAGAGCGAAAATTAGAAAAGGCGATACAGGAGCAGAAGGTATTAAAAGGTCGTTTGACAGCATCGATCATTGAACTGTTAAAGAGTAAACGAATCCCTTTTGAACAGAAAATAAATGAATTACATCTTTTAAGTCCGTTAAGGTTAATGGAACGTGGGTATAACTTAGCCTATGACGAAAGGAACTCAATAATTAAAACGGTTAAAAGCATTAAAAAAGGTTCGGCATTAAACGTCCGTTTAAAGGATGGGTATGTTCATTGTCAAGTCGTAAAGGTGAGTTCGTTAGTAGAGGAGGAAAAGAGCAATGTCAGAGAAAAAGGATAAAACATTTGAAGAAGCGATGTCTGAACTAGAAGTAGTTGTTGAGAAGCTTGAGCAAGGTGACGTACCTTTGGAGGAAGCGATTGCAATGTTTCAAGAGGGGATGACCTTGTCAAAGTTTTGTCATGAAAAGCTTGAAAAGGTTGAAAAACAAATGGATCAGATTTTACATGAGGATGGTGAGGTCGAAGTACTCGCCTTTCAGGAGGACGAATCATCGTGACATCTCTACGTTCATTTTTACAGCAAAGTAAACAGCTTGTAGAAAAACGGCTTCCTGAGCATATTCAATCTTTACAAGCTCCTGAACAATTAAAGAAAGCCATGCTCTACTCTTTAAATGCCGGTGGAAAGCGAGTTCGACCAGCTATTGTGTTTGCAACGTTACAGAGTTTTGGAGCTCCGCTTGAACGAGGGGTTGATGTTGCCTGTGCGCTAGAAATGATTCATACATATTCGTTAGTCCACGATGACCTTCCAGCAATGGATGACGATGACTTAAGAAGAGGAAAGCCAACGAATCACAAAGTGTTCGGTGAAGCGTTAGCCATTTTAGCAGGTGATGCGTTATTAACATACAGCTTTCAGTTAATTACTTCCTTAGAAAAAGATTCTGTATCAGACAAGCAAAAAGTGGAGCTTATTCATGAAATTTCACGTGCAGCTGGTCCGGCAGGGATGGTTGGTGGTCAAGTAGCAGATATGGCGGGTGAGGATCAATCATTAACCCTTGATGAGCTTTTATATATTCATCATCATAAAACAGGGGATTTACTAACAGCCTCAGTGATGGCAGGTGCCATTTTAGCAGAAGCGAGCGAGGCTGATTGTAAGCTGCTACGCCAATTTTCAAAAGAATTGGGTCTCATTTTCCAAATTAAGGATGATATATTGGATGTTGAAGGTGATTCATCCGTTATTGGCAAGCCAGTAGGAAGCGACGTTGACAATAAGAAAAGTACATATCCTAATTTATTAGGTCTAGATGGGGCGAAGGAGAAACTTTCGGAGCATATGTCGTTAGCGAAAGAATATATATACGGTATCAATATCAATCATTCTATGTTGATTGGGTTGACGGAATATATTGCGAACCGTGATCATTAGGCCCATCCATTTCCATTGAGCTTTTATCTTGACGCGTGATATAATAGTTTAATACGAGAGTGGTACAGTATTCTAGTCAGTCCTCCAATCTTGAAGGCGGGCCTAAAAATCCGCCAAAGGGCACATCGATGAAGCTCCTTGTTTTGGCTTGAGGCGCCCAGCTTGGGTCTAAGCTGGGAGAAAAGGTAAAAGGGCGATCCACAAAGGCATGTGGGCGATGACCCTTTTACTGTGGAGGCCCAAAAAACCGTTCAATGTATATTGAGTAAGGTTTTTGGGTATGAACCTGTAAGGCGAGTTGGGACTCGTCTGCAGCGTAGCCTGCCTTGAGTGGAGAGTGAGGGGATTATAGAACAAGAGATTCGTTGTTGTCGGCCAACAATGACGATCTTACCTATATGAAATCATCTCTGCAAAAGAGGATAAAAGATTGGCACGGGATTGCTGAGGAAATCTCCTAGACTGTTCGCTCGACATTTAAAGAGGATTGCAGTGTAGACTAAGTGGTAATCTAGTCTGGCGACTGGTGACAGCGTCAATCTCGGTTTAAAGGGAAACCGCCAGTGCGGCGACGCATTGGAACTGAGATGGGAAACCCTACTGGACCTAAGCTACAGAGTTTACTCTTTAAATGGCCACTCTCTTACATAATGGATGTAAAAGGTGACGATCAATTACTATGAAGCATTTTATGAAATCAATACATTGGAGTATATGGATTGCCGTTATCACTTTAGTGCTAGCGGCTATTTTTTCAGTCATCTCAACTTTTATATTAAGCGGGGTGACATGGGCGATCGGAATGGTGATTGTCTTTATTATTGTGATTTTAGGTGTATTCTTTGATACAATAGGTGTAGCGGCAACAGCGGCAGATGAGAAACCGTTTCATGCTATGGCCTCTGAACGGTTAAAAGGGGCGAGGCAAGCGGTTCAAATAACAAGAAATGCCGACCGATTTGCGAACTTCTGTAATGATGTGATCGGTGATATTTCTGGTATTATTAGTGGAACGGCCTCGGCATATGTTGTCTTACAATTTGCTTTACAATTAGGATATCATGATGCTTCTGTACAATACTTAGTGATTTCGGTATTATTTACGAGTGTAGTCGCAGCCTTAACTGTAGGCGGAAAAGCAATAGGTAAAACGCTTGCGATTCATTATTCAACACCGATTATTTTTCAAGTAGGTAGATTATTATATGTTTTAGAGGTAAGATTAAAGATCAAAGTATTTTCTAACAACGGAAAAAAGAAAAAAAGATAAACTGACTCGAAAGTGAGGGTTCCTTTATGAATCTAGAGGAATTTAAAGACCCAAGCGAATTAAAGCATTATTCGAACGAAGAGCTTGAACGATTAGCAAACGATATTAGACAATTTTTGATTGAGAAACTATCCGTGACTGGCGGACATTTAGGGCCGAATTTAGGGGTGGTGGAACTAACGTTAATTCTCCACCAATTATTTGAAAGCCCTAAGGACAAGTTCATTTGGGATGTCGGACACCAAGCATATGTTCATAAAATACTAACAGGAAGAGCGGGTCAATTTGACCAGCTTCGTCAATATAAAGGATTGTGTGGCTTTCCAAAGCGTAATGAAAGTGACCATGACGTCTGGGAAACAGGTCATAGTTCAACTTCATTGTCTGCTGCGATGGGGATGGCGACAGCACGTGATATAAAAGGTACGGATGAATCTGTCGTTGCTATTATTGGAGATGGTGCACTAACAGGTGGGATGGCACTTGAAGCCCTGAATCACATTGGACATGAGCAAACAGATTTAATTGTCGTTTTAAATGATAATGAAATGTCCATTGCACCGAATGTTGGCGCCCTTCATAATGTACTCGGAAGATTACGTACGGCTGGAAAATATAAAAAAGCAAAAGAAGAGCTAGAGCAATTAATCAAGAAGATTCCGGCTTTTGGCGGAAAAATTGCTTCAACAGCTGAACGTGTAAAGGATAGCCTGAAATATTTATTAGTATCGGGTATTTTCTTTGAGGAATTAGGTTTCACTTACTTAGGACCTGTTGATGGCCATGACTTAGAGGACTTGGCTGAGAATATGAAATATGCGAAAAAGACTAAAGGGCCTGTACTCATTCATGTGTTGACGAAAAAAGGGAAAGGCTACAAGCCAGCTGAGCTAGATGCAAAAGGTACGTGGCATGGATTAGGTCCATATAAAATTGAGTCGGGCGAAGTGGTTAAAAAACCTGGCCCACCAAGTTATAGTGGCGTGTTTGCAGAAACGCTAAAAACAATCGCTCGTGAAGATAAGCGTATTGTGGCGTTAACTGCTGCAATGCCTGGGGGGACAAAGCTCGATGTATTTGCTAAGGAATTTCCTGAGCGAATGTTCGATGTCGGTATCGCTGAACAGCATGCTACGACAATGGCAGGAGGTTTAGCGACTCAGGGGATGAAGCCTGTATTTGCCGTATACTCAACATTCTTACAACGAGGCTACGATCAGCTTGTGCATGATGTGTGTCGTCAAAATTTAAATGTTCTCTTTGCGATTGATCGTGCTGGCTTAGTTGGTGCAGATGGTGAAACTCACCAAGGTGTATTTGATATAGCTTATTTGCGTCATCTTCCGAATATGAAAATCTTAATGCCTAAGGATGAAAATGAGCTTCAGCATATGATCTACACGGCAACTCAATATGATGATGGGCCGATTGCAGTTCGTTACCCAAGAGGGAACGGTTATGGTGTGAAAATGGACAAGCAGCTCCAACAGCTTCCGATTGGAAAGTGGGAAGTGCTGCGTGAAGGAACAGATGCCTGTATTTTGACGTTTGCAACGATGATACCAGTTGCTGATGAAGCGGTAAATATATTGCAATCACAAGGTCTCTCAGTTAAGCTCATTAATGCTAATTCCGTTAAACCATTAGATGAGAATATGCTCCGAGATATAGCAACATTAAACATTCCAGTGCTTACTCTAGAGGAAGCAGCATTACAAGGTGGCTTTGGAAGTGCTGTACTTGAGTTTTTCCAAGAAAATCAATTTATGGTATCAATGAAACGAATGGGTATTCCTGATGAATTTATTGAGCATGGAAGTGTAAATGAGCTACTTGAGGAGATTGGATTAACTTCAGCGAATGTAGCTGACCAACTACAAACATTATTGCCACAACGTAGACAAAGGGCGTAGGTGAATGGCTAAGAAAGAACGTATTGATGTTTTACTTGTTGAACGTGGACTGTTTGAAACGAGAGAAAAGGCGAAGCGTGCAATTATGGCTGGACTCGTCTTTTCTGGGACGGAGCGGATTGATAAGCCTGGAGTGAAGATCGATAGTTCGATCACGTTGGAAGTAAAGGGAAATCCAATTCCCTATGTTAGTCGAGGAGGTCTAAAATTAGAAAAGGCTCTTCGCGTATTTCTGATTTCCCTTCAGGGTAAGCTTGTTATTGATATTGGTGCTTCAACAGGAGCTTTACTGATTGCGCCTTGCAAAATGGGGCAAAAGCCGTTTATGCAATTGATGTCGGCTATAACCAACTATCATGGAAGCTAAGACAAGATGAGCGTGTTGTCGTCATGGAACGCACAAATTTTCGTTATGTAGAACGGGCTGATTTACAAAAAGGCCTTCCGCAATTTGCTTGTATGGATGTTTCGTTTATCTCGATTAAGCTAATCTTACCTGTTTTAAAATCACTGCTTCTACCTGGGAGTGATGTTGTGGCGCTCATCAAACCTCAATTTGAAGCGGGACGTGAACAAGTTGGGAAGAAAGGAATCATTCGTGATCCAAGTATTCATGAAGATGTCGTTAAACGAATGATTGACTTTGCTCTTGGGCAAGGCTATTCCGTTCTAGGGTTGGATTATTCTCCTATTAAAGGAGGAGAAGGAAATATTGAATTTCTCCTTCATTTACAATTGGAAGAGGAAATGAGTAACGTGCACCTTCGTGATCAGATTTCTGTTGAAGAGGTTGTGGAACGCGCGCACGAACAATTGAAATCGCTGTGAAAGAGGTGCTAGTGCACTTCTTCTTTTTTTATAAGAGGTTGTTGGATAACTCAAAGGAGAGCGACTGCTTCGCACGTTATACGTTTTGCTGAAAGAACTCCACTTTCAGCAAAACTGAAAACCGTTGTAACGGCTTTGCACGTCGCTTTAAAGAAAAGACTGCTGCACAGTTTTTCTTATTGTATTCTTGTTCGTTTATGTAGATAATGGTAGTAGTGAGAAATGAAAAGAGATAGGTGAATCGATATGAATAAAGGACAGCGTCATATTAAAATTCGAGAGATTATTACGAATGGTGAAGTTGAAACGCAGGATGATTTAGTTGAACAATTGAGACAAGCTGGTTATAACGTCACACAAGCTACGGTTTCTCGAGATATTAAAGAACTACATCTCGTTAAGGTGCCGATGATGGATGGACGATATAAATATAGCTTGCCTGCAGACCAACGTTTTAATCCGCTACAAAAATTAAAGCGCTCGCTTATGGATAGCTTTGTAAGTATTGATCGATCAGACAATTTGATTGTCATGAAAACATTACCAGGAAATGCTAATGCGATTGGTGCATTAATTGATAATTTAGATTGGCCAGAAATTATGGGGACGATTTGTGGGGATGACACGATACTCGTTATTTGCAAGACGAAGGAAAAAGGTTTGTCATTGACGGAACGCTTTTTAGAAATGCTTTAAGGGTGGTGAAGGTGTGTTAGTCGAACTATCGATCAAACATTTTGCCATAATTGATCAATTAACCGTTCCTTTTCAAAAAGGATTAACGGTTATAACTGGTGAAACAGGTGCAGGTAAATCAATTATTATTGATGCTATTGGATTATTGTTAGGTGGGCGTGGATCGGCTGATTATGTACGTTATGGTGAGCAACGTGCTGAAATTGAAGGGTTGTTCCATGTTGAAGAAGGAAATAGGGCTTTAGAGAAAGCTAAAGACCTTGGAATTGATGTTTCAGATCAGATGTTTATTTTACGTCGAGATATTACAACACAAGGTAAAAGCATTTGTCGTATTAACGGGAAAATGGTGACGATAGCCATTTTACGTGAGATCGGCCAAACACTTGTTGACATTCATGGACAACATGAGCATCAAAGCTTAATGCAACCAGAGCATCATATGCATTTATTAGATGAATATGCAGGTGTCTTATTGAAGAGAACGAGGCTCGAATACCAAGAATTATATAAAAAGGCGTTACAACTTCAACAGCAAGTTGTTCGATTTAGTACAAATGAGCAAGAAATGGCACAAAAGGTTGATTTATATCAATTTCAGCTAAACGAAATTGAGCAAGCTCAGTTAGAACCGTTAGAAGATGAACGTTTATTAGAAGAGCGGCATAAACTTCAACATAGTGAGAAGCTTTTCTCGCTGTTACAGGACAGTTATCAAAGCTTATTTGGTGAGAATCGCGGTTTGGATTTTCTTGCTAATGCAACGGCTCATTTGGAAGAAGCGGCGACAATTGATAAAGAGCTATCTGCATTACATGAAAATGTTAGTAATAGCTTTTATTTACTTGAGGAAGCGGCTTTTACGTTACGAAATCAGATGGAACTTATTGAATTTGACCCAGCAAGGTTAGAAGTTGTGGAAAGTCGACTACATGAATTAACTCAGCTGAAGAGGAAGTATGGATCGACTGTTGAAGAAATGATGGAGTATGCGGCAAGAATTGAAGAGGAGCTTGATTCACTTGTTCATAAAGACGATCGATTAAGTGAGTTGATAGCAGATTTAGAAGCAGCGTGGAAAGATTTATATGTCGAAGCGCAGACGTTGACAAAGCTAAGGAAAGAAGCGGCACATAAATTAAAAAAAGCGATACATTCTCAGCTTCGTTCCCTTTATATGGAAAAAACAGAATTTGATGTTTCAATTCAGCCTCGTGTAGGAACAAA
This sequence comes from Halalkalibacter hemicellulosilyticusJCM 9152, assembly GCF_000513115.1. Lineage (GTDB taxonomy): Bacteria > Bacillota > Bacilli > Bacillales > Bacillaceae_D > Halalkalibacter > Halalkalibacter hemicellulosilyticus. Next base: position 42,804 of record NZ_BAUU01000025.1, read on the forward strand.
AGATTCTCCAATTATTGATGGACAAGCGGTGGCGTTTAACGAAGGTGGAATGGATGAAATTGAGTTTTATTTATCAACGAATCCTGGAGAGCCTTTAAAACCATTAGCGAAAGTTGCATCAGGTGGAGAAATTTCTAGAATAATGTTAGCAATTAAATCAATTTTTTCCCATCAAGAAGGGATTACGTCTGTCATTTTTGATGAGGTAGATACAGGGGTAAGTGGACGTGTGGCTCAAGCGATCGCAGAAAAAATTCATCGGATTTCCGAGGACTCACAAGTGTTATGTATTACGCATTTACCGCAAGTGGCGGCAATGGCTGATACGCACCTTTATATTTCAAAGCACGAGGAAGATCAACGTGTTAGAACGTCTGTGAATGCATTAACTAAGGGAGAAAAGGTAAATGAAATTGCCCGAATGATTTCTGGCGTTGAAGTGACAGATTTGACAAAACAGCATGCGAATGAGCTTTTACAACTAGCTGAAACGCTAAAAGTGTAAGCATTACAAAAGCTAACCAATTTAGGTTAGCTTTTTTCTCTTTCTGTAGTTATAAATGTTGTGTCGCAAGGCAACATTAGTATTACAGCCATCTTTGGAGGTGTGGGCAAGGAGCTAGGAGAGTGAAGTGATGAGAGGCGATGCAATTAGAAAGGGAATCGGTGTTGTTTTTCTTATCGTTGTCGTATGTATAGGATTATCTGATAACGTACAGGAATGGGTACATGTCCCGAATAGTATAACCGTATTTGAAGAAGATTTTGCACCAATTGATGAGGCGGCCAAGGCATTACAGGCTGTCCCTGCTTCAACGATTGGAGCAGATACAGAGCAAGTGAAGTTTGAGGTTGGAAATTTTCCAGTAAAAAATATTGATGTGAACGTTTTACCGAAAAAAGAAGTTATACCTGGTGGTCAATCTATTGGGGTTAAGCTAAATACAGAAGGGGTACTCGTTGTTGGTCATCATTTAATTGAAACAGATGATGCGAGTCTTTCCCCAGGTGAAGAAGCAGGAATTGAAGTTGGAGATATGATTACACACATTGATGGGGAAGAAATACAGCGAATGAGCCAAGTTGGTGACTTTGTGCAAGCAGCAGGTGATGAGGAACGTTCATTGGAAATTCGCTTAAAGCGTGATCAAAAAGCATATGAAAAAACATTGCAGCCAGTAAAAGCCAAAGGGGAGCATTCTTATCGAATGGGCTTGTACATTCGCGATTCTGCGGCTGGTGTTGGTACATTAACGTTTTATGATCCAGATTCAAAAAATTATGGTGCGTTAGGTCATGTCATTTCAGATGTTGATACAAAAAAGCCGATAATTGTCCATGATGGACAAATCATTCGCTCATCTGTTACATCAATAGAAAAAGGAAGCAATGGAGATCCTGGAGAAAAATTAGCTAGTTTATCGAAAAAAAGAGATGTGTTAGGTTCAATTGAGAAAAATAGTTCGTTCGGTATTTTTGGTAAGTTAGAAAAAGCAGATTTAAAAAACCACATACACGATGAAGGTATGCCTGTTTCTCTATCGACAAATGTAAAAGAAGGACCAGCTCAAATTTTAACGGTTGTAGAAGGGGAAGAAGTACAGGAGTTTGATATTGAAATTATTAGTTCTGTACCACAAAAACAACCAGCTACAAAAGGTATGGTGATTAAAGTCACTGATCCTAAATTGTTGGAAGCAACAGGAGGAATTGTGCAAGGCATGAGCGGAAGTCCGATTATTCAAGATGGAAAATTAGTTGGAGCTGTTACTCATGTTTTTGTAAATGATCCAACCTCTGGATATGGTTGCCATATTGAATGGATGCTAGAAGAAGCCGGTGTGATTGAAGAAGAAGCAAAAGCTAGCTAAATGTAGAGGCCGCTGAAAAAGAGTTTAATTTCTTTTCGGTGGTCTTTTACTTTTAAAAAAATACTCATTTTTAAAAAAAGTATAGACAAAAGGTTAATTTACGTCTTATAATAAAGTTGCACTAGGGAAAAACATATTGTCTTGAGCAAATAAATAGACTTGGACAAATGTTTTGACATTAAGTAAACTTTCTACACTTTATGTAATGAATATACATATACCTTATAAAGAGAAAACGTTAATTCTGTGCAAAGGTAAAAGTGGAAAGAGTATGAGTATATGAATGAAAAAGAAAAAGGAAGAGGGAAAATTGATGAAGAAAAAGGGTGGATTGGGTAAGTATTGTAGTAGCGTTTAGCTTGCTAATAGCTGCGTGTGGAAGCGAGGAAACCGTTCAGGAAGATGGGACGGGAACAGAAGACGAAGCGGGGACGGATGAAGAAGTTGATGTTCATGATGAAAATGATGAAGGTTTGACGATTACAACGAGCTTTTCTATATTAGGGGATATGATTTCACAAGTCATCGGTGATCGTGGTACAGTTGAATATATTGTCCCAATCGGTGATGAGCCTCATGAGTATGAGCCTGTACCAAGTGACTTTCAAAAAGTATCCGATGCAGATGTCTTCTATGTTAATGGTCTTGACCTTGAGGAGTGGCTTGAGTCTATTTTAACCAATGTGACAGAAACAGAAATTGTAGCTATTTCTGAAGGCGTTACAGCTATTCCGTTAGAAGGTGGAGATGAGGATGATCCACACGCTTGGTTAAGTGTGAAAAATGCGATTCTGTATGTTGAGAACCTTGTGGATGATTTAATTAAAAGAGACCCTGATGGAGAGTCAGTCTATCGTGAGAATGCGGATGCATATATAACACAATTAGAAGAGCTTGATACGTGGATTGAAGAGGAAGTCGTTGAGATTCCAGAAGAGAAACGTGTTATTGTAGTAAGTGAGAATGCATTTAAATATTTTGGTGCTGATTATGGCTTTGAGACAGAAGGTGTATGGGATATTAACTCTCATGCAGAAGGAACACCACAACAAGTTTCTCGAATTGTTGATTTAGTGAATGACTTAGAGCTTCCTGCTGTGTTCGTTGAAACAACAGTTAATCAAGATTTCATGGAGCAAGTTTCAAATGAAACGAATGTTCCGATTGCCGGTGAAGTGTATACAGATGCTGTTGGGCCTGAGGGAAGTGGGGCTGAGACCTATATAGAAATGATGCAACATAATGTGAATGTATTTGTCGAAGGTTTAAAATAATATTTGAAAAGGCACCTGATCAGGTGCCTTTCCTGACATCCGATGAAAGGTGATTGAGATGAAGACTAGTATTGCGATAGAGCAGCTATCGGTTAGTTATCATAATGAAAAAGCTCTGGATATGATTACGCTTAGTTTGCCTAAAGAGAAGTTAGTAGGAATTATTGGTCCGAACGGAGCTGGTAAGTCGACATTTATCAAAGCGTTGATGGGAATGATCCCAAAGCAAAGTGGATCGATATCGATTTTGGATGAGTCCATCAATAAGGTTCGAAAAAAAATAGCCTACGTTCCACAGCGAAATCACATTGATATGGATTTTCCCGTTTTAGTTGAAGATGTTGTTCTAATGGGGCGTTATCCACATATTTCTTGGTGGGGGAGACCAAAAAAGAAGGATCGCCAACTAGCTCTCCATTGCCTAGAAAAGGTCGGTATGATTGATTTTCGGAAAAGGCAAATAGGTGAATTGTCAGGTGGTCAACAGCAGCGAGTGTTTATTGCTCGAGCATTAGCTCAGGAGGCCCAATTGTTTTTCTTAGATGAACCATTTGCTGGCATTGATATAACGTCAGAGCAAATCATTTTTCAATTGCTAAAGGAATTGAAAAATGAAGGAAAAACGATATTTGTTGTTCATCATGATTTAAGCAAGGTAACCGATTATTTTGATCAGCTAATCATGTTGAATAAGACGCTCATTGCTTATGGAAAAACAGAAGATGTCTTTTTATTAGAAAATTTAGAACGTGCATATGAAGGTAAAGCGGCATTTGTGTCAAATGGTAGCTTTGGATCAATGGTGGTGAGCAATTAATGGAAAACATATCTTTTTTTCTTGAGGCAGTTGGTAAGTATCAATACTTGCAAAATGCGCTACTAGCCGGAATTCTCGTTGGAATTATATGTGGGATGGTTGGTTGTTTTATCATTTTACGAGGCATGGCCTTAATGGGAGATGCAATATCTCATGCGGTCTTGCCAGGTGTTGTTATTGCGTATTTACTCGGAGCGAGCTTCTTCATTGGAGCAATGATTACAGGGGTTTTGACAGCTGTTGCCATTGGGTATGTATCACAAAATAGTCGGATAAAACATGATTCGTCGATTGGTATTATGTTTACCGCTGCTTTTGCATTAGGAATTGTCTTAATTACGTATAATCGTGGCTCTGGAGTGGATTTATGGCATATTCTATTTGGTAATGTGTTAGCTGTTGGTACTTCAGACTTATGGATGACCATTGGAATTGGTATGGCTGTGATTGCATTAATCCTGTTATTCTATAAGCAATTATTAATTAGTACATTCGATCCGACGATGGCTCAAGCCATTGGTTTGCCGACTAAGTTAATACATTATTTGTTAATGATTATTTTAACATTAGTGACAGTTGCTTCCTTACAATCAGTTGGCATTGTTCTTGTCGTAGCGATGCTTATTACCCCAGGAGCAACTGCCTACCTATTAACAGATCGCTTGCCGGTGATGCTAGGTTTAGCTTCCTTATTTGGCGTAATTTCAGCGATTGTTGGTGTTTACGGCTCATTTATTTATGATGTAGCGACAGGGGCCTCGATTGTATTAGTTGCATCAGTACTTTTTGTTATTGCTTTCTTATTTTCACCAAAACAAGGTATTGTCGTCCGTTCATTTAGAACAAAAATGGCTAACCGAAATAAGGCACGCGATCGTACGGCTGTATAAGCTCCTATTTTCATTTTCGTTATTTTATAAAACTGTATAAGCAATCATCATTCTAAGGGCATTGGAAAAGTTTATTTTTCTCTTTTTCAATGCTTTGGCTTTGCTTTTATCGTGACAAGCCAAAAAAAATGGAAAAACGTTTGACTCGTTTACCTAGATGAGAATGTTTTTAATGGATTCTTTTTAACTAGGTCTTTTGACTCTTTTTTAGTCGAGCAATTATATCTTTTGTCGAAACTATAGCAATTTTTTACAGATTGGTATATTCTATACGTTGTCTTATGAAAAAAGGAGGGGGAATTATTTATGAAAAAAGGAATATTTAGTTTGTTAGTGGCTCTACTTATAGCGTTATTAGCAGCTTGTGGTACAGAAGAACCATCCAACGCTGACGAGCCAACAGATGATGTTGAAGTTGAAGAAAATGGTGATGAAGAAGTTCCAGAAGAGGATCTGGATGAAGATGCAGATACAGAAGAAACAACTTCATCTGATAATGGATGGGACCATCAAGTTGGGGATGTTATTGAAAACGATGGTGGGTCATTCACTTTAGTCTCACGTCAAGATGAAATTGATACTCAAGAAACGGGTCCTATAGTGTTAAATGTTGCACAAGTAAATGCGACGTCTGCTCAAATTGAAGGTGATTTAGCAAATTTTATGGAAACGGATGAGATTGAGTATATTCAAATTGATTTTGAAGTAGAAAATACATCTGAAGAGACCATCACTTTCTTTGCTGGCCAAGCAACAATAACAACCAACACGGGAGAACAGCTTGAATCAGATATGTGGTTATCTGACCATATTGATGGTGAGTATATTGGAGCAGTTAGAAAAAGCGGTTCTCAATTTTTTATATTAGAAAATTCAAAAGCTGAAGATATTGAGTGGGTTCGTATTCTTATCAATGCTCCTTTTGATGATGATTGGAATGACCTAGGCGAAGATTTAGATTTTACAGTAGAGTTTTAATAATGAAAGTAAAAGCATAGCTATTATCACGTATCGGCTTGTTATAAATGAAATAAGAGGTTATCGAAAGAGTCCTTCTGATGGGCTCTTTTTTGATGTTCAAAAGATGGAATTGTTTTCTAGAAAAGAAGCTTGATATCACACCACACTATTGAAAACGATCGACATTTTCTATACCTTAATTTGAATGTTCACCAATAAAAAAAAGGTTATCTAGAAAATATGAAAATTCAAAATAAATATAACGAATCGTGTAAATGTTTAATCACGATTTTCTTAATGGGAAGAATTTATTTTTTGAATGGAATCTCAGCAGCTTTTTTTGTCATGATGATCCTTCGATAATTCAGTGCATTAATCTATTGTCGTATAGATGATGATAGTGTGTTATGATGATCATATAAATATTATTCGACAAATACAAAGTGTGTTCGATCTGTCAAATGACGAATGTTATCGAAAACATGAGTATTATGGAGTATGTGTAAGTAATTATAAAAAAATCAAATAAAAATAAAAAAATTAGAGGAAATGCCATAGGGGTGTCGAACTTAGTATAAGGATCAATATTTACTACTGTAATCAGAGGGGGATTTTGTGTGCAAAAGGTAAAGGTTTGTATTGCGGACGATAATCGGGAATTAGTTCATTTGTTGAATGAGTATATTTCTGCTCAGAGTGATATGGAAGTCATTGGAACGGCTTTCAATGGACAAGAGTGCTTAGGCTTGGTTGAGGATAAAGAGCCTGACGTCTTAATTTTAGATATTATTATGCCTCATTTGGACGGTTTAGCAGTGCTAAAGCGTTTGAATACATTGAAGCTTAAGAATAAACCGAATATTATTATGCTGACTGCATTCGGTCAGGAAGATGTCACGAAGAAGGCTGTAGAGTTAGGGGCATCTTATTATGTGTTAAAGCCTTTTGATATGGATGTACTTATTACGAATATCCGAGATATTGGCGGGAAAAATCAATCATTTGTCCAACCAACTGGTTCATCAAATTCATCGTCATTTATTTCATCTAAATCAGATTCATCGTCTTCTAATGGAAGTTTGAATTTAGATGCAAGCATTACGAATATTATTCATGAAATTGGTGTTCCTGCACATATCAAAGGTTATATGTACTTAAGAGAAGCGATTACAATGGTGTATAATGACATTGAATTGCTTGGGTCAATTACTAAGGTTCTCTATCCAGATATTGCAAAGAAGTTCAATACGACGTCAAGTCGAGTGGAACGTGCGATCCGTCACGCAATTGAAGTAGCATGGAGTCGTGGAAACATCGATTCAATCTCTAACTTGTTTGGCTACACCGTTAGCCATTCAAAGGCAAAACCAACCAATTCAGAATTTATCGCGATGGTGGCTGATAAGCTAAGGATCGAACATAAGGTGTCTTAGTCTCTTAAGTCATACAAATATACGTGAACACTCTTACCCAATAAATCATGATGATTTGTTGGGTTTGAATTTTTTTTGCAAAAATCTAAACTAAGGAGAATGGTGGATGAAAAAGTGGAAAACGTTAGATTCACATTATGTGTATAAAACGCCATTTGGCCATTTGAGAAAGGATAAATGCGAGCATTCGAAAGGGATCATTGACGGCTACTATGTTCATGAATACTCTGACTGGGTAAATGCGTTTGTCATCACGAATGATAAAAAAGTTGTACTAGTTAAGCAATACCGTTATGCAGGAGAGGATTTCTTTTTAGAAGTTCCAGCAGGTAAAGTTGAGGAAAATGAGTCATATGAGGAAGGGATTTTAAGAGAATTAAGGGAAGAAACAGGCTATACATCAAAGGAGAAATCGATCAAAATAGGTGAATTTATGGTAAATCCTGCGACACAAACAAATAAAATTACGACATATCTTATTATCGATGCCTTTAGGGAATTCGATCAAGATCTAGATGAAGCGGAAGAAATAGAAGTGGTCTTAGTTGATCTTGATGAGATGAAAGACTTCATAAGGACGAATGAATTAAACACACAATTATTTACTGCTAGTGCTTATTATATGGCAAAGGATTTTTTAGATCAGAAATAATTAAATCAATTACTGCTCTTACCTTGATTAGTACATGCTAGTCAAGGTTTTTTGAATGAAATTCGAGGAAGACATCTGGGAAAAGCATAGAGGTGTTGGCAAACTCAAAGGAGAGCGACGGCTTCGCACGTTACACGTTTTTCTGAAAAGAACCCCCACTTTCAGAAAAACTTCAAACCGCTGTAACGGCTCCGTACGCCGCTTTAAAGGAAAGATGCTGTCGCGTTTTTCTTAACTATATCATTCCTCGCTCATAGAAATGGCTGTATTCGCTCATATTAAGGACAAACGATTTAAAGAGGGTATGGATATGGCAGAACCAATTTATGGTGTACTTTATGAGCATCAACAAACAAAGAAGTTGCTCCAATATGTACCGGAAGAGAGTATCGTTTTTTTATGGCATCAAGATTTAGATGGTGTTGCTGTTAATGGTTTGATAGAAGGTAAAGTAAAAGCTGTTATTAATATGTATCAATCCTATAGTGGAACATTTCAACATCCCCATGTAACCTCGCTTTTAAAGGCTGGCATTGCTGTATATGATGTGAAGGAGTTACATCGCCCAAAGGCTTACACTTTTAATGGCGAAGAAATGATGATTGATCAAAATGGACTTTATAAGATAGAAGGGTTGAAATCGTATAAAGTTGCCTCGTTGGAAGTATACGATCAACAGCTATTATTAGAAAAAGATGAACTAGCTCGAACACATTATTCATCACGTTATGAGCAGTTTGTCCTTAATACATTAAATTTTGCTAATAAGGAGCAGGTCTGGTTCCAAACAAAGCCACGACTTCCTCATAGCTTACATGTCTTGAAAGGGAAGCGTGTCTGTGTTATAGCACGAAATACGAACTATGAAAAAGATATTGAGGTGCTACGTTCTCTTTTAAATCAAAAGAATCTTGTCATTATCGCAGTGGATGGTGCGGCCGATGGCTTGTTGAAAAAACGAATAAGGCCTCACTTTATTTTCGGTGATATGGATTCGATCAGTGAGAGAGCCATGTTTTGCGGTGCAACATTAATTTGTCATCAACATGTAAACGGTGATTCCCCTGGGAAAAAACGAGTAGATCGTTTAGGGTTAGAGACTGAACTTATTCAATTCGTTGGCACAAGTGAAGATGTCGCCATTATGGCTGCTTATTGGTCAGAGGCGAGTCGAATCTTTTTAGTAGGTTGTCGTTTAGGAATGGAAGAGTTTCTTGAGAAGGGTCGCCCTGGTATGGGTGCAACATGGTTAGCTCGTATACAAGCAGGAACAAAAATAACTGATTTAAAAGGGATTCATCACATTGCCTCAAGTTCATTAGCTTTGGATTCAGTGATTGCACCGAAAGTTGAACGGCCAACGATGCTAGAATTCGTCCGTTCCTTTATTCAAGAACGCTTCTACGCGTGGAAGAAGAAGGAGGTGCTTTAACTATGTCGGTATCACTTGTTATTCCAGCCTATAATGAAGCAAAATACATTGTTCAGACATTGGCGTATATAAAAAAGCTTGGTGAGAAAGATACAGAATTGATCGTCGTTGATGATGGAAGCACAGATGAAACGGCTTCATTAGCGAGGAAGATGGCTGATCAACTCATTTGTTTACGTGAAAATCATGGGAAAGGCTTCGCTTTACAAGCTGGATGGCAAAGTGCTAAAGGTGAGTATATTGTTTGTTTAGATGCTGATTTAGAAAAGAGTGCATTGGAATATGTCGAGCTATTGAAGCCCGTTAAAGCACAACAAACAGATATTTGTTTGTCCATTATTCAACCGGGGAAAAAAGCGGGAAATGGTTTTGTGAAAAAAAGGGTACAAAAGCTTATCTATCAACAAACAGGAATGTGGTTAGAGGCTCCGTTGTCTGGACAGAGGGCTTTTCATCGGAAATGGCTGCCTATTTTATTGAAGCAACACTATGAAGGATTTGCCGTTGAAGCGCAAATGACGATTGATCTACTGAAGGCGGGTGCGTCTATTTTTGAATTGCAGACAACGATGACGCATCGGGAAATGGGAAAATCCTTGAAAGGTTATACACATCGATTAAAGCAGTGGTGGCAAATCGAAAAGCAGTTAAGGAGCGTTCGTGTATGATCAGTCTCATCTCCTTCATTGGTGCAGCTGCGTTCAGCTATTTCCTTTTCAAGAAAGTAAGATGGGTTGTATGCAATTATGAAGGAAAAAAGATTCCATATAGCATTGGATGTTTTCTGATGATTAGCTATGTCGTAAGTTTGCTGCTTTTACAAGGAAATGTGGGAGTGGGTATGGGCATAAGTTTTTTTTACATGGTCGTGATATGGGGAATGGGGCTGTTAGATGATATTTATGGAGAAGGATATCCTAAAGGATTAAAGGGGCATTTACGATATTTTCGAAAAGAACACCGCCTGACGACAGGTTTATTAAAAGGAATGACAACAGTTGTTGCGGCAGGTATCCTAGTTTGGCAATGGCAACAACTATGGTATGAAGCAGTGATCGCCTTTTGGCTATTAGTGAGCTTTCCTCACGTCATGAATTTGTTTGATACACGACCATTACGAGTGTTAAAGGTAACGATGATCATTGCAGGTATTCTGCTAGTGAGTCTTTCGTTCGACTTTCCACTCATAATAATGGTAGGAATGGTTCTATTCATTTGGCTTCTGATGGAAGGAAACAAATGGGCGATGCTCGGTGATAATGGCTCAACACTTGTTGGTGCAATGATTGCACTTGCGGTGACTCACATTAGTCCATTGAGCACCCAGGTCATTATGAGTATGACGACGGCTTTTTTTATATGGTATGCAGAACGAGCATCGTTTTCGGCTGTTATAGAGAAGGTACGCGTATTGAAGGCATTAGATCAGTTAGGAATAAAAAAAGGGTAACGAAACAGACTTAGTCTGTTTCGTTACCCTTTTTGATTGCAAAACGTGATGAAATTTTCCCGTTTTTCTTATCTCGATAAAAAATAAAACCACCTATAAAGCTAAGACCTGCTAAAAATAATACAATTCCAACGAAAAATTGTATGATTAATGAAGGATAAGGTGTTAATAAAATTTGAAATATACTATCACGCATTAGCTTAATGCCGTAGCCAGCGATAATGCCTGGAATGACTAAAATCATTAGTGCGATAAAGCGTCCCATAATTAACCCCTCTTTTTATACGCAGCGTGTTCAATGTTCAATTCTTTCTTTATTTTACCGCAAATAAAGGTTGAAGTATAGAAACAGGTATCTTGAAATTGTGTCTATTTAATAAAAACGTAATAGCGCTTTTATTAGAAAGTAATAGCAACCTTTAAGACCAAGTCATAAAAATAGTGGCATCGTGTTTCGGTTTTGAGTACAATAAAAGGAGACCGTTTTGAACATTGATTCAAAGAAAAGCTATTTCGCGTATTTCTTTACATCTTCGATATAAAATGAAATGATACATGTAATGGTTATAAAGTTGGTTCATTTGTAATAGAATGTGGACGAGCAGGTTGTTTGATAGAAGGAGGAAGGTATGGCAGAGGAATTTGATCTTGTCATTTTAGGTGGAGGAACAGGTGGCTATGTTGCAGCGATTCGTGCGGTGCAAAATGGACTTTCTGTTGCGATTGTTGAAAAGGAAAAGCTTGGTGGAACGTGTTTACATAAAGGATGTATCCCTACAAAGGCCTTACTTCGAAGTGCAGAAGTTTTGCAAACAGCAAAGAAGGCAGAGGCGTTCGGTGTACAAACTGGGGAAGTGTCGTTTGATTTTGAACAAGTGCAAAAGCGCAAGGACGATATCGTTGCCCAACTACACAATGGTGTGGTGCATTTAATGGAAAAAGGAAAGATCACCGTATTTGAAGGGATTGGCAGACTCTTAGGTCCATCGATTTTTTCACCACTGCCTGGCACGGTTTCGGTGGAACGAAATGATGGTTCTGATAATACGATGCTAATCGGTCAAAATGTCTTAATTGCAACAGGCTCTTCACCACGTACGTTACCAGGTCTTGATGTTGATGGAATGTCTGTGTTGACATCTGATGAAATGTTGACATTGCAGAAGCTTCCATCCTCAATCGTCATAATTGGTGGCGGTGTTATCGGAATTGAGTGGGCATCGATGCTTGCTGATTTCGGAGTAGGTGTAACCGTCGTTGAGGCAAGTGAGCGAATCTTACCTAGTGAGGATGCGGCTATTTCAAAAGAGGCTGCTCGGTTACTTGAGAAAAAGCGGATTCAATTTATCGTTGGTGCCGATATTGATGTGACTGAGATTGAAAGGCTGACAGCGGGTGTTCGAGTTCCAATTAGACATGAAGATGAGAATAAATTAATTGAGGCTGAGAAGCTCTTACTTTCTGTTGGAAGAAGCGCCAATGTGCAAGGGATTGGTTTAGAAAATACAGATATTGAAGTCATAGATGGTGTCATTTCTGTCAATGATGTATATCAAACAAAAAATGCGCACATTTACGCAATTGGGGATGTTATTGGCGGGCTACAGCTTGCTCACGTTGCATCGCATGAAGGTATCATTGCGGTTGACCATATAGCTGGGAAGAAAGTGGAGCCATTGCCGTATGATCATGTACCAGCTTGTATTTATAGTTCTCCAGAAATGGCGCGTGTCGGTTTAACTGAAGAAGAAGCGCGACAGCGAGGAGAGAATGTACGTACCGCCACTTTTCCATTTAAAGCAATTGGGAAGGCGCTTGTACTTGGTGAGGCAGAAGGATTTGTGAAACTAGTCATCAATGCAGAGGATGACGTTTTAGGTGTTCATATGATTGGTCCACACGTAACAGACATGATTTCTGAATCTGCATTAGCAAAAGTACTAGATGCCTCACATATTGAGCTAGCTGAAACGATTCGACCGCATCCATCATTATCAGAGATTATCGGTGAAGCAGCTCTTGCTGTTGATGGGAAAGCGATTCATTTGTAATGGAAGGAGAGGATATTAAAATGAGTGAATACAATCATAAAGAGTTAGGTTTATCAGATCAAGCTGTCATTGAAATGTATAAAAACATGCTATTAGCTCGTCTAATTGATGAAAGAATGTGGCTATTAAATCGTTCGGGGAAAATCCCTTTCACCGTCTCTTGTCAAGGACAGGAGGCGACTCAGGTTGGTGCTGCTTTTGCTCTTGATGTAGAGCAAGATTATATTCTTCCTTATTATCGTGATATGGGAGTCGTATTATCGTTTGGAATGACAGCACGAGACCTTATGCTTTCTGCGTTTGCGAAGGCAGAGGATCCAAACTCTGGTGGTCGACAAATGCCTGGCCACTTTGGACAACGGAAGAACCGAATTGTCACAGGCTCATCTCCTGTAACGACACAAGTTCCTCATGCGGTTGGAATCGCCCTTGCTGGTAAACTTGAGAAGAAAGAATTTGTCACATTTACAACGTTTGGTGAAGGTTCATCAAATCAAGGAGATTTCCATGAAGGAGCCAACTTCGCTGGAGTTCATAAATTGCCTGTTATTTTCTTGTGTGAAAACAACCAATACGCGATTTCAATTCCTGTCGAAAAGCAGCTCGGGTGTGCGCGTGTTTCAGATCGGGCCGTTGGCTACGGAATGCATGGGGAGACCGTTGATGGTAATGATCCACTTGCAGTTTATAAGGCAGTGAAAGAAGCTCGTGAACGTGGATTAAGCGGAGGTGGACCAACCTTACTTGAGGCGATTTGCTATCGTTTAGCACCACATTCGAGTGATGATGATGATCGCTCATATCGAACGGCTGAAGAGGTTGAAGCAGCTAAGAAAAAGGATCCGATTAAGACGTTTGCAAGCTATTTAATCGAGACAGGGGTTCTTGATGAAGCTGGCATGAACGTTATTAAGGATCGCTTAGCGAAGGAAGTCGACGAGGCGACAGAATATGCTGAAAAGGCCCCTTTTGCAGATCCAGAAAGTGCGCTATTACATGTCTATGATGAGCAGGCGTAGAGGAGGGAGAGAATAATGGCTGTACGATCTTACATTGAAGCAGTAACGTTAGCTTTACGTGAAGAAATGGAACGAGATGAGAAAGTATTTGTACTTGGGGAAGATGTTGGAGCCCGTGGTGGGGTATTCCGAGCAACAAACGGTTTATATGAACAGTTTGGCGAAGAGCGAGTCATTGATACTCCCCTTGCGGAGTCAGCAATTGCTGGTGTTGGTGTTGGTGCAGCCATGTATGGAATGCGTCCGGTTGCTGAAATGCAATTTGCTGACTTTATTATGCCAGCTGTGAATCAGATTGTTTCCGAAGCAGCGAAAATACGCTACCGTTCAAACAATGATTGGAGCTGTCCGATCACGATTCGTGCTCCTTATGGTGGAGGGATTCACGGTGCACTCTATCACTCACAGTCAGTTGAGGCGATGTTCGCGAATACACCTGGCTTGAAAATTGTTATGCCTTCAACACCTTATGATGTAAAGGGGCTATTAAAGGCCGCGATTCGTGACAATGATCCTGTCTTGTTTTTCGAGCATAAACGAGCCTATCGCTTAATTAAAGGTGAGGTACCAGATGACGATTATACGTTACCTATTGGCAAGGCGGACGTGAAAAAGGAAGGCTCAGATATAACCGTCATTACATATGGTCTTGCTGTTCATTTTGTTTTGCAAGCAGCTTCACGCCTTGAGCAGGATGGTATTTCTGTTCATGTCCTTGATTTACGTACGGTATATCCACTTGACCAAGAGGCGATAAAGGAAGCGGCAAGTAAAACGGGGAAAGTTCTACTCGTAACAGAAGCAAATAAAGAAGGAAGTATTATGTCAGAGGTTGCGGCGATTATTTCTGAGCACTGTCTGTTCGACTTAGATGCACCTATTCAACGCATGGCAGGGCCTGATGTACCAGCAATGCCGTATGCTCCGACAATGGAAAAATATTTCCTCATAAATCCAGATAAAATCGAAAAAGCGATGCGTGAGCTAGCTGAATTTTAAGGAGGGATTGAAATGGCAACCGAAATGACCATGCCACAGCTTGGAGAAAGTGTGACCGAGGGAACGATTAGTAAATGGTTAGTCGAGCCAGGCCAATCGGTTAAAAAGTATGAACCCATTGCGGAAGTACTAACAGACAAAGTGAATGCCGAAATCCCATCTTCTTATTCAGGCACGATTCAAGAATTGCTCGTCTCAGAAGATGAGACAGTAGAGGTCGGTCGAGTAATATGTGTGATTGAAGTGGACGAGGCTGTTGCCAAACGTGAACCAAGCGAATCCAAATCGAGTGAAGTGCCAAATGATACTGCCAGTGTAGATCGCATTGAGGATACAAAATCACAAAAACGCCGCTATTCACCGGCTGTACTAAGGCTAGCATCTGAGCATCAGATTGATTTGGAGTCCGTGACGGGAAGTGGAAAAGGTGGACGAATTACCCGTAAGGATATTCAGACAGTGATTGATAACGGTGGTGTACAAACAGAAACGCCTGTATCTGAAAAGAAAACAGTGAAGCCTCGGCTTGGAACAACACAACAGCAAGTCGTTACGACATCTGGAGATGTTGAAGTTCCATTATCTAGCACGCGAAAAGCGATTGCAGCCAATATGGTCCATAGTAAGCAAGATGCCCCTCACGCTTGGATGATGGTTGAAGCTGATGTCACGAATTTAGTAAGCTATCGTAATCAAATTAAAGGTGAGTTCAAACAAAAAGAAGGCTTTAATTTAACCTTTTTACCATTTTTCATTAAAGCCGTAGTAGAAGCATTAAAGGAATTCCCAGGAGTGAATGCGGTCTGGGGTGGCGATAAAATTATCCAGAAAAAAGATATTAACATCTCAATTGCTGTAGCAACAGATGATGCCCTGTACGTTCCTGTCATAAAGAACGCTGATGAAAAATCAATAAAGGCGATTGGTAGGGAAGTAAATGAGCTTGCCAATAAGGTTCGCACGGGTAGCATCTCTAGTGACAATATGCGAGGTGGGACGTTTACGGTTAATAACACCGGTTCATTCGGTTCAATATTGTCAACACCGATTTTGAATCATCCACAGGCGGCAATTTTATCTGTGGAATCGATTGTCAAGCGTCCTGTTGTCATTGAAAGTGATGCTGGTGATATGATTGCGATTCGCAGTATGGTCAACCTCTGCTTATCGCTTGACCATCGCGTATTAGATGGCTTAATTTGTGGTCGCTTCCTTGCGCGAGTGAAGGAGATTTTAGAGAATACGTCAAAGGAAAATACATCCGTTTACTAAAAGAATACCTCTTAAGGAGGGCACTGAAAAAGTTTGGTTTTCACCTTTTTTGGTGCCCTTTTAGTATAGGCAAAACTATTGCTTTTTTTGAAAAGTCTGATAGGAGTGGGCTTCTCGTATCAAGTGAGCAACGAGTGAAAGCCATTGCTAGTTTAATCAAAGGTACTGAAAAAGTTGATTTGTCCAAAGGTAAGCATTTATAAGTATGACAGAAGCGGGATGAAAAGGCCACGTGCTCTAAGCGGTTCCTCATTCCTCTATTTCCCCCCTCATTCCCTGTTGCATGTCGTTACGGTTCCTCATTCCTCTATTTAAGCTAAATGAGTCCCAAAGGAGCCATAAAAGTCAAAATAGCGGAATGAGGACGACGTTTTCTTCTCAGGAAGCGCTTTTTCTCTGATTTAGAGGAATGAGGATTCCCTTTGTTGGTTGGCACTGCGCAAAAGCTGTCGTCCACACTTGCTAAATTTTACTTACGACCCCGCACACTGCTTTAAAGAAAAGACGCTATCGCGTTTTTCTTATATTTCAGTGACCTCCTCTTAAGACTTTATCTAGTCTTGAGAGGTTTTTTATGCTTTGATACTCCATAGTGAATGATTGCTCTAAATTTGGTTAGGCTAATGGTTGAATACATAAAGGAAAGGATGACCAACTGATGAAGTCATTTTACCGATTATTTTTTGTAGGACAAAGTTTTGTTAATCGTAGTATTAGCTTTTACTGCTTTTTCTTTTGTTCAGGCTGAGGAGAATACAGCAGAGCAGAGAGATTGTCATCACGAATGTGCAATGAAATTTCATAAGGAGTTTCACGTTCATCTTGATTACTACTATGATCTCTTGGCAGAAAAATATGCTCCCGAGCACCTGGATCAGTGGAAGGAGATTAAGAAGGAAAGAGATTTACTGAAAAAGAAGTGGAAGGAAGCCAAAAAGCGTGGGGATGTAGAAAAAGGTGACCTATTTAATCAAACATGGTTGGAGGAGCACGAAAAGATTCAAGAACAATTTTCAAATGCTGTTGAAAAACGTGATGCAGAAGCCATTCGAGACGTCTTACCGAAGCTCTTTTCTCATTATCAAAAAATGAACGAGACGTGGAAAAAAGCATTAGAAGCGTCATCATAATAATTAAGCTGTTCCTAATAATGAGGGAACAGCTTTTTGATTGAGGGGAAACGACTCTTTTTAACAGAATAAGACTGAAAAAGCTTAGAGGATGCTAGCAAACTCTAAGGAGAGCGTTGGCATCGCTCGTTACGCATTTTACTTTTAGAAAAACGTAACCCCGTTGTAGCGGCTCCACACAACAATATTAAGAAGAGATGCTATCGTATTTTTCTTAAAAAACAAGAGTAAGAGTTTACAAATAAGAATAGTTACGATATAATTCATTACTGTAATAAAACGTAATGGTTACGAAAGGGGTAGAAGAATGAAGCCTACATATTATATACTAGCGCTTATCCTAGTACTATCAGCATTTTTAGCTGCGTGTGGCGGCGCAGAAGAAGAACCAGAGGAAGTAGATTCTGGTGAGGATGATAGTGCGGTTGAAGAAACGGTTGAACCGTTAGAGGTGTTTACAACGATTTTTCCATTAGAGGACTTTGCTAATAAAATTGGTGGAGAGTTTGTTGAAGTGACAAACATGGTACCTGTTGGAGCAGACGCACATACATTTGATCCAACTCCACGTGAAATGATTGATGCCGCTGAAGGGGACGTATTCATTTATAACGGGGCTGGTCTTGAAGGGTTTGCTGATGCATTAATTGATACATTAGAAGGAGAGGATATTCTCATCGTTCAAGCATCAGAAGGAATTGAACTATTAGATTATGATGATCACGAACATGGGCATGAGGAAGATCACGATCACGAACATGGACATGAGGAAGATCACGATCACGAACATGGACATGAGGAAGATCATGATCACGAACATGGACATGAGGAAGATCATGATCACAGTCATGATCATGAGGAGCATGGTCACGAGGAAGATCACGATCATGAGCATGGACATGAAGAGGAAGATCATGATCATAGTCACCATCACCATGATGAAGATCCGCATGTGTGGCTTGATCCAATTTTGGCGATTACGCTAGCTGAAAATGTAAAAGACGCATTTATTGAATTAATGCCTGAGCAAGAAGAGGTATTTACAAGTAATTTTGAATCGTTAAAGGAAGAACTTGAGCAGCTTGATGAAGAGTTTCAAGAGATGGTCGAGGCAGCGAGCAAGGATACATTTATCGTTTCGCATGCTGGTTACGGTTATTGGCATGAACGTTATGGCTTAGAGCAAATAGGTATTTCGGGTATGTCACCAACCGAAGAGCCTTCTCAACGTCAAATTGAAGAAATTATTGAACATGCCGAAGAAAACGACATTCAGCATGTGATGTTTGAGCAAAACATTCCAACACAAATTTCGGATGTCGTGAAAGATGAAGTTGGGGCAGAGGCTGTCTATTTACACAATTTAGAAGCTTTGATCGCCGAAGATGTAGAAAATAATGAAGATTATTTCTCATTAATGAGACGCAATATTGAAGCGTTGCGCACAGCGTTGCAATAAAGAGAGAACAGCTGACCTATTAGGTCAGCTGTTTTTTTAAAATAGCAGAATTTATATGTATATCCTATTGTAAAAGCTAAGAAGTTTTTAGAAGTGTAATCAAGGAAAATGTAGTTGACTGCGCTCGTTCCACGTCTCACTTTCAAAAAACGTAAGCCTTTGTATAACGACTTAGTATAACGGAATTAAGAAATGGAGGAGGACGAGGCAAAACGATTGGTTTAATTCAAAAAAGAGGGTACAATAAGGAAAGAATATGTAATGTGAATGAGAGGTGGCTTTTCAATGGAATTTAATTTCTTTATGAACGATGTCGTACAAGTGGCACGTCAAGAGATGGATCAAGCAGGCTATGACCAATTAACAACGGCTGAAGAAGTCGATGAAACGTTGAAGCAAGAAGGAACAACACTTGTGATGATTAATTCGGTGTGTGGCTGTGCGGGGGGAATTGCTCGTCCGGCTGCTGCTTACGTGAAAAACTATGATACAAAGCCTGATCGGTTTGTTACGGTTTTTGCAGGACAAGATAAAGAAGCAACAGCTCGTGCCAGAGAGTATTTTGAAGGTTATGCACCTTCATCGCCTTCGTTTGCCTTGCTTAAGGACGGTAAGATTCAAATGATGGTCGAGCGTTATGAGATCGAAGGCCATGAGCCCATTCAAGTTGTTCAAAAGCTTGAGAAGGCTTTTGATGAGCACTGTTCATAAGAACGGATGACAAGATAAGCCTTGCTCAGATCGGAATCAATCTGGGTGGGGCTTCTTTTCACTTGAATGAGAGGCTTTTGTTGTTTGCACAAATGAAACCTATTTGTTTGTGAACGAAATATGGTATAATGCCGTTACGAGAGAGACTACTGAAAAAGCATAAATCAACTTTTTCAGTACCGTTGATTTGACAGGCAATGGCTTCACTCGTTGCTCGCTTGATACGAGAAACCCACTCGTATGAAGCTCAAAACAGGCAACGGTTTCGCTCATTGCTTAAAGGGCACCAAAAAAGGTGAAAACCAAACTTTTTTCAGTGCCCTTTTACGAGATAAAAGGAGAGTGTCAAGATGCAAGCATTATATGATCAAATTCAAGTATATTTAAACATGGATGAGGAGATTTCATTTAAAGAATTTCAATCTTACTACCAAAACGTATTGAAGGAGCTGGGAGAACAGGGAGACTCTTTAGATGAGGAAATGGTTTGGAAAAGTCTGTTCATCGTTGAAAATGTGATGACAAACGCAGAGGGCCGTGCGAACGCGAAAGGACCTGAAGCGAAAAAATATAAAAAAATGGCACAACGCTTACAGCTATGGGCGAAAAACTTAGCACAACGACTAGGTGAGCTTGGCTATAGCGAGGAAGATATTAGCGAGCGCTTTAATCAAATGTTGGAGGAAGGCGCACCGGAACAAGCTTAGTGTTGATAAGAGAGAAGTGAAAGGGAGCTGCAACAGCTAGGGCTTTTGCAGCTCCTTTTCGATGGTAGTTTAGTAAATATCGCTTTTGCTTATACAGCTATAGAGTACCTGTTATTTGACTTCTGTACTATATCAAGTTAGACTATAACGTGTCGTGCGCCTATGGTGAAAGGGATATCATTCAAGATTCCGGTTCTTGCGTTGTAGGTTCGAGTCCTACTAGGCGCGTTTAACTAGGAAAAAGACGTCATTAGCTTTTGAAGGCTAGTGACGTCTTTTTTCAAAACAGAATGAAAGGAAGGGTGTCGGATTTGCATGTTACACATCAGATCCACTGTTCCATCTTTGCAACGTTTACGCACGACGCAAGTAAGATTCTTACTTATAATGTCCGCCTATTTTCTTAGCGCGTTCCTTTGCTTGACCAGCGGCTGTCATGGAAACAGCACGAATTATCGAGGCTTTGCCGAATTTATTGTTAATGGTGTCCATCGTTCTTCCGATTTGTTCTTTTCTACCTGTATCAACTTCAAACAAGCTTAATTGCCGCGCGCGGTCAGAGCTGAGCTTTGTTAAGGTGACACCGATTTGCCGAATCGGCTGCCCTGACCAAAACTGCTGAAACAAAGAGACTGCTACTTCGTAAAGGTCTAAGCTATAATGACTAGGCTGTGGTAGTGGACGTTGACGTAAAAAAGAGAATGGTTGCTCATAATTGGCCCCTCTGGCAAAGACTTGGATCGTTTCCCCGAGCTGCTTTGATTGGCGCGCACGTGAAGCAACCTCTTCACAGAGCTCAAGCAGGATCACCTTTATTTCTGTGAAGCTGTCATAATCACGTGGCAATGTCATCGCATGTCCAATTCCCTTTGCTTCCCCGTCGGCGGTTAACTCTGCAAGGGGAGAATCGTCATGGCCATTGGCGCTAAGCCATAAAACATGACCAGGAATGCCCCACTTTTTCTTCAATCGCTCAAGTGGTGATTGTGCTAAATGGCCAATTGTGCGAATCGCCATGTTATGAAAATGACGTTCCATTCGCGTGCTTACACCAAACAAAGAGCGTATCGGTAAGGGCCACATGTGAACAGGTACATCCTCTTTTCGTAACGTAAACCGACCTTCTTTTCGTTTTTTTGCAAAACGGTCACAGGCCATTTTAGCTAAAAGCTTATTATCACCAATTCCAATTCGGGCAAACACACCGGTTTCCGCTAAAATCGTTTCCTGTATCATCTCTGCAAGAGCGTCGACTGATTCATAAGCGTGAAGGCAGCCAGTCACATCAACAAATTGCTCATCAATGGAATAAGGCTCTACTAAATCGGTAAAACGATACAAAATGTCTGTAATATGTACAGATACTTTCATATACGTCTCCATTTTCGGTTTGATAATGATCAAATCAGAGCATTTTTGCTGCGCCTCCCACAGTCGCTCCGCTGTCTGAATACCATATTTCTTCGCGATCGGACAAGCGGCTAAGATCACTCCGCTTCGCCGTTTCGGATCGCCGGAAACGACCGTAGGTTTCCCTCGTGATTCTGGATAAAAGCTCTTTTCAATCGAAACATAAAACGATTCCATATCAATTAAAAAAACGGTTCGCTTCATCTTTATCCCTCAGTTCAGTGATGTTTTGAGTCATAGATGTTTGAGGCACTTTTCAATGAGTATAGAAAAGACTCCTTTTATATAGTATATGCGAATGTATGTTCTTATTCAAAGTGAAATATTTGGAAGTGATAAGGAGAGAATGCTGAAAAAAAGGATTGACTTTGTTCGCCAATTTCGTTAAAATAAAACTTGTCGTTAAAAGAATATAACACGATCCGTTAGCTCAGCTGGGAGAGCGCCACCTTGACAGGGTGGAGGTCACTGGTTCGAACCCAGTACGGGTCATTGGGTGCCAAACCCGTGAAATCCTTCTGGAACAGGGATTTCTACGAAAACATCACTTTTAAAGTGGTGTTTTTTTGTTTTGGGCCTGATACGGGTTATTTATGAAAAAGATTGAGGATGGGACATAACAAAAGTGTTTAGTTGAGACTCCGAACATTTAGATAACGTAGCGAAGTATATTTCAGGAGCGGTGAATGTGAATATGCTCCACTCTAGATTTGTTCGGTATCTCACTTATGAAAATACTTTTGTCTCAGCCTATTGTTTTTTAAGTGAAAATAAAATTGGTCACTTAGAGGTCAAATTAATCAATTTCTTCTTCGTCTGAGAATGAGATTTGGGCACTAACATCAGTAACAATCACCTAAAAGTGAACATATTTTGTTGAAGAGAGAACGCAGAATGTCTGATGATTTAAATGCCGTAAACTGATTATTTACTTCCTTGAACTCTCATGTCAGATGTCGGGTTTTCCTGTAAATTAAATACAAAGGAGAAGAAAAATGTATAATAATTATCAGAATCAATTGCAAAACTTGGAGATGGATCAGTTCCAAGCTGGTGAGTTAGTTCCTATGGATACTAATAGTGAAAATACACGCTTTGGTGCGTTTGGGGGCGGAGGCTTCCGATGTGGTGGTTTTCGATGCTTCAGCTGCTTTTTTAATTGTTTTAACTGTTTCAACTGCTTTAACTGCTTCAATTGCTTTAACTGTTTTAGATGTCATAACTGTTACCGTTGTTGGGGAAGATAAACGTTTTATAAAAAAATTTAGTTATTTAATGGAAAAAGTGCCCTTGCATCATTTATCGCAGGGGCATTCCTTTTTTAGGATCATAAAGGACAAATAAAACTACATAAAATGGTAGTGCTTAATTTGTATTGATTATAAAGGAGGAGCTGAATGACAAAACTTAACGCTTCGACACGTCTGAAGGTAAAAAAAGATACATTTTATATACCAGATCAAGAAGGTGGTGTGTATTTTAGAAATAACGAAAGCTCCTTCCGTCTTAAAGGAAGTACTATCTATCAGTGGATTGAAACACTGATGCCGATGTTTAATGGTGAGCAAACATTGGGAAAATTGACCGAAGGACTAACGGCCCCGTATAAGAAGAGAGTATATGAGATTGGAGAAACATTGTACCAGAATGGCTTTGTACGAGATATGAGTCAGGATCGACCACACCAATTAAATCGTAAGGTTCTTGAAAAATATGCTTCCCAAATTGAATTTATTGAAAGTTTTGTCAATTCAGGCGCGTACCACTTTCAAGAATACCGTCAGGCAAAAATTCTGGCTGTTGGATCTGGTCCTATTCTAGTTTCATTGGTAGGTGCATTACTCGAGTCGGGACTTCCTAAATTCCACTTTATGTTAACGCAATCAATGCCTACAAATCGGCCCCGAATCCATGAACTGGTGCAGAATGCCCAAAAAGATGATTCCGAGGTAGAGATTAAGGAGGTACCTTTTGAAAAAAGGGAGTATAGAAGTGTTTGGAAACAAGCGGTACAGCCTTACGATTGGGTTCTGTATGTTTCGCAGGATGGAAATGTAAATGAACTAAGGAATCTTAACTTCGTTTGCAAAGAGGGAAGGAAGGTATTTCTACCTGCAATATGTTTAGAGCAAGTAGGGCTAGCGGGTCCAGTCGTTCATCAAGAATCAGATGGATGCTGGGAGTCTGCATGGCGTCGCCTTCACCAAACTGCCGTTCAAGATGATCATCAGCCTATCAATTTCTCTTCAACTGCTGGATCGATTTTAGCAAATGTCCTTGTATTTGAATTTTTCAAGAAGGCTGTAGGAATTGCAGGTTCAACTCAAAATAACCAAATTTATCTACTTGATCTTGAAACTTTGGAGGGGAACTGGTTATCATACCTTACACACCCGTTGGTTACGCCTAGTAATTTAACGCCAAGGCTGATTGAAGACCTTGATGTAAGAATTAAAAATGAAGTGAACAGAAATACTTCACCTAGTAACCTATTGGAACATTTCAGTCGGTTAACTTCCGAAGAAATAGGAATTTTTCATTCATGGGAGGAACGAAATTTGTCACAGCTTCCTCTGGCTCAATGTTATATTCAAGCAGTTAACCCGATGAGTAACGGTCCAGCAACATTTCTTTCAAAAGTTGTTTGTGCTGGTTTTACACATGAGGAAGCAAAAAGACGTGCCGGGCTGACAGGCATTGAAATGTATGTTTCACAATTGATCGATCCCAATCAAAATGAGCAGATTGACTCGATGGGCATCGGTGCAGGGCAAACAATAGAAGAGGCTATATGTCGAGGACTGCAAAAATATTTAGATGAAAAGCTGAGAGAAAGAAAGGTTGATCAACCCAGCTTGCTATTTGAACTGCAGCTAGAATCAATAGAAGATCAGCAATGCAGATACTATTTAGATGCGTTGACTACTTTAAATGGTCCACCGAGCATCGATTTAAGAGAGGATATTCTGGGCTTCCCTGTTATACGGATAAGGTCGAATGGTCGATGGTACGATAAGGTAGGTTTAAATATAACGTTTGCATTACGATATGCGTTAGAACAAGCACTTTTAAATACTCCAAACCAGGTCAATTCACTGGTAAGGCATGAAATGGTGCCAGTCGACTTTGTTGGTCAAAAGAAATCCCAATTCAAAATTCCTTCCTGCGATGAAATGACTCAATTAGAGCTATTACAATCTTCCATTCAGGTCTTACAACAATACAGAAAACGCTTAGTTATTTATGACCTATCGTTCGAACCTTTTTTAAAGAATGAACTAGCAGGAGTGTTTGGTGTACAGGTTCGAGAGGAGGAATGCTGATGGCAGCCTTAATTCTAATGAATGGGAGAGGTTTATTAGCCGATTTTCTCTATTATCAATTATCCGGAAACTATTTTATTAAGCGTCAAAGTATAGGAGAAGTCGTTCCAGGTGAAAC
The DNA here is from genome assembly GCF_000513115.1 of Halalkalibacter hemicellulosilyticusJCM 9152. GTDB lineage: Bacteria > Bacillota > Bacilli > Bacillales > Bacillaceae_D > Halalkalibacter > Halalkalibacter hemicellulosilyticus. The sequence continues at coordinate 67,782 of NZ_BAUU01000025.1, forward strand.
AGAATTAGCTCTTGTGCTCCACGATTCCTGGCAGCCATCTGTTCTTCAAAAAGCGGAAGAAAGATACAGAAAGGCTGGTATTCCATGGCTTCGAGGTTTCATTTCATTTGGAGAGGGAATCATTGGTCCACTCGTACACCCGGATATACCGGGATGTTCTTGTTGTGCTGATATGCGGCGTATTATAGCGGGACGTGATCGCAAAGAAATGTGGGAGTTTCAAAGGAGATTGCTAGCAGAAGAAGGTATACATCAAGATGCTTGGGCATCACGAATTGGGCTGTCGCAAATGGCAGCTTTGATCAGCAATGCTGTGCGAAGGATTCTTCAAGGAGAATCCAGCAACTTAGAAGAAAAAGTGTCCATTACGAACATGAAAACCTTATCGAATTCACTGCACAGTTTCTTGCCTGACCCATCGTGTCCAATGTGCAGTTCACTACCTAATGATTCAGCAGAATTAGCTCAGATTCGGTTAAAATCCAGTCCTAAAATCAATGATAGCAGTTATCGCAGTCGGTCGATGGATGAATTAAAAACAGTGTTAGGCAAAGATTATCTCGATTTTCGTACTGGACTTATGAACGGAAAAATGCAGGATGTTAGGCTTCCTTTTGCTGATGTTTTAGTGAACATGCCACTGTTTGGAGGAGACGAGGGAGTAGCGGGGAGATCGAATTCTTATGAAACGAGTGAGCTGACTGCCATATTGGAAGGGTTGGAACGATATTGCGGAATCGAACCTCGAGGAAAAAGGACAGTCGTTCATGATAGTTATCATCATTTAAAAGATAGCGCACTAAATCCTACGAGTGTTGGTATACATGAAACCGATCAATATAAAAAGCCTGATTTTCCGTTTAAACCTTTTAAGCCTGATGAGCCAATGAGTTGGGTCTGGGGTTACTCGTTACTAGAAGAACGTCCTATTCTAGTGCCAGAGTTACTTGCCTACTATAGTTTGAGCTGTGGGGATGGCTTTGTATATGAAACATCAAACGGATGCGCCATAGGAGGGACATTAGAAGAAGCCATTTTCCATGCGATTATGGAGGTTGTCGAGCGAGATTCGTTCTTGTTAACCTGGTATGCCAGGCTCCCCCTCCCGCGGCTTGATCTACGTTCGGCTAACGATAAAGAATTACAGCTGATGGTCGACCGTATTACTAAAGTTGCCGGTTATGACCTTTATTTTTACAATTCAACAATGGAACATGAGATTCCAAGTGTTTGGGCAATCGCAAAAAACAGAAGCTCCAAGGGCGTAAACATGATTTGTGCAGCAGGTGCTAACCCTGATCCTGTTAGTGCTGTAAAAAGCTCGATTTACGAGCTTGCAGGAATGATGTTTAGGGATGATGAAAAGTTGGAGAAAAACCGACAGAAGTATAAAAAGATGCTTAAAGATCCGTTTGCAGTACGTACCATGGAGGACCATGGTATGCTATACGGTCTCAAACAAGCAGAAGAACGACTGTATTTTTTATTAGATGATCACCGTCCTTTACGTACGTTTGCTGAGGAATTTAAGGAGCCGTCGGCTAATACTGATTTAAAAGATGATCTTCAG
>NZ_BAUU01000024.1 GCF_000513115.1 Halalkalibacter hemicellulosilyticusJCM 9152
ATTTGTTTAATTTCCATATCCCCCTCTGTTAGGATAGATGTCGTACGATACTTTAGTGTTATAGTTAAGTAAATAACACGGAGGTCGATCGATATGAAAGGAAAAAACGGAGTACGATATTCGAAGGAACAGAAAGAAGTCATTGTTAATCGGATGATGCCACCAAATAACGAATCAGTGGCGAATATTTCACAGGAAGCCGGTATCTCAGAAGTGACGCTGTACAAGTGGCGTAAGGAAGCTCGTGAAGCTGGTGTGGCAACGCCTGGAAATGGACAAACCAGTGACAAATGGAGCAGTCAAGATAAGTTTTTGATCGTGATGGAGACCTTTACGATGAACGAAACCGAACTGGCTGAATATTGTCGTAAAAAGGGATTGTACAGTGAACAGATTGAGGCATGGAGAGTAGCTTGCCTCCAAGCAAATGGACAAGTATTTGACCAATCAAAAGCAATTAAATGGTGCATTGAAGGAAGAACAAAAGCGTGCTAAGCAATTAGAAAAAGATCTTCAAAAGAAGGAAAAAGCATTAGCGGAAGCTGCTGCCTTACTTTTGCTTAGAAAAAAGGCCCAAGCGATTTGGGGGGAAGACGAGGAAGAATGATAAGCCCATCAAATCGCGCATTAGCTGTAGAACTCATCCAAGAAGCCAATCAAAACGGTGCGCGGTTAGCGAAGGCTTGTGAGGAACTTCATATTAGCGTACGAACCTACGAGCGTTGGGTGGAAGAGGGCGATGTAAAAGTGGATCAGCGTCCCTTTGCGAAAAGACCTGTGCCAAAAAATAAGTTGTCCGAGGAAGAAAAGAAGGAAATACTCGAGGTTGTCAAACAAGAAGATTATGCCGATTTACCACCGACACAAATTGTTCCAAAGCTTGCCGATAAAGGAACATACATTGCGTCAGAATCCACGTTCTATCGTGTGTTACGCGAAGGAAAGATGCAACACCATCGTGGTCGTAGTCAGAAGCCAACACGAAGAATTCCTGAGAGTCATCTGGCCATATCGCCAAACCAGGTATGGACATGGGATATTACGTGGCTTGGTGGACCTGTGAAAGGCTTGTATTATCGCCTCTATTTAATTCTCGATTTATTTAGTAGAAAAGTAGTTGGATCGGAAGTTTGGGAAAAAGAAGAGGCAAAACACGCTGAGACGCTTGTAAAAAGGGCAGTCATCAACGAAAAAATCCAAGGAGCACCACTCGTGCTACATTCAGATAACGGAAGTCCGATGAAAGCTGAGACATTTTTGAGTTTACTAGAGAAATTAGGGATCCAAAGCTCCTTTTCAAGGCCGCGTGTAAGCAATGATAATCCTTATTCTGAAGCTATGTTTCGGACTCTTAAATATCGACCTGATTATCCTCATAAAGGTTTTGGAACACTTGAGGAAGCGCGACAATGGGCACACCAATTTGTCCATTGGTATAATTACATTCATCTGCATAGTGGACTGAATTACGTAACACCAGCACAGTGTCATGCCGGAGAACACGTAACCATATTGACAAAGAGAAAGGAGCATTCCTGTTAGAAGAATGTTCGGAGACTTGAAATAAAAAGAGCCCTCTTGGTATGATACGGGGTGTCAAATCGTGCACCGAGATGACCCCTAACTGAGTTAACCAAGGAGGACTTCATAATGGATTTTAAACAAAATCAGAAAATAAATCAAGTCTCTGAAAAAACACTTGTCGTTGGAATCGATATTGCCAAACGCACTCATTTCGCTTGTTTCACTGATGACAGAGGGAGGGTGCTCCAAAAATCATTTCCTGTTTCTCAATCTCTAGAAGGATTCGAACGATTATACCAGCGAATTCTAGCGGCATTAAGAGAACATGATAAAACGGAAATCATCGTTGGGGTTGAACCCACAGGGCATTACTGGCTGAATCTAGCCTATTATCTAGAGGACCGAGGTATTCCTCTTGTCATGACGAATCCGATGCACGTAAAACGTTCAAAAGAGTTGGACGACAATCTTCCAACCAAACATGATCGCAAAGATGCATTAGTTATCGCTCGCTTGGTCAAAGATGGACGTTTTAGTTATCCACGTATTCTCAAAGAGGTTGAAGCAGAATTACGTGCAGGATCGACATTTCGATCCAAATTAACAGAAGAATTGGGTGCTGTTAAAAACAGGATGATCCGTTGGCTAGATCGCTATTTCCCTGAATTTACACAGGTGTTTCCTTCGTTCGGTAAAATGGCACTGGCTGCCCTGGAATGTACGCCATTACCATTGGATCTACATGAAAAAGACCCTGATGAAGTATTAGAACGTTATCGCAATGTAGATGGGCTCAAATCACCTCAAAGACCAAAAGCACTTCAACTAATTGAACTAGCTGCACAATCAATTGGAGTTACGGAAGGATGTCAGATGGCACGTTATGAAATGACCACACTCGTTCGCCGTTTCCACCAATTGGAGCAGGATATTGAAGACATCACCCAGCAGTTAGTTGAACTTGTTCAAACATCTGTAGAATACGATTGGCTTAAGACAGTCCCAGGTCTCGGTGACACAACAATCGTTGACCTACTAGCTGAAATCGGAAGCTTTTCACATTATGAAGATCCACGCCAACTAATCAAACTAGCGGGACTCACATTACGTGAAAATTCATCGGGGCAGCACAAAGGCCAAAAACGTATTTCTAAACGAGGAAGAAGGAAGTTACGAGCACTCCTATTTCGTGTCATGATGCCGATGATTCGTCATAATGAAGCTTTTCGTAAACTACATGAACATTACACGAATCGCTCGATCAATCCTTTACGTAAGAAGCAGTCAATTGTGGTCCTTTGCGGAAAACTACTAAAGGTCTTACATGGAATTAGTACAAAGCACAGAGCATTTGATGCACAGCGAATGATGAGGGATATCCCTAGTCTCGTAGAGGCTATATAAAACCCTACCCTTTTTAGACCTAGACAACAGGATGACACGGAGAAGCTGGCACTATTTTCACCATTCGACCTAGAGTCCCTAAAGGAGCTTCGCTAGCCTCTGCCTTATGACTAGACCGAACGAAGGAATGTAGCACACAGATGCCCAGAGACATGGGAGGGTACGTCATCATAAGTTACGCAGAGATCCATGGTGCATCGTATAATTTCACAACGCTACTTACAATAATATCCAGTAGCGACCGCGTAGCGCACCCTTAGATTGGTTTAGTTTCACATAATATCAAATTCAAATTACTGTTAGAGGTCGTGTCGAAAAATATTTTTTTGATACCTCAAAAACGCGTAAAACCGTTGATATATCAATATTTATAGAGGGAGGTATACGAGGCAGCAAGAGCAAAGCATCCAGAACGATGGGCAAGGAGTCTAAGAAATTGGACACCAATTGAAAAAGTAGCCCTTAATCCAATGCATGATGACGGGAAGAGGAAATGTTGAGTCCGCCATCATACACTTTATTCCCTGGTGATTTGAATGGATTTCCTTTCCATTCAAATCACCAGGCCAGCAAGCGTAGCGCGGTAGCATTGACTGAACACTAAAGTAATTAAATGCGACAACTATATTGACAAACACCGTCAAGCGAAAACTGTTAACTTTAGTTTAGCAGTCACAAAAAGCCGTAGTATAAATGCCTCAAAAAGAAAAATCTCCCAAATATGAATTGAAAAAAATGGATAGCTTATGCCAGAATGAGAAGAGCATCGAGGAAGGGAGGAGGTTCTTTGCGAAAGCTGAAAGGAATCGCCTTAGTACTAGTGATGATCGTAACAGGAGGATGTATGATGAATGCACCAGACGTACCTGCGTTTGAAGATGAATTCACGAGAGAATTTATGAAATCGACGAAGGCAGTGGAGGAAGGGTTTTATTTATTTGAATCGAAAACAGGTGGGTATACGATTTGGTTTCCGGAGAATGCGGTGACTGAATCTGAATACTATGTTAAAGCAGGCGATCAAAGAGAGAATACAAGTATAATGGAAGTATATGGTGAAAACCTTTATTATCGAGCAAGGCTATGGTATGAGGATAGATCTGTAACTGAAATGATTGAACCACAATTAAGTCTCCTCTCTAGTTCAGCGGGTGGATATGAAGGGGAATATGAGGAATTTCAATTTGGAAACAATACATATTATTACGCAACAACAGTGTATGAAACTGATGGCGGAAATCAAGTATATCGATTTTTTAGTTATATTAAATCAAATTTGAATGAAAAAGGGATAAGGTTTACTTATACAACTTCATGTAATAATTTTAAAGATCCATGCACTATAGATGTCGAACAACAAGAGAAACATGCACTCAAGTTAATGAAATCAGTAGAGTTTCAAGAATAATCTCGTTTGTTCGTACACAGTGACTTACTATCATTTAAATCTTCAGAAAAGTCATAGCCTCAAAGATTGATAAGAACAAGAAAATACTCCTACAAATCGTAAACCACACCAAGGAACTGCTCGTAAATCCCCGTAAAAAGCCATAGTACAAATGCCTCAAAAAGAAAAATCTCCCAAATGCTAATTGAAAAAAATGGATAGCTTATGCAAAAATGAGAAGAGCATCGAGGAAAGGAGGAGGTTCTTTGCGAAAGCTGAAAGGAATCGCCTTAGTACTAGTGATGATCGTAACAGGAGGATGTATGATGAATGCACCAGACGTACCTGCGTTTGAAGATGAGTTTACACGAGAATTTATGACGTCGACGAAGGCAGTGGAGGAAGGGTTTTATTTATTTGAATCGAAAACAGGTGGGTATACGATTTGGTTTCCGGAGAATGCGGTGATGGAGTCTGTTTACTATGAGAAATTAGGTGATCATCGAGAGAATATTAGTATTATGGAAGAATACGGAGAAAATCTCATGTATCGATTAAGGTTGGATTACGATAGTAGACCTATAGCTACAGATATTGATATTCAGTTGAGTGTGTTATCCAGATTGGCTGATTTCGAAGGTGAATATGAAGTGTTTCAACATGGAGATAATACTTACTATTATGGTACATCAACTTTAGACATTGGTGATGGAGATAGGGCTTATCGTTTTTTTAGCTATATAAAATCAGATAAATATGAGAAAGGCATTACATTTATTTTTATGACCACGTGTAGAAATTTTCAGCATCCATGTTCAGTAGAAATTGAGCAACAAGAGATTTATGCACAAAAATTAATGAAATCAATAGAATTTCATTAATAGAAATTGAGTCTGGAGGTGATGGGTTTGCAAAATCAAGAAGTACTCAATTCAAACTTATTGAGGGCTAGAATTGTTAAAATGGAATATGATGAATTGACGGAATCAGAGGTGAGAAGGGTTATCCTTGAGGAAACAGGAAAGGATAGTCCACAGAATATCACAATCTATCATTCTAATGATATAGATGAAATACACAAAGACGATGTCTATTCAGGGTTTGATGGTACTGTCATTCATTTTTATGACGAATCTAGAGGTATTAATCAGATGTATACTATTCTAAGAGGGAGTGAGAAAGAGGAAAAAGGTAGCTGGAAGCCAAAGGACTGGTTATACAACGGTATGGGGATTGGTATTGGGCAAAGTAATAGTCAATATACTGATACAATAAAATTTAAGGAGATTGTGGTAAAAAAAATCAATCAATCAACTCCTGATATAGTACCATTAATTAGTTTAGGTTTAGCTCACTCCTTAGGCGGTAATAATGCTGTAAATGCTCAATTAACAGAATTAATTTTTGATAAAATATACGTGTTTAATCCAGCGCCATCGAGTGTCTATCATTTAGCTTATTTTGATGAGGAGTTTATGCTTGATATTTCAAGGAATTTTGGAATTGAACATGACTTCTCCCAACTCCACACCATCCCCCCAGACGAACTCGTAGCCTTTGGTGAGGAATACTACAAATCTCGTATGGACGAATCGTCTATTCAGCGTCTCATTATTAAAGAGGAAATGCTATTTGGTATGCTGAAAATGCCGGGGTTTATGGATATTGGTGAAGCGGAGATCGTTTCAACGATCGATGGTCATGAGGGGATACAGGAGGTGGTTGCGGCGATTCCTGATGAGGTGATCTTTGCGTTTCAAGAGTATCTGTCTGAATACGCGGCCGTTTACAATCAAGAAGGGTTTGATGGTTTCTTTCGTGAGATGACGGGGATTCAGCCGGAGCTGTTCGATGAGTTGGCGAAGTTGAATGCCATGAGGGAAGGAGAGGTTCCATTTTCATTTCAAACGTTTAGCGAATCGGCAAGTAAAGCGGTGTATGCAGGTATTCAATCGTTCCTACCTGCATTGACGAATGCCCTTACTAAGCTGCCCAAAGCCATTGCTTTTGTTCGAATGCTATATAAGGAGCTACCAGCCATTGTTGATGTGATGGTGGAACAGCAAATCATCACGATTGAAGAAGGGCGAGAGTTGGTACAAGCCGTTCGATCGCTGGAGATCGAATTAAACAATGCGCACATAGATATCATACAACTGCATAGTTATTTTAATAGACACCATGTGATGTTTAAGCCAATTGGTGTGTTGCTTCATGAATTTTTTTCTAATGTGGATCGATTTAAAATGCGTTTAGATCGCATGAATGAAGATAGGGCGATCATCCGAACACATCTATCGACTATCGTTGACTATTTTCATGTAAGTGCTGAGGCTCATACGATGGATTATGTCATTGAGTATTTGGGGAAAGAGTCGGGTTCAGATATTTACAAAGTGTATGACCCTGAATCGAATGATATGATCTATGTTCATGATGGCTTAACGTCGGAGGCTTTGTTGGATAAGCTGGCGAATGTTGATTTGTTTGGTGCAGTAGGTGGAACTGGACGAACCAATCGCTCAGGTGGACAGGAAGTTTATGTGAATATTTCCTCGGCGATTCGGATTTTCCAAAAAGGGAAAGAGGCTTGCGCGAACGTATTAATGGAATTGACGCGCATGCAGCAGACGTATGAACGGGACGTGCTTGGTGATGATGAGCGAAGGAAGCAGCGTTTGCGTCAGCAGATTCATCAAATGGAGCAGAACCCGAATGTGTATCAAAGACAATTCTTCGGACAAGCGACGCACGTCTACTCGATACAACGAATTTCTGTGCAAGAGTTTATTCCCGCTTTACCACAAACGATCACAGACCCTTTCGAGGAATTCTTTCACTACTATCGAAAAGACTTAAGGCAAACGATGGCATTGATTGAAGAAATGAGAGTCGCCATCGAGACGTTGTTTGAACATGATGAACATATTGCGAACATTTTTAAATATGCTTAGTTTAAATACGCTCGCGGGGGAAGAGGAAATAGCGTCCCGTAGAACCCCATCTCCTCGTGTCCGTGTCTCACCCTTACGTCCTCTCCTCACGACTCATGTTCACATACCGGCCATATTCCTTTTCAAACATAGCCTCCACCGTTCCCGTCGGTCCATTTCGTTGCTTGGCGACGATGATCTCGATTTTGTTCGGATGCTCGGAGTCCTTCTCATAATAGTCATCTCGGTATAAAAATGAAATGATGTCAGCGTCCTGTTCGATGCTTCCCGATTCGCGGATGTCAGACATCATCGGACGTTTCATTTGTCTTGATTCTACTTTTCTTGAAAGCTGAGATAAAGCAATGATCGGGACGTCGAGCTCTCTCGCTATCGCTTTTAACGATCTTGAGATCTCAGACACTTCCTGCTGGCGATTTTCGTTTCGCTTCATAGTCGGTTGAATGAGTTGGAGATAATCGATGAAGACGAGATGTTCCTTGTCAGGGTATTTGCGTTTGATTTCACTTATCTTTGCACGAATTTCTGCTACATTCAACGTTGGGCTATCAATCATTTCAAAATCCCATTGTTCAATTGTCCCGATCGCCCGTACCGCTCGGTTATAATCTGCTGCGGAAAATAAGCGTGTCGGGTTCTTCCATTTCATGCCGTCAATTCGACCTTCTCCATTCAGCCATCTCATTGCCAATTGCTTATCGGACATCTCCAATGAGAAAAAGGTCGTCACCCCTCCTTTGCGACAGTTCACCGCACCCATATGTAAGGCAAATGCCGTTTTACCGACGGACGGTCGAGCGGCCACTATGATGAGGTCTTGCTTTTGCCATCCTCCTGTCATTTTGTCCAAATCGAGAATGCCACTCGGCCTCCCTGTCAGACCTTCCGTCGAATCGTGCATCGCTTCGACCACGTCAATTAGAATTTCCTGCTTCGTTCGATGCTGTTTCTTAATCGTCTGCTCTTGAATGTGTTGCAAGTCTGTAATGAGGCTAGAGATCGTTTCATCACTTGCTTGGTCAGGGAATTGTTGCGTGCGTTGGATCGCTTCTCGCCTTCTGAACGCCTCAAGAATTAGCTCTTCATAATGCTTAACATTGCTCGTGGAAGCGACTGCGTTCATCACATCTGATAAGTAAGCGACGCCTCCAATCGGTTCAAGTACATCTCCTAACGTGGTCACAACCGTCACTAGATCAGGCGGTGTATCACGCTGCTCTAACGTGCGCATCGTCTGGAAAATGAGTTCGTGGCGCTTCTCGGAAAAGTGCTCTGCCTGTAAGCTACATTCCTTGATTCGTTCAGGCTCGATGAGAATGGTTCCAAGCACAGCCTGCTCGGCAAAGGATATCTCCTCACTCATCTTCGTTCTCCGCTAGAACGAGTTGCTGGAAGCGCGCTTGAAATTCAGCGATTTGTTCTTTCGTTGGCGGATTTTCAGAGGCGACCTTTTCATATTCCTGCGTCTTCTTCAAGGTCTTGTTTTGACGATCGGGGAAAGCGGCGATATCGGCCATCGTGGGCGGCCATGGATTCGTCATAATATGTTCATTCAAACGCTTCAACACGCGCACAAGATCCATATCCAACAAGGCTGGCACAAGCATGTTCATTTTTCGTTCTGTTAGCTCAAAGGAAGGGTAGACTTCATGAATCGTCAGAAGAACTTCCGCTGCTTCTTCATTTGTCATGAGAACTCACCTCTTCTCACTCTATCCAGTAAGTCGGTTGCACTCGAATCTCGATGTCGCTTCTGCTGACGAACGTCTCTTGCTTCAATCGCCTGCAAGGATGTCAGGTTATCATTGACCCACCTTTTCAAAATACCTTCAGCGTAATCCCATTTCTTTTGCTTTCTTAATGCTTTCTTCATCGCAAGAATAATGACCTCTGCCTCCAATTCCTCTAACCAATGAGAAAGCGATTGGGCGATAAACGGATTGAGAACACCGATGTTCTCTTCGTAAAAGGTGAACACCGCACCGGTGAGGTCTTGTTGTTGTTCTTTGTCTTGTTCTTGTTCTTCTTCTTGTCCACGTAACGTTGACGTATCGTCGTGATCTTGGGAGAAAGAAGCAAATAGACTGTGAATCGTCGGATTGTCCACTGCTCGTCCGACAAAATCAATGAAAGACGTATCCTTCACATCTTCAAGCTCCTTCTGAATACAATCTAACATCGGCTTGCCACCCCGCTTGAGGTTATACTTCCCCCAATTCTTAATCGCCACCTCCCTCGTCTTATCGTTATAGCGAATGAGGTCGTGCTGGTGTATGAATCTCTCAAACAACAGCTGCACCGTTTCAATCGAGAAGCCTGTTTCAAAAGCAACCAATTTTTTTGTGATGCGATAAATGCCGATTTGTGTCACCTGTGGGTTCGTAAGCAAATAGATAAAGAAGAATTTATCCTCTGGTGTCATCTCCTCTATCACTTTTGGGTCATGCCAGAACCCCGTTTGAACCATACGAAACTTTGCCATCTCATGATCCTCCTATTCGAATATCGTTTATGTGTGAAAGTGAGCGTGAACAGGCACTACTCTTTTTCCCAGCCTTTCGAAAATCGCACGATACAATAGCTTGTCCGTTGCATTTGACGCTGTAACACTTGCAGAGAAATGGGCACCTCTAACTTTTCATAGTTTTTAAAGACAATCAGGGAATAGTCAGGATTTTTCAGGTGTGGTTGAATCGTTTTCACATGATGGTAGAAGATCCAAATGCAATCTGGAGATGAAGGTGAGGATGTGGGGAACGCGTAAATGAATTCATTGGGGTTAATCGGAATCGGAACCTTATTTTGCGCTCCTGTTTGGGAAATGACGGCCAAACGCCTGCCATCGTAGGTCGATCCTCCATGAAGGCAGGCATCTTTAATTAAGGAGAGGGTGACTTGATCAACCTTCCGTTGCTGATGGGGCTCTATCGCTAGTGTGTGGTAGTCGATTTTTCTTGCGGGAAGTAAGGCCATCGTATCCTTCGTAATTTCATAATGAGTTACAATTGTCGAGATCACTCTATCAACTCCTAGATATGGGATAGGGAATAAAAAGTGTGGCTAATCTATGTGAACTGCTCTAGAAACAGGGGTTGGAGAAAGGGACGGAGATTATTCGATGTGAGGTAGTTTGAATAAATTTAACAGGATTTGGATAATGAAATTGGGTTTGCGTATCGATGAAAGTGGTCACCTTTTATACCATTAGTCGAAATGAGCAGTTTGAGAGGAAACGAGTAGACCGAAATTCAAGTTGATGAATGGGCAGCAAAAGAAGCCCGGCGTTTCGATAGAATGAATAAAGTACTAATCTTGTTGATGGATTTTTAAAGTAGGGAATACTCGATTGTATGCATCGTTTGTTAGCTCATGTGGGTGTGAGAGATCTAGGCCTTTGGCAATTTTCATTTGCATGTAGCTGGTCATACTTGTTTTGCCTCGTTCAATATTCGATAGGTGATTGCGACTCATATTGGCATACTCCGCTAATTCTTCAAGAGTGAAGCCACGTTCTGTTCGTAGCAAGCGAACGCGTTGACCAATATGGCGTTCGAGCTTCTCCTTAAATGGATCCTTTTCCATACGGTTGTCTTCCTTTTTTTCACCATTATGCAGTCGCTTAAAGGGAGTCACCATACATTATAGTGGATGTTGTGAGGGAGGATCTATCAATGTTGCAGAAGTAAGTGGGAGAAGGGTTGAGAGGTGAGGAGCCGCGATCATCCTCATTCCGTTAAATAAGTAAAATCTGGATTGGAAGGTGAATTGTGTAATCGACGTTCCGCTAGGTGAATAAGTAGGATGGTATAAAATAATTAATGGGTAATTAAAGAATTAGGTATGGAAAGTCGCAAAGCTCTGTTAAATCAGAGATCCCATGAAGGCGAATAGGTTCGGTTTCAAGCGGAACCTCATTCCGTTAAAGTTAGGGAATCTGCTTAGAAAGCATATGAAGAGGAACGTCATTCCGCTATTCAGGTGAAATGAACAGGAAATGCACGAGGAAAGGGAGGATAGCGGAATGAGGTTCAGGAAAAGTATCTAAACTAGCCATTATTGACCAAATAGCGGAATGAGGTTCTGCGCCCAGTCAGATCCTCCGTTCTTTTCAGCATACACTATGATCTGAATATGGGTACAGTCTGAAAACCGCACGATGCAATATGACGTCGTTTATGGTGGTAGAAAATCCGTGCGTAATCAACGATCGGGATTGAATTTGCGGTGTTTGCTGCAGATGCACACCAACATCACGAACAAGATCCTGGAAGCCCAAAAGGTGAGAATCCAGTTAAAGAGCCTACAAGTCCAACAGGATCAGGTGAGGGAGAAGGAAATAAATTCTATAACAAACGATTCATTACCTAATACGGCAACCAATTTCTATAATTTGTTAGTGGCAGGAATGATGTTCGTTGTCATAGGGTTCATCGCTTATGTTATTCGACGACGTCAGTTGAATTTACAACAATAATAAATATATACACAAACATGTTCATTACAGGACTGTTTCTTTAAGGGGATTCATGCTTTTAGAAACAGTCTTTTTTTGTTGGTAGGTAGAGCTAGCATACTCATGATCAGTCTAAAGATACCTACGAAAAAATCGTTAGAAGGTAGGTATAACCTACTATACGAGCTTGGTAGATTTCCTATGCGCCCTCCTAATATGTGTAAAGGCAAACGATCGGAAATTGATAGCATCATTCCTAATATGCAGGTAAAATCAAAGTGTTCGATACAATGAACTCCTTTTCCGCTAAAGCGGAAAAAAGGTAACTTAAGGAATTGTAAGCGCTCGCATATACTTGAGCTAGAAAGGAGCAAGGAAAGCAAATGAACCTACTGAGTAAAAGAGAGGTGGAAATTCTTCATTTGTTACGGAATAGTAGCAGGTATCAAACAGGTGAAAGTATAGCCCTACTATTAGAGGTTTCGTCAAGAACAGTTCGGAATGATATTAGTAAACGATTTCCTCACAAATGTACAAAATGAGCTATTCGTCTGTTCATAAGAGGGCTCGTGATAATAGCAGGTCTACTTAAAAATGAGTAGGCCTGCCAATCGTGTTGTTGAACGTGTTGTCGACTCAAATGAGGAGGGTGAATGTATCATAAGGGCATGGTTAACCTATGTCGCCATTAATGAGAGTGGCATACTGGTAATCGTGTATGAATTATAGGGTCTGGAACGAGAGAAGTAGAGGCACGAGTAACTGATACGCTCAAAAGGGAATCCTTATTTTTTTATGTGTGAGGAATGGGAATAGTAGTGCCAAGAAGGGACTCGACGATTCTCTATTTGAAGGAATGACAGTAGGAAAAGTGAAATAGAGATTGGGTTAAAAATAAAATTGTAAAATGGCAAGAGCAGCAGAAAGAGAGAGCGGGGGAGAGATTTTTAGTGAACCTTTCTCTACTCACCTATCTTTATATTGTAAAATGCTGTATAATAAAATAGAACGTATGTTCTAGTATGAGAGGGTGAGAAAATGATAGACCATGACCGATTGTTTAAAGAAGTGCTGACGACCTTTTTCGAAGAGTTCATTCTGCTGTTCTACCCCCAAGTGTACGAAGCTGTCCGTTTTGATGATGTCCGCTTTCTCTCCGAGGAGCTCTACACAGACGTCACTGTCGGAGAGAAATACCGCGTTGACCTGTTAGTTGAGACGACATTGAAGGAAGAGAAAGCCCTCATCTTAATCCACATCGAACCACAAAGCTATGTTCAAGAACAATTCAATGAACGGATGTTTATTTATTTCAGCCGTTTGTACGAGAAATACCGCCGCCCGATTCTCCCGATTGCCCTTTTCACCTATGATACGAACCGCGCGGAACCGAATACGTTCCACGTCCACCTCCCATTTGCTGATATTCTTCAATTTCAATTTTTAAAACTAGAACTGCAAAAAGAAAACTGGCGCAATTATATTCGTACAGAGAACCCAGTAGCAGCGGCTTTTTTAGCAAAAATGGGGTATACTAAAGAAGAGAGAATCGAAGTAAAGAAAGAATTTCTACGTATGTTAGTTAGAATGGAAATTGACCAAGCAAAGCAAACACTCCTCACAGGATTTTTCGAAACGTACCTACCACTAACTGAAGACGAAGAAACCCAACTGATAAACGAGGTGAAACAAATGAAAGGAAAGGAAGGAGACCAGATCATGGAAGTGATGGTGTCGTATGAGCGGAGAGGTATGGAGAAAGGAATAGAGAAAGGGATGGAGAAAGGAAAGTTAGAAATGGCACGGAATCTACTGCGAGAAGGTGTGGATGTTGCTATGGTTGTACGTGTGTCAGGGTTGTCGAGGGAAGATGTGGAGCGGCTTGTATTAGAAATAGGGAAGGAATCGTGAAGGTCGGAAAGTGAAGTGAGTAGAGGGATAAGGAATCGCCGCTTTCTTTTTCGATAGGTCCACCTCCTTCCGCTAATGATGAGAATTCAGGGTTGAAAGTTGAATCGTGTAATCGATGTTCCGCTATTTAATGCAAAAGAGCGGTGTGAGCTGTGGAGATGGGAAAATAGAGGAATGAGGAACCGCCAAGGGTGGCAAAATGGCCTGAGGGGGTGTGAATAGAGGAACGGGGGACCGCATGAGTTGTAAAAAGGGAATCCCTGTCCACTAAGTCGAACCATAAGCGTATAGAAGGAAACGTCAAACAAACACTTGCAGCAATCACGAACGAAAGAAAACGATTGATAGGGACTCCTTCATTGTGAGCGTCTTCATGTTAAACTTGTAGGGTGAAATAGCAAGGTTAGCTGTTTACCCTATTAGATTAAACCGGATCGTTAATAAACTCGGACCATAACTCCAAAAGGATGATGTCAAATTGAAATCATACATCTTAAAAATCGAATTAGATGGATCGAACCCACTCATATGGCGTCGAGTCATTATGCCTGCAGGAGCAACATTTAAAAGGCTTCATGATGTAATTCAGAATGTGACTAATTTCCAGAGTGGTTATCCACATATGGATTATCACCTCTATGAATTTCATCTTCCAGAGGACAACAAATCAGTTACAAATAACGAAGAGGCTTATCTTGAACACCAGAACTATAAAAAGAATAAAGCGATGTTTGCGCAGCGGTTAAAAGAGATGCCATCAGATATGCTGAAGTTTGAAAAGAGTTACCAGGAAAGGTTAAAGGTCGAAGTTCGTAAACCGACGGGGTTAAAGATCGATGATTACGTAGAGAACGATCGTGAATTGAGATATACCTATGACTTTGGTGATGATTGGCAATTTACCATTAAGCTTGAAGAAACGGTGGATGATTATTATTTTGGATTTCCGACGCTTCTTGATGGAGCAGAAACAGCACCGCCTGAAGATGTCGGCGGGATCGATCAATTTTATGAGTTCTGGGAGGCATATCAAGATCCAAAGCATCCTGAACATGAAGAGATGAGAGCATGGGCGAAAGGTTGGATTTCAGACAATATGATCCTAATGAGATTAATGAGAGGTTGAAAGCGATTAGCTATAAAAAGACCGAGTGGGACAAGATTCACCACGAAAGGTATATCGTGATTGAAGATAAGTATAGGAAGAGATGAATGATTTCGTGCAGTATCATAAATGATATTTGAAAAGGGGAAAGTTCAATGAAGTATTCAGAAGTAGAAGTACATAAGCTGATGAAAGCAAAGGGCTTAAGTTTGGAAGAACAAATAAGAGCTAGCATCTTAAATTTCATCAGAACGATTCATCTTAATAATCAAAATTTCATTGAAACCTCTTATAGATCAGAGTTCTTCGGTGATCTTCCAATGACTTTCCAAAAAGAACAAGGTCAAGTGATGGGATTGATTACTGCAAAAGTGAATGGAGAAGTAAGGAAGTTTGTATTCAATGATCAGGGTTACGAAGAGATAGAAATGTTGCTACAGCTCATTGAAGAAAAGTAGTCATCATTACGCTGATCCATTAGGTAGTAGTCGTTCCAATACGCCAGGTGAATAAGTAGGGTTCTAGCAAGAGAATTCGGTATGGAAAGTCGCAAATCTCCATTAAATCAGAGATCCCATGAAGGTGAATAGGTTCGATTTCAAGCGGAACGTCATTCCGTTAAAACGAAGAAATACGTCGTTTAAGCGTATGAAGGGGAACCTCATTCCGTTATTCAGCTGAAATGAACGGGAAATGCACGAGGAAAGGGAGAATAGCGGAATGACGTTCCGAAAGGGCAGGCTAAAACGATTTGATAAAGGAAATAGCGGAATGAGGTTCCATCAAGGCGAATATCACTTAGGGAAGAATCGAGGATGATGTTGGTGAATGGGCAGGTGGCGTTTGGTTCGCTCGTTACCTCATAATATTAATGGATTCAGGCTGATTCGCCTTTTCATATCTTTCTTTTTCTGCATGTCCTAAAAAAAGAAAGCGAAGGACGGTATGCGGATGATGTTTATAGCTTTTCGTGCTTGTTCACTCCATCATCATCGTCACTACGTGTAAAAATGATGGCTCCATCGACGAATAATCAATTGTTTGAAAGCAAGAAGAATCACCGTTCGACATCCACATATGTTCATTATTCGCCAAACTCTTACAAAACTAGAAAAAATCCTACTTTTTTAATGCTTGTCAGAACGATAAACGGACAGTATGATAGTAAACATGTGAGAGAATCATCTACTGAGATTGAGTGAATAAGGAGTATTCTACATATGTCTGAGCAATTAACAGAACGAGATTTGAAAGATTTGTTAGTGACGATAAGAGAGAAAGCAAACGGTAAGACAAACGATGACTTAAAGGCAAAAGACGTTGTGCAAGAGATAGCAACATATATTGAAAAATTTCAAACGAAAACGCCGGTAAGTGAATAAAAAAGGAAACCACCGAAAAAGAGGAAATGCTCTATCGGTGGTTTTTTTATAGGAAAACAGCTGAAGTAGAGTCTGTAACGTTTACGACAATTATGACCAAGTATTTGAAAATGATGGTAATATATTCATAGGTTAATTGAAAATGCTCATGAGCGACTAATAAATGAAGGAGAATGATAGATGTTAAAAAAATATGGTGCACTTGTTTTAACTGTGATCATGATTGTTTCAATATTACCAGCTCAAGCGCTTGCTTCAAATCACGCGGATACAAGTTTTAGATTTAATGTAAGTACTTCTAATAATTATGGGACAAGCAGCTGTGCTATCGATGAGCGCTTTTACCGCTGCCATAAAAGCTATCTTATCAATCTCGACAACATTAAAGGGATCCATACAAAGCAGCGCAAGGTCACAATGGTAAATGAGCGTGAGTGTCTCGTCGCATCACGAAAAGTAAAGGGTCTTCAAAAGAAGGTAGCGCGCATTCGTTCAACGGTAAAGAGTGTGAAGTAACATTCCTATCATAGATGAGTGATGAAGGAATCAAATGTGTAGTTACCGCGGAAAATAGCAAGAATGATGTCGTATTTCCTAGAACAAAGGACCAATGCTATTCGACTTAAATTGTTGTCTATTCATTGGATCTTTTGTCGAATCCCTTAACCATGATGATTTGATATTGTAATATGGAGTTAGTCTAAAAGTAGGGGGAGTTATGGGCACTAAGACGTCACACGTTAGGATAGAGGTTGAAAAGCTACGCGCCATAATGATTCGCACGGGGTTAACAAAAGGGTTGGATCATCCTGAAACTCTTATGTATAGTCAAGAATTAGACAAGTATTTAAATCGTTTGCTAGCAGATAACAGAAAACACAAAAAAAGAGAAATAGAATCATAGGCTTGTATAGTCCGCACCTGCTCTTGTTGGTGTGGTTTTTTGTTAAAGGCTAAGAGGGTTTGATTGTAACGAATTTTATGAAAGCGCTTGACAAAGTGGATGATACGTATTAATCTGGATTTAACGAAAATGCTATAACGATTTAGCAAGGGTATAAGTATGAATTATTGGAGAGAATGTATGGCTACTATTAGACAAATTGCTGAGAAGGCAGGAGTGTCTTCGGGTACGGTTTCATTTATATTAAATGGAAAAGCAGAGAAAATGCGAATCTCCGAAGCGACACAAAAGAAAGTATTAGAAATAGCTCGTGAGCTAGGCTACCTTCCGAGTATTTCAGCAAGAAGACTAAGAAACAATGATAAAAGTAAGATACCTGTTCTCACTATTTTATGGACACTTGATGCAAGAGCCTCATTGATGAGTCGCTTTCTACAAGGTATTCAGTCAAAATCTATTTATAAGGATGGGATGTTTGAATTATTAATTCAGCCATATGAAAACGGTAAATTGGATGAGGTAGAAAGTTTAAGAACAGGAACACGATTTAATGGTGCGATTGTGGCGAATGCATCTGACGAGGATTTGAATTTTTTAGAAACAAATGATCTAAAGGTTCCTGTAGTTCTCTATCAGAGATATTCAGATAAATACAATACTGTCAATGTGGATAGCTTTATGACAGGGGTAGAAGTCGCTAAATATTTTGAACGTAAAGGTCATGAGCGAGTGGCTATCGTAACTCCGAAGATTTCGTCACAAGCTGTTAGGCATAGACAAGAGGGATTTTTAGATCGTGTCGAAAAAAGTAACATGGAGAACCTGTTCGTTCTAGAAGGTAATTTTACTGAAGAAGGTGGTTATGAGGTCATTCACAAGCTAGTAAGCAGTGGGAAGAAGATGCCCTCAGCGTTATTCTTTTTAAGTGATCCGATGGCTATGGGTGCTTTAGCAGCTTGTCATGCGAATGGTATACGTGTACCGGAGGATTTAGAAATTATAGGACATGATAATGATGTACAGACCGCTTTTACGACACCGCCGTTAACGACTGTGCATTTGCCTGTTGAAGAGATGGCTTCGGCTTGTGTGAATCAATTATTGAGAATGATGAATCATCAAATCTTGAAGCCAGAGGAAATTAGATTTAAGACAGAAATAATGAAAAGAAGTAGTTGTTGAATATAGTCAGTATCATTACTGGCTAACTATTTTTACTTTTTGCTATAACGTTTTAGCAAATAGGGAGGTGACGAAAATGTAGTTAACCATTTAGAAACAAGCTTTGGAATGTGGAGAGAAATTATTAAAGTAGGTGAAGCAAATGAAGAAATTGTATGGAGTTACTACAGCTATGGTTACCCCGTTCCATAAGAACGGTACAGTAGATTTAAAAGCAGTTGAAGAGTTGACGGAGTTTTTGATTTCTAAAGGAGTTCATTGTTTATATCCACTTGGTACGACTGGTGAAATGCTTAAGCTATCTGTTTCAGAGCGAAAGGCTATTGCGGAAACGGTCGTTAAGACGGCGAATAAGAGAGTAACGGTTTATATTCACGTAGGGGATATCGTATTTGATAACGTTATTGAATTAGCAAAGCACGCACATACTATTGGAGCGGATGGAATTGGAGCTGTTACACCTGTTTATTTTGGTGTAAATGAGAGAGAAATGGAACATTATTATGTCGAGCTTTCTAAGAGCTTGCCAGGGGATTTCCCGGTGTATTTGTATAGTATTCCTCAATGTGCAAGTAACGAATTACCTGTTGATGTGGTTGAAAAAATAGTTGAGAAATGCAAAAACGTTGTCGGACTTAAATATAGCTTTCCTGATTTCACTCTAACAAGTAAATATTTAAATGTGAATAATGGAGATTTCGATGTCGTATTTGGACCGGATCACTTGTTTTTACCCGCTCTAGCATTAGGTTGTACGGGAACGGTATCAGGAGTATCTTCTGTGTATCCAGAACCGTTCGTTGCTCTCTATGAAGCGTATGAAGAAGGAAATATTGAAAAAGCGAGAGAGCTACAGCGTATTGCGACAAAGTATTGTGATGCATTAAAAAACGGTAGTAACATGTCTTATTTTAAAGAAGCATTAAAAATGCGTGGGTTGAATGGCGGTTATATGAAGGCGCCTCATTTAGATATAACAGAAAATGAAATGGCTGATTTGAAAATGAAATTAGGAGAAATTGAAAAGGAAGTACACGTAATAGTAGAGCAGTAAAAAAAGAGGTAGGGGGAATTTATGATGAAACAAGGAATTCTAAGTATCTTAATGGCGAGCTTACTGTTGTTTGTAGTGGCGTGTGGAAATGATGGTTCAACTTCGACGAATGGTGATGATGGAGGATCAGAGCAAGAGCAATATACGATTCGTATTGCTGGAGGAGCGGTAGGGCCGGAGCACTCACTGACAAGGACGTTTCATTTCTTAAAGGAACAGCTGGAGGAAAACTCTGATGGCCGCTTTCAAGTTGATTTAAGCGTAGCCGGTGAGCTCGGGGAAGATAGGGAAATTATTGAGGCAATGCAAATGGGGGAAGTACATTTGGCATCTCCTTCGCCTGCTGCATTAGGTGGTTTTAATAAAGGGGTCGCTATTCTTGATATGCCATTTTTGTTTACGAGTCGTGATATTGCCTATGATGTTCTAGATGGAGAGCCCGGGCAAATGATATTAGATGGCTTAGATGGCGCTGGGTTAAAAGGATTAGGATACTTTGAAAACGGTTTCCGTAATGTGACAAATGATACAAAACCAATTGAATCGATTGAGGATTTTCAAGGGCTTTCGATTCGTACGATGCAAAACCAAACGCATATTAGAGCATGGGAGCTATTAGGTGCTAATCCAACTCCGATGGCTTTTGGTGAATTATATACTGCGTTACAGCAAGGAACAGTAGATGGGCAAGAGAATCCATTTGGGTTAATCGTAGCGAATAAA
Source organism: Halalkalibacter hemicellulosilyticusJCM 9152 (assembly GCF_000513115.1). Classification (GTDB taxonomy): domain Bacteria; phylum Bacillota; class Bacilli; order Bacillales; family Bacillaceae_D; genus Halalkalibacter; species Halalkalibacter hemicellulosilyticus. The sequence goes on from NZ_BAUU01000024.1 coordinate 19,984, forward strand.
TTTTTTGAAGTTCAGGATTATTTAACCGTAACCAATCATGTATACGCTCCCAATGTAATTATAACGAACTCATCTTTCTATGAGGAGCTACCTTCAGATTTACAGCAAGTATTCGATGAGGCTGTTAGAGATGCTATTGAACATAATCGGGAGCTTGCTCAGCAGGAAGAGATTGATGCAAGGGCTGAACTAGAGGAGCAGGGCATGGAAGTGTATGAGTTTTCGCAGGAAGATCTTCAGCAGATGCAAGATATTACATTAGAAGTGTATGAAGAATTTAAAGACGATATTGGAGAAGAGGTCGTTGATTTATTCTTAGAAGCTTCACTGGAATAATGTAGTTTGCTTGAAGGAAGGTATTCAAGTCCTTCCTTCAAGTCTTAATAAGACACTATCCTCTAGGAGGAATGGAAATGAGCATTTTGAAGAAAATAAATGAACATCTTGAAGAATGGATCTTGGTTTCGTTACTTGCTGTGTCATTAACCTCTATTACGATGCAAATTACGATGAGGTTTATTTTTGATAATTCGCTTGCTTGGTCAGAAGAGCTTGCACGATATTGCTTCATATGGCTGATCTATATTGGGATTGCTTATGGTGTGAAGCGTTCGAGACATATTTGTTTAGATGTGGTGTATGATATTGTCCCTGATGCATGGAAGAAAGTAATGCTACTCATATCGAACGTATTAGTAGGATTATTTGCTCTTTATGTCATTTACTATAGTGTGTTTTTGATAGAGCAACTAACGAACTTTAGTCAAACGAGTGCAGCGATGAGAATTAATATGATTTATGTGTATCTCTCAGTACCAATCGGAATGGCGATCACATTACTGAGGCTAATTCAGAACTTAGTCCATGTCATTCGAAACTGGGATTCGATTTTGACAGAAGAATTAAAAGAAATGTAGTGGTAGGGGTGAGGATATGGTTGCTGCGATATTATTCGGTTCATTTCTTCTTTTTATGTTACTCAAAGTGCCGATCGGATTTGCTTTAGGGCTGGCGTGTCTTGTTACTATTTTTTATAGTGGTGCAGTCTCTCCTATTTATTTAGTACAAGGGCTTGTGACATCTGCGGACTCGTTCCCTTTAATGGCGATACCGTTTTATATTTTAGCTGGTGAAGTAATGGGAAAAGGCGGTATTTCAAAAAGGCTATTTGGTTTTGCTAAGATTTTCGTCGGTAATATTACAGGTGGTTTAGCGATTGCGACGGTTGTAACGTGTATTTTCTTTGCCGCTATATCTGGTTCTGGCCCGGCGACAGTTGCTGCTATTGGAGGGATGGTGATTCCTTTAATGGTTCAGCAAGGCTATGATAAGAAATTTGCTACGGCTATTATTGTTGCCGCTGGAACAATTGGAGTGATTATTCCTCCAAGTATTCCGATGGTTATCTATGGTGTCTCGGCGTCTGCATCGATTGGAAGCTTGTTCTTATCTGGCATTATTCCAGGTTTGTTAGTGGGGCTTATATTAATCTTGTATAGCTACTTTTATGCGAAGGTGAACAATTATCCTAAGGATAATTTGAAGCTATCTGCTAGTGAGATAGCGAAAGAATTTCTAAGTGCTTCATGGGCATTAATGATGCCAGTCATTATTTTAGGAGGAATTTATGGGGGTGTGTTTACCCCGACAGAGGCTGCTGTTGTAGCCACAGTATATGGCTCATTATAGGGTTATTTGTCTATAAGGAATTAGCCTTTAAGGATTTATTCCGTGTGTTCAGTAACGCTGCACTGACGACGTCGGTTATTTTAATTATTACGGGGACAGCTACTTTCTTTGGAAGACTTCTATCAATTGAACGAATACCAGATATGGTTGCGACGACATTAACGAGTATGACTGATAACCGGATCCTACTTTTGTTATTAATAAATGTCTTTTTGATATTAGTGGGGACATTTATGGATGTAATTGCATCAATTATTATTTTAACACCGATTCTGTTGCCAGTAGCATTGGAGATTGGGGTCGATCCAATTCACTTTGGAATTATTCTTGTCGTTAATCTGGCAATTGCATTAATTACACCTCCTATAGGTGGTTCCTTATTTGTTGGGATAGGAATATCGAGGTTATCTGTCTGGGAAATAAGTAAAGCCATCGTTCCAATGTTCCTATTAATGATATTAGCTCTATTTATTGTGACGTATTTACCACAAATTAATGTGTTTTTACCTTAGAGAAGCGAGGGGTTAGAGATGGAAGGAAGAAAGAAAGTACTAGTAACGGCAACGAACTATTCAACGTTATGCAAAGAGGCTAAAGCCTTGCTAGAACAGAATCAAATAGACGTTATTGAAAATCCACATGATCGGCCGATGACATTCGAAGAGTTGAGAGAGGTCATATCAGATATTGATGGAGTCGTAGCAGGAGTAGATAGTTGGAATGAAGCGGTGTTTCAATTGGCCCCTCATCTAAAGGTTATATCAAGGTTTGGGGTAGGGTAGACAACATTGATTTAGAGAAGGCGAAGGAATATGGCATTCACGTAACGAACGCTCCTCGATTAAATTCGAATGCCGTGGCAGAATTAACGATTAATCTTATCTTAAATAGCTTACGAAATACGGTTCATTTGCATCATACGACTCAGCAGGGGAATTGGGACCGCTTTGTAGGTGTTGAGCTCAAAGGGAAAAAGGTCGGGCTCTTAGGATTTGGTAATATCGCTCAAAATGTAGCGAAGAAACTACAAGGGTTTGATGTCGAAATGTATGCATATGATAAATTTCCTAATGAGGAAATAGCGGGTAAATATAACGTGACCTTTTTGTCCTATGAAGAGATTTTAAAGAAGTGCGACATCGTTAGTATGCATCTTCCTCATATGGATGAGACGCATCACTTTATGAACAAGGAGAGGTTCAGGCAAATGAAAGAGGGGGCCTTCTTTATTAATACATCACGTGGAGGACTTGTCGATGAACAAGCTTTGTACGAAGCGCTACATTCTGACCATTTGCAAGCTGCTGCTATTGATGTGTATGAAAAAGAGCCGACTAAGTCTACGAATCCGTTGTTTCAGCTCAAGAATATTATCACGACACCACATACTGCTGCTGAGACTTATGAAACGTATCATTTTGTCGGACTGTTAACAGCACAGGCTATTGTGGATGTCTTTCAAAATAAGAAACCTAATAATTTATTGAATGGGTGAACGAATTGTACATTTGGAAATGGGGGATTTGCTATGAATATAAATGAAAAAAGATGGGTTGGAGATTTCCCGAAGATTGGGATACGGCCAGTTATCGATGGTCGGCAAGGTGGGATTCGTGAATCATTAGAGGATGTCACTATGGGGATGGCCCAGTCCGTATTGACATTTCTTCAGGAGCAATTGCATTACCCTAATGGTGCTCCTGTTGAATGTGTGATTGCAGATACAACAATTGGTGGAGTGTTAGAAGCAGCACAAACGTCGGAGAAGTTTAGGAGGGAAGGGGTTGGTATTACGATTACTGTAACGCCTTCATGGTGCTACCCAACAGAAACCATCGATCAAGATATTCATACGATTAAGGCGATTTGGGGATTTAATGGGACGGAAAGACCAGGGGCGGTCTATTTAGCTGCTGCAACGGCTGCACATAATCAGAAAGGGTTACCTGTATTCAATATTTATGGTCGTGATGTTCAAGAAATGGATGATACGTCCATTCCATTGGATGTACAAGAGAAGCTTATTCAATTTACGAAATCAGCACTAGCTGTAAGCATTATTCGTGGCAAATCTTACTTATCTATTGGAACAGTATCTATGGGGATCGCGGGTTGTATTGCTGATGAAAGCTTCTTCCAGCATTATTTAGGTATGAGAAATGAGTATGTTGATATGAGTGAATGTATGAGACGGTTAGAGTTAAACATTTACGATGAAGAAGAATATGAACTTGCGCTAAAATGGGTAAAGGAAAATCTGAAAGTTGGGAGAAATGTCAATCCACCCGAGCTAAAGCGTTCGGATAAGCAGCAAGAAGATGATTGGGAAACGGTCGTGAAGATGACGCTCATTATAAGGGATCTCATGGTTGGAAATGAAAAGCTTGCACAAAAAGGATTCCTTGAAGAAGCGAAGGGCCATAATGCGATTGCTGCCGGCTTTCAAGGTCAACGGGCATGGACTGATTTTATGCCTAATGGTGATGTTAGTGAAGCGATTCTTTCTTCATCATTTGATTGGAATGGTATACGAGAGCCGTACATCGTGGCAACAGAAAATGATACGTTGAATGGGGCGACGATGCTACTTGGTCATCTCATAACAAACGCTGCGCAAATATTCGCTGATGTTCGTACGTATTGGAGTCCAGAAGCTGTACAACGGGTAACAAATCATACTCTAACTGGTAGAGCGTCTAATGGGATTATTCATCTTATTAACTCTGGACCAGCAGCTTTGGATGGGACAGGACAACAAGAAGTAGATGGTAAGCCTGCTATGAAGCCGTTTTGGGATATTAGTGAAGAAGAGGTTGAGAAATGCTTACGTGCAACAGAATGGTGCCAAGCTGTTGATTTCTTCAGAGGTGGGGGCTTTTCGACAGATTTCACGACAAGAGGAGACATGCCTGTTACGATGGCGAGAATTAATATTATACAAGGCTTAGGCCCTGTTCTGCAATTAGCTGAAGGATATACCGTTGAGCTACCTGAGGATGTTCATCACGTGTTAGATGAGAGGACTGATCCAACATGGCCGACGACTTGGTTTGTTCCTACTCTAACGGGAAAAGGGGCTTTCGCAGATGTATACTCTGTTATGAATAATTGGGGGTCTAATCACGGGGCCGTCAGTTATGGTCATATCGGTGGTGAGTTGTTGACTGCTGCATCCATGCTACGAATTCCTGTATCTATGCATAATGTGAGCGATGATCGTATTTTCCGACCAAGTGCATGGAGTGCCTTTGGTACAGAAGACTTAACAAGTGCTGATTTCCGTGCATGCCAGAATTTTGGACCATTGTATAAATAAAAAGTGTTGTTTGTAGAAACATATGTTGAGGAAATACCATTCTAGGGCATTTAAAAAGGGGGAAATCGAGAGCAATGGAAAAGTGAAAATCGCACTTTTTCAGCGGACTCGGAAAATCACTTTTTGAAGTACCTCAAGATGATGTTAACACGTCAAAATGAATGTGAGGTAGGTTGTTCCTTATGAATAACCTACTTTTTTTATCGCTCGCTTTGTACGTTGGAGGATCTAGAATTTGAAGAAGTTGTATCTTCTGCCAAATGGAACGTCAATCCGTTAAATGGGAGAAATAGGCCGTTTATAGCATGCGAAGTGAACGTCATTCCGCTAATACTCATAAGGAAGAGAGAAATGAAGCGAAAAAGACCAAATAGCGGAATGAGGTTCCGGAAGGACTATCAAAATAGCATTTATGAAGGAAATAGCGGAATGAGGTTCCGTCGATAAGTCTCTCATTTACAAAAAACAAACCCCAAATTAATACGCCCTTAACATTATCCGTTTAAAGTATAAGTAACAATTCAATAGAAAAGATAGGTTTAAAAACTGAGAGAATAACCTGTGGCTTTTCATATGATCCCTTTATTTAAGGGGATACGTATGAGGAGTCACGGGTTTTTCGTGCGAATGGAGACGATTTATGTCTCATTATCGGAGGTGCTGCTGAAAGATGATGTCAAAGTTTAAGTCGTTATATGTCCCTTATTATTTTTTGTTTCCTGCTCTTTTATTATATGCAATCTTTTTTGTGTTTCCGTTTTTCTTTTCATTTGCGATTAGCTTCTCTGATTGGAATTTATTGAATGGGGATATGTCGTTTGTTGGATTGGATAATTATAAAGGTTTGTTTGGTGATGGGGTCTTTTGGAAGTCGATTATTCAAACACTCTACTATGTGTTTGTGACGGTTCCGATTGCGGTGTTATTCGGTTTAGTGTATGCCGTGCTGATTGAGAAAGCAGGGAGGTTTCGTTCCTTTTACCGGTTTCTCTTCTTTATTCCGGTTGTCGTCTCTGTTGCGGCAGCATCGCTTTCCTTCTCGTTAATTTACAGTCCACAATCAGGTCTGTTGAATCAGTTCTTACAAATGATTGGGGTCAATGGAGTCAACTGGTTAGCCAATCCAAATACCGCGCTCTTATCCATTATGGTGATTGGGATTTGGCAATCCTTTGGATACAATGTCGTGCTATACATCTCAGGGTTAAAGCAGCTTGATCAAAGCCTTTATGAAGCAGCGGCTGTAGATGGTGCAACACCGTGGTATCAGTTTTGGCGTTTAACGCTTCCGTTGCTATCACCTGTCCATCTGTTTGTGACGGTCATGACGATGATCTATTCGTTTCAAGTGTTTGCTCTCGTGCAAATCATAACGATGGGTGGGCCGAATCATTCAACAAATGTTGTCGTGTTCTACATATGGCAGGAAGCCTTTCGGTTCTTTAACACTGGGACAGCAAGTGCTGCAGCGACGATCTTATTTGCTGTTATTCTCATCCTTACAGTTATTCAATTAAAGCTACTAGTTAAATATGTTCATTACCAGTAAAGATTGGAAAGGGTGTTATTTATGAAGCAGTTACCACACCATAAATGGATGCTACATATCATACTGATTATGTCTGCGTTTCTTGTTCTCGTTCCATTTTTATGGATGTTTAGTATTTCCATTTCAGCGACGAGCTCAGCATTTCAACGATTTGCTTTTTTTATCCCGTCAGTCTTTAGCTTAGAAGGGTATGCTCATGTCTTACATACGACTCCTTTCTTTTTATGGTTAGGAAATAGTGTCTTTGTAGCAATACTTTTAACAACTGGACAAGTCATCATCGGCGTATTTGCAGCGTATGCGTTTTCGAATTATCAATTTAAAGGGAGTCAGCTACTATTTTATTTTGTCCTTTGTACGATGATGGTCCCACCGCAAGCGATTATGCTGCCAACCTTTCTCGTTGTCAATGAGCTTGAGTGGGTGAACTCATTTAAGGGGGTGATTGTACCACATTTGGCAAGCGGCTACGCGATCTTTGTTCTAAGGCAATTCTTTATGCAAATTCCAAAGGATTTAGTAGAAGCGGCAGTCGTTGATGGGGCTGGGCATGTCAAAACGCTCTATCACATTTATATTCGTTCGTCCGTCTCCATTGTTGTCGGCTTGTTCCTTATTTTATTTGTGAACAATTGGAATGACTATTACTGGCCGCTTATTATTCTCATGGATGAAAGCAAATTGACATTACCAGTAGCCATTATTCAGTTTAGGAGTGAATCTTTCATTGAGTGGGTCCCCACAATGGCTGCTGCAACGTTAACGATTATTCCTGTTCTCATTCTTTATATGATAGGTCAGCGCTATTTTACAGAAGGATTTATTCAAAGTGGAATTAAATAAGGAGGAATTGACGATGAAGAAATCACTAATCTTAGTAGGGAGTTTATTATTACTAGTATGGTTAACAGCTTGTGGAGGAGAGGAGACAGCTCAGTCCCAAGAAGGATCGCAAAACGATAATAGTGGTCAAGTGAGTTCGACGGAAAACGGGGGAGATGCGATTGAAATTACGTTTCTACACGTGTTTGGTGGAGATCAAGGTGAAGTCATTAAAGAGTTGGTTGCGAATTTCAATGAATCACAAGATGAGGTTGTTGTTAAGGATGAGCAAGCACAAGGCTGGTATGATGGGGTTATTGAGCGTTTGCAAGTACTCTCACTATCAGATCAGCTACCAGAAGTGACGATTAGTGGCTTTGCCTTTAATGACTATATGCAAACGTTTATGCCGATTGTCCCAGCACAAACGTTTATTGATGAGCAGGGTTTTGATTTGACGGATTTTTCGGAGCAAATGCTCGATCTTGCGAGAACTAATGACGGGGATTTGCATTCAATGCCATTTGCGGTTAGTACACCGATTATTTATGTGAATAAAGATCATTTTGATGAAGCAGGAATTGACTTTAAAGCACAACCAGATAGCTGGCAGGAGGTACGCGATTGGGCAGCTCAGTTATCTGAGGTCGATGATCGGTACGGGATTTTCTTTCAAATGGATTTTGATACGTGGATGTTTCAGATGATGCTAGATTCTAATGGTGGTCGACTTGCCGATGTTGACCAACAACAGGTTCAGTTTCATCAGGAGAAAGGGCTAGATGTATTAGAGTTTTGGACAGAGATGGTTTTTCAGGATGAGTCTTATCCGTACATGAATGGTGACCAGGCACAGCAGGAGTTTCAGCAAGGGAATTTATCGATGATGGTTGCGACTAATGGACAAATTGGTCGATTGAAAGGCAATGTTCCGTTTGAATTAGACATTATGCTATTGCCAGAAGGATTAAGTGGGACAGAACGTAAGATTCCTGCTGGTGGAGCGAACATTTTCGTGATGGAATCAGATGAGGAGAAGGAAGCGGCTGCTTGGGAATTTGTGAACTATGTCACTTCTGAGGAAGGAACGTCAATCATCGCCGAAAAATTAGGTTACATGGCTGTTAGAGAATCGGTGCTGGAAGAGGATGGCTTGCTTGGTGAATTTCTTGCGGAATTTTCCCAAGCCAAGGTGTCATATGAGCAGGCAGACGATATTGTGCCATGGTTTAATTGGCCAGAGGATCACGGACCAAGAGTTAATTCTGTGATGTTATCAGAATTTGAAGCAGCTTTTACGGGGCAAAAGACAGCTGAAGAAGCATTAGAGGATGCTGCTTCTGAAGTAGAAAGGCTGTTAGGTTGGTAAAAAGGATTTTAACGGTCAACACATGGCTGTTAATGGCGATGACAAGCTCGATTGAGGTCATGAAAGGGCTCCTGCCTGCCTTTTTGCAGGATGCTCTTTCCTTGTCAGCATCTGAAGTCGGTGCCTTGTTTTCAATGAGCTTCTTTGCTCTCGTGTTGTCCAATGCGTTAGGAGGAGCGATTCTTCGTTTTGTAACGGTTCGGTTTCTCTATCTTAGTAGTTTACTTGTGTTTGCTTCAGCCTGCTTATTGTTGGCGCTACTTCTAAAGGAGCCACCAGCTTGGTATAGTCTATTATTTATTATCGGTTTTTCCAATGGATTCGGCAGTTTATTAGCGAACGTACTAACACCAGCGCTCTATCCATTGAAATCAGGCAAGATGCTAAGCATCGTCCATTTTTTCTTTGGAATCGGAACGATGACGTCTCCGTATTTTTTCCTGCTGTTTTTTAATGGCAGCCATTATGAATGGCAATGGGTATTAATCAGCTTTGCGGGGATGGCTTTTCTGTTAGTCTTTTCTGTTTGGCTGACAGGTTGGCCGATTGAGCAGAAAATGAGTCATTCTAAGCGAAATGGGGTACAGCGCGAATGGAAGGGGATCGGGGCTACTGGGTTTGCTTTGTTATTTTTCTTTTATATGGGCTCTGAAATTGTCTTTACGGTTTGGTTAGTGGCCATTTTCAGAGAGGCGTATCAGCTTCCTGTTCAAACGGCATCCATCCTTTTCTCCATTATCTTCGCGCTATACACATTTACGAGGTTGTTTGGTGCAGGCATGATTGAACGGATCGGTGGTCATCGACTCATTCGATGGAGTGCGGTTCTTTCATTAGTCATGATTGTATGTGCGTTTTTAGGAATGGGGACGTGGGGGATTATCTTTTTCTTTCTTTTTGCTATGACAGTGGCTGTTATTTTTCCAGCGATGACGTCGATTGCCGTTCGTTATTTTGGAGAGGATGCAAGTAGGATGATGGGCTATTTATTTGCTTGTGGTTTTTTAGGTGGCTCTTTTTCTTCATGGTTATTCGGCTTCTTTTTTGATCGAATTTCCATTGAGGTTGCTTTTACCATCCTACTCTTCTTCTTTACGTTATTTACGATCAGTGTATTTGGTGGATTACAAGAAAAGGGTGATACATATGAAACTAAGAACATATCTAGAACACAATAAGGTTATTGCATCTGTTCGATCCTATGAAGAGCTACACAAGCTGAAGGGTACAGCTGTCACCACCATTTTTCTCGTACGATCTAGTTTGAAAAATGTCGAGGAATTTGCTTCCTATTGTGAGAAGGAAGCCATCGATTTATTTATATATTTTGATATGATTAAAGGTTTTTCGCAAGAGAAAGAAGCGGTTGCTCATTTGTTGAAGCTTTGCCCCAATGTCAAAGGGATCGTATCAAATAAGGCTCATGTGATTAGGGAAGCAAAGGGTCAGGGGATATTTGGCATATTCACGATCTTTTTATTAGATAGCTATGGATTAAAGCAAGGGATTAAAGTGATTGAAGGCGTTGATCCTGATGGGATTAATGTTGCACCTGGGATTGTGTACCGATCGATTGAGAATCTATCGAAGCAATTTGATATTCCAGTTATAGCTAGTGGACTCATCGAAACAAAAGAGGATATCGAGCGTTTGTTTACGTCAGGGGCCACGGCGTTGTCTACGAGTAAATCGGAGCTTTGGCTATGAGAGTAGATCATGTAGTAAAGGTCGGTGTCTTATGTACCTCTGATACACATGGCTTGTTTGATGGTAGCGTTTCAGTTGATGAGCTAAGATCGGAGTTTAAGAGAATGAAGGATGCAGAAGAATGTGACGGGTGGGTGATCATTGATAACGGTGATACGCTACAAGGGAGTTCAAGGCTACATTATTATGCGCTGAATGCGAAAGAGAATCACCCTTTTCATTTGTATATGAAAGAGTTAGAGTATGATAGTTTTGTTCCAGGTAATCATGATTTCGACTATGGCAAGACCTTTTTTGCGTCGATTAACAAGGAGTCTACTGTCCCATTTGTATGTGCTAATATCATGAAAGAAGAAGGAAAGATAGATGGGATACGTCCTTACATAATAAAGGAAATTCATGGATTGAAGGTTGCTGTCATTGGAATTACACTTAGAGTATTTTGGGAAGATCCGTTGTTTGAAAAAGAGGGCTGGCTGATAGCAGACGAATGGATCGTCGTTCAGCGATTGCTAGATCATCTAAAAGCATCGATTCAACCTGACCTGATTATTGTTAGCTATCACGGTGGGCTGGACGATCAAGTAGGAGAACGGAATGTAGGGGAACAGCTCAGTCAGTTGAATGAGATCGATTTGTTGATTACAGGTCATCAACATCAGCTCATCAATGATAATCAAGGTGATGGGCCAATTGTGATTCAAGCAGGGAAATGTGGGGAGAAGGTTGGCTGTGTTACCTTTGATTTTGTGAAGCGAGGGAGTCAGTATATAAAATCAGGCTATCGTGCTGAATTAAATGACATCCATTATACTCAAAAAAAGGAAAAGGACGAAGTGAGTGACTGGTTCAATCACCCGTTTTTTATGCACCATTACCAAGAGCAAAAGCTATCACGTTTACAAATGGAAGAAACGTGCGTATCACGCTGGGTTCATGAGGCCATTTGCCATGAAGCGGGTGGTGATGTAACGATCTTCTCATTGTCTGCACAGGAGCTAGCTATTCCTTCACGTGTAATTGATCGAAAGACATTATTTGAGCTGTACCCATATCCTGATCGACTCTATTATTATTCGTTAAGTAGAGAGGAGATCAAGCATCTATTAGAGATTAGTGCGAGTATGTATGATCCAACACTTGAAATCGCTCAATCATGGCGTACTCCTCATCCCCTCTATTACCAATTTGCGATTGCTGGAGGAGCTGATTATGAGATTGATGTTTCCAAGCCAGTAGGAGAGCGTGTGACCTTGAAGCTATCACCTATGAACAATTATACGGTTGCTGTGACGGCCTTTCTCGTTCAGCGTGCGACAAAATACCATCCCTTCTTTGCCAAAAGGAAGCCTGTATATAAGGTCGATGTAACTATGCCAGCACTTCTAGAAAGCTATGCTCGCAAAACATTAACGCTCCAATCAGTACCAAAACCAAAATGGAAGGTCGTTAAAGATGTCACAAATGATTAAGCTTGCTGTGTTCGACTTAGACGGTACACTGTTAAATCAATATAAGCAGTTATCGCCAAGAACAAAGCGGATTTTAAACCAATTATTAGAGCAGCATTGCCTACTAGCTGTAGCAACATCACGACCCCCTTGCTAGTTGCGCCAATTGATCCTATTTTTCATCGCTTTCCCATTATGATTTATTACAATGGTGGAAAAATCGTTGATCAAAGGAAACAAAAGGAGGTCGATACCATTTTAGATCGAGATTCGGTGAAGTCATTTTTGTTACGATGTCAAGAAAGTCACCCGCATCAAGTTGTTGTTATTGAAAGTAAGCAAGGAACGTTCGCAACAATGGACGTCCCTGATAAATATAAGGAAGGTTTATTCCTAACAGAGGGAGCCTACCCTATCATAGGTGATCTCACTGGAATCGATTGCTATAAATTGTTATTACCCACCTCTCGTAAGGGCGATCTCCAAGAGCTTCAGGAGACCTTTCGCCATGTCTTTGATTTCACCTATACACAGAATGGAATGCTGCTTGAAGTGATCCCAAAAGGAATTAACAAGGGAGATGCCATCATGAAGGTGATTACAGAAGAGGGTATCTCGTCATCAGAAGTGATCGTTTTCGGTGATGATTATAATGATATTGAGATGCTTAGTATGTTCGATTTGTCTTATGCGATGGAGAATGGGATATCAGAAGCAAAGAAAGTCGCTACATATATGGCTAGTCACCATGCGGAGGACGGGGTAGCGAAGGTGTTGGAGCGGTTGAGAGCCCATTGATGCAGAGGCCAATGAAAAAGTGAAAATCGCACTTTCTCAATGGCTTTTAAGTAATGTGCGTAGCCGTTGCCCGATTTAGAAAGTTTTGATATGAGAGGTTTTTTCATAGCAAGGCGCGCAACGAGCGGAGCCATTACTCTTCTTTGAGTTACTAGAAAGAACTTTTTCAGTGCTCTCTTGATACACGGAGTTATGTAAGAAGTGCCTTTATGAAATACAAAAGGATCCTTCATTCATAGAGTAATCAGATGCGCCAAAAGCAATCTATAAATAAAAGGAGCATAATGGAAGGCCGCTGAGAAAGTATTTTCACTTTTTCAGTGGCCTCTGTTTGTTAGTCCATTAATAAATTCGGTAAGAATGTAACGATTTCAGGAATGAAAATGATGAGTAGAATGGCAAAAAGGTAGATAAACACAAACATTAAAATATGTCTCATCATTTTCAGCACATTCGTTTCGGCCACTTTTGCTGCTAGTAAACTAGATAGCCCATACGGAGGGGTTACAGTTCCTAAGCGGATGGCCATAACGGTTACAATGCCTGCAACGACTGGTCGATTTGAAGTCCTTGCATGACAGGTAGTAACAAAGGAACGAAAATGAGCATAGCTGAATTTGGTTCCATGAACGTTCCTAAGAAAACATATAGTACGGTCAATAATAATAAGAAAAGAAGCGGATTAAAGTTATTCTCTAATAGAAAGTTAATTAATGGCTGCATGGCTTGGTAATAGGTGAGGACCCACGAGAGCAAGGCTGCAGCTGCAATAAGGATGTAAATTGTTGCAGAATCAATGACGGCTTTCCATGTGACCTTCATATATTCACCGAAATTACGTTCCTTTCTGAAAAAGAAAGCGACGATAAATACATAGACAACAGCAATACTTGCTGCTTCTGTTGCAGTGAAAACACCAGACATAATACCAACAATGACAATGAGAAATAGACTTAAAGGGAACACGCTTTTTCTAAGAGCAACGACTTTAGAAAGTTGCTCATCCTCTGTTAGACCGAGCTCCTTATTATCAATTGAACCGATATCATTTTTGGAAGCGTAGATGTAAGCATAGACCATTTGTGTGAGTCCAATTAAGATACCAGGAATGATTCCTGCGATAAAAAGGGCGGCGACAGATGTTTGGGCTAAGGCTCCGTAAACAATTAATAAGATACTTGGTGGGATAATCGATCCAATTGTAGAAGAAGCGGCTGTGACCGTCGCAGCAAATTCTCTACTGTAGCCTGCCTTGATCATCGCAGGAATTAGAATTCGGCCAAGTGACGCCACGTCAGCTACAGAAGAACCAGAAATAGCCCCGAAGAAAATACTCGTTACGATGTTCATATGAGCTAAACTGCCTTTGAATTTCCCGACTAATGCTTTTGAAATATAAATTAAATCATCTGTTACTTTAGTTAGATTCATTAAGGCACCACAAAAAATGAACAGTGGAATGGCCAGTAGTGTGAAGCTTGAGAATGATTCAATCATGACTGAGCTAATTTGTGTGAAGCTAATTAATGGCTCAAAGATAATAGGAATCGATGCAGCAATGATAATACTAAAAGCGACAGGAACCCCTAATAACAAGCAAATAAAGAATATTAAAATAATCATCAAAAGAATCATTTCTTTTTCACCTCTTTTCTCTTAAATAGGTCTTTGAGGTTGGCAAGGTGAAAATACAGCATGAAAATGGAGCCTACTAAAAAGGCTGAATAGTAATAGATTAACGATGGAGGCGATGATAAGAAGCGAATAGATACTAGCTCTGTTCGCATCAAGCCTGATCTGAATGCAGCTATACCGACAAGGATTAAGATAACAATTCCGATTAAAGTTAAAACGTAGACGATGATGTTTTTAATTCTTATTTTATTTTCACTCATATAATCCGAGAGAATATCGATTTCTAAATGTAGTTTTTCTTTGACTGCTAAGGCCGATCCCATAAACACAAGCCACATAATAGAAAACTTTCTTACTACTTCAATTTCAGGTATAGAATAAGAAAAGACATACCTAGCAAGTACACCGGTAAAAAGAGATAGTGTTAAGGTAATAAGCATAACAATGCTGATCGCGCCTGCTGCTTTCGTAATGATAGAGCTCAGTTTCTTCATGACCTCCACACCTCCTTGAAAGAGAGAATAATGGTGTAGGCTGGAATAACGTGTTGTAGTGGAAGAGGATACTCATGCATACATGGTCGTACTCGCTGCGAGCACCGAAAACGTTGATTGATCCTTTTTCAGTGGCTTTCGTGGCTACCACTGCCGAGTCCCACTAAACACTTCTATCCCAGCCTCCTATTACTTAATTGAAAATATCATTAATGACGTCGACAACACCGAATTCTTCGGCCAAGTCATTCATTTGAATTCTAGAGATTTCGATCAACTCTTCACGATCTGGATCTGTGAACGTGACTCCGAATTCCTCCTCTAATGTGAGTGCATCTTCATCTGCTTGTTCAAAGGCTTTAGCGATATACTCAGGTTGAACAATTTCTGCAGCCCGCTGTATCGCTTCTTTATGTTCTTCACTTAATGATTCGTATCGATCATTGTTCATGACGATAAACCCTAATGTTAAGTTGTGTTGTGTTCTAGCTACGTAATCACCTACTTCACCGAAACGTTGCTCAATCATGGCATCGAGGCTATTCTGAGAACCTTCTGCTACACCTGTTTGAAGGGCAGAATATACTTCATTAAAATCAATGGTTGTCGGGTTAGCACCTAGGTTTCTCCACCAAGTCATTTCTGCTGTTCCTCCGCCACTTCGCATGGCACGACCTTCTAAGTCAGCCGCCGATTCGATTGGGAACGTGCTAATAATGTTTCGTTCTAGGCCGCCTGCATACATGACAGTCTTTAGTCCAGGATTTTCAACTAGTAAGTCTTCAAAGTAGGCAAGACTTCCTGGAGTGTTGACAATTGATTCATAATGCTCTTGATCTTCGAAAAGGTAATTCGTACTTAATATATCGAAGACGGGGTTCTGTTCAGCAAACCAACCCGTATCTGAATAGATCATGTCGATATCACCTGTTATGACAGATTGGTAAAGGCTAGATGCATTTCCAACTGTACCGCCAGTATGAACGGTGAAGGTAATTTCTCCATTGCTTTGCTCCTCAATCTCTTCAGAAAATGCAATCAATGTTTGTGCTAATAGAGCATCCTGTGGATTGATTGTGGCAGCGACTAATTCAACCGTTTCACCAGATGCAGTAGTATCTGTGTCTTGACCATCTGAGTTATCATTTGTAGCGCTTTCATTTGAATTATCACCACAAGCGACGATGATCATAGAAACGAGAACGAAAGTGACAGCTAACATTATATGTTTGACATTTAACCCTTTTTTCATTGTAAATCCCCTCCAAATGGTTTAATTAAATTAGATCTTCTTCAGATAGAACAACATGCTTAATGTATTGACGTAAATAAGTGAATGTCACATGAATGTCTCCGTTGTGGTCTTGCTTGATCGAAGGGTAGGAGAATTCAGGCTTGTGCTCTAACTCTTTACTATCTACAATCGAATGCACAGGCCCCCAAGTTTGCCCGTCGTCTTGAGAAATAGCAATAGATAATGGGTTACGGATCACTCCCCAAATCGCCTCTGATTGCTTAGTAGCAGAAACACCAACCTTGTCCATGTCACTTGGGTCAAACCAAGGAGGACGGTTTTCTTCTGGTGGACTCTGCGCGGCATTGATGTTGTTGAAAACGAGAGCCAGTCGTCCGCTCGTTAATTTCACAGCTTGGATAGACGCATTATTATTTGGCAAGTGAATCGGTGCTGGTCGACTCCAGCTACGACCGAAATCTTCCGAAACCGTTCGGTAAATTGCATCGGCTTTTCGACTGCGGAATAGTCCAACAAGTCGCTGTCCTTCGGTAGGGACGATAGATAAGTGAACGAGTCCAACACTACCTTCAATTTTGTGTTCGGTCCATGTTGCACCAGAATCCTTTGAAATCATCACAACACTGAAATCATTATTCAAGAACCCATCCGTCGATTTAAGGCAATAATAAGCAGGAAGGATTATTTCACCGCTCTCTGAAATGATCGGAGGGTGCCTGACGAACGTACCACTTGTATCAAATAACGATTTTATGCTGCTCCATGTTTGGCCATCATCGGTAGATGTCGAATAACGAACAACAGAGGAGTCTTGATGGACAGCATATTGAGCAGTATAGATTAACCAAAGCTCACCGTTAGGGTTCCTGAATAGAATTGGGTTTTGTTCAGAGCGCGTTGGATCATCGGATACGACAATCGGCTTACTCCATTCTTTCTCTTGTTGTGAAAAGCGCGACACCATGACTGAAATATCCGCCTTTCCTTCTCTTGACCCTCCAAACCATGCACATAACAAGTCATTGTTTTCTAATACCATCAAATTGGATGCATGATTGTGAGGAAATAATGTTGGGAGATTGTACTCCTCTTTAATAAGGTGACTGAGCATTCTTCTTCCTCCTTATCGTCATAGTTTAGTTAATATACGTACCACCGTTAATATTGATCGTTTCACCTGTTATAAAGCTTGATAAATCTGATGCGAGAAATAGAGCAGCTCCGGCAACATCACTAGCTTTCCCTAATCGTTTGAGAGGGACATTTGCTAGTACTTTATCTCGGTAGTCGCTTGTCCATTGACCAACCATATCGGTTTCAATTGGACCTGGTGAAAGCCCATTAACAGTAATGTTATATGGGGCCATTTCTAAGGCAAGGTGCTTCGTCAAATAATCAACAGCTGCTTTTGAAGCGCCGTATGATGGGGAAGCATTTCTATGGCCAGATTTCGCTGTAGATGAGCTGATGTTAATGATTTTGCCTGCGCCTCTATCGATCATGTGAGGGAGCACGGCCTTTGAAAAATACAAATTTCCGTTTAAATTAATGTCGATTGTTCTCTGCCACTCTTCTATGTCCATGTCTAACGTGCTAGATCGAGCATTCACTCCAGCATTATTAACGAGGACATCGATGTGTGAATATCGATGGATTGCCTCTTCCACGATTAACTTAGCGGTTTTGGGGTTGGATACGTCTCCTGCTATTGAAATGCAGGATGCTGTATGTTGTAATGCTTCTCTCTCTACGTCTTCTAATAGGTCTTTATTTGTACCGTTTAGGACAAGGTTGGCACCATGTGAAGCGAAGGTTAGGGCGATTTCCTTGCCAATTCCTCTACTGGCGCCAGTAATAATCACGGTTTTATTTGCTAACATGACATCACAACCTCTTAGTTCAGATTTTCCTTCGGAGCCATTTCGGCTGCTGATAATAAGGCGGATATCATACTTCGCTCATCTGCTATCTGTTTGCCGGCTATATCAAATGCTGTTCCATGATCAACAGAAGTCCGAATGACGCCACTTTTTAACCCTACGGTAATATTCACGCCTTCTTCTAATCCTAATACCTTAATTGGAACGTGCCCTTGGTCGTGGTAGCAAGCGATAACGATGTCGAAATCGCCTTTTGCGGCTCGGTAGAATAAGGTATCGGCGGGGTAAGGACCGGTTACGTCGATCCCTTCCCTTGAGGCACGGTCAATACCTGGGATAAGTTTCTCTTCCTCTTCACCGTTGCCGAATAGACCATTTTCCCCAGCATGTGGGTTAATCCCGCAAACAGCGATTCGTGGCTGAGCGTAGCCTGCTGAACGTAACACTTGCTCAGCAAGCATAATGACTTGATAGGTTCGTTCTGGTGTAATAGAACGAATCGCCTCGATTAAGCCGACATGTGTCGTTAAATGAATGACCTTTAAATTTGGTGAGCTTAACATCATCGAATAATTTTTCGTTTCGGTCAGTTCAGCTAATATTTCAGTGTGACCAGGGTAGATGTGACCGCCCTTGTGTAACGCTTCTTTATTTAGAGGTGCGGTCGAAATTCCTTGGATGTGCTTCTTTTTGGCCAAGTCGATCGCTTTTTGTAAAAATTGAAAAGCAGCATCTCCGGCGACTGCGGATACTTCTCCATAAGGTAAATCACTTGGAAGGAGGTCTAAGTCTAGGCAATCAATCGTACCAAAAGAGAAAGTGGCCTCATTGACATCTTGAATCGTATGGATGGCTTGAGTACCATTTAACTGCTTCATTTCTCGTTCAAGTATTTTTTTATCGCCGATAACAAATGGGCGACATACGTCATAGATGGTTTGATTATTTAAAGCTTTGCATATAATTTCTGGCCCAACACCAGCGCAATCCCCCATTGTAATTGCGATGATCGGTTTCATGTAATCACCTCCATTTTAAGGTAGTAATTTCCTGTAGATATTCTCCATATCTTCTAATGAAAGCTCCTTGGGGTTATTGTTTAATAACCTTGTTACTTTAGAAGCGGAGACGGCAAGCTCTTTAAGGTCTTCTTCTTTCACTCCATAGTCTGATAGGTTTTGAGGGATGTTTAATGTAGCTGTCCATTCCTCAATCACTGTAATCACTTCTTTGGCGATGGTTTCCTTGCTCTTATTCGTAATCGAGATGCCCATCGGTTCAGCGACTAAATATAGACGATCAATTATCGCATCCATATTAACATTCATGACGTGGGGGAGTAGCATTGAATTAGCTTCTCCATGCGGAATGTGATATTTCCCCCCTAGTGGATAAGCTAGTGCGTGTACCGCGGCTGTTCCTGCGGCAGTTAATGCCATTCCTCCATACATGGAGCCGACTAACATGTTTTCTCTTGCTTGAACAGATGAACCGTTCTCATACGCTTCCACAATGCTTGAAGAAATAAGGCGAATCGACTCAAGTGCAAACATATCGCTAAAAGGATTGGCTTTGTTTGAAATGAATGATTCTAGTGAATGTGTAAAGGCATCCATACCAGTTGCAGCTGTAATAGGCTTAGGCAACCCTAACGTTAGTTCAGGATCCAAAATGACTAAACTCGGTAATAAGTGCCTACTGACAATACCAACCTTTAATTCTTCTTCTGGAAGAGTGACAATCGCATTAGGTGTCACTTCCGATCCTGTACCAGAGGTGGTTGGAATGAGTACGGTTGGAATACCTGGCTCTTTGACAAGATCTGTTCCGAGCATGTCTGAGATCGATTGGTTATTTGTCATTAAAACAGAGAGAATCTTTGTGGCGTCTAATACACTTCCACCACCGATTCCGATTATAAGGTCGTAAGCTTTTGCAGAAACATCATGATAAACAGCTTCAATATTTTCAAGAGTCGGCTCAGGTAAGATGTTCGTATTCACTTCAATGGTTGTTTCGGGTGAAGCTAACTGTTCTTGAAGAATATCAATAAACCCTAGATTTTTGATCGTATCCTGTGTCACGATTAATACGGACGTTAATGACGGTGTAAAGGAAGCAACCTTCTCTTTTACTGAATAAATAGAGCGTTGCCCTGAAACAATCATATCTGCTGTAATAAATTGATAAGTCATACTCATCTTCCTCCTTCGTTATTCGTTCCTTTCTGACTTTAGCTCGCGTAAGACGTTTGATAGCTTCTGTGCAATGGTTGAATCAGCTGCAGCAACAGGTGATTTCGGAGGACCTGCTTCATATCCGTTTACTTCAACTGCCTTTTTCACAACAGAAGGAATGGTACCTAGCTTAAACAAATCTCGTAGTGGATTGACACTTTCTTGTGCTCGTTCCGCTGCCTCTATATTGCCTGATTTCCAATGCTTATAAATAGAAGCAATCTGTTCAGGAATGATATTGGCTGTTGCAGCTACAGCACCTGTACCACCTGCTTGAAGAGTTTGCAGAATTAATGAATCCGTTCCGGCTAAGACGACAAAGTCTTGGTCATTTGTCATTTGAATGTATTGGTTAATGTTTTCAAAGTTACCGCTACTATCTTTAATCCCTACAATATTTTCGATGGAAGCCAGTTCCTTCACAGCTTCAGGCTCTATGGATACCCCTGTTTTGGAGGGGATGTTATAGATTAGAATCGGTAATGTTGTGTTTGCTGCAATCGTTTTATAATGATCAATCAATTCTTTCTGAGAAGGCTGAATAAAGTAAGGTGTAATAACAGAAAGAACATCGGCGCCAGCTTGTTCTAATTTGTGGCTAAGTCGAATCACTTCTTCTGTACTATTGCCTCCAGCTCCGACGATTAATGGGACTTTACTATTAGCCTCATGAGAAACCATTTCAGTGAACGCTATTTTCTCTTCTTCAGAAAGCATATGGAACTCTCCATTGGTTCCTAGAATGAATAAGCCGTGAATCGATTGTTGCAGTAAGTAGCGTGTAAGTGAAATCGTTGCAGTTCGATGTAATCGTTGTTCTTTGTCTAATGGTGTAATCATTGCCGGTATGATGCCATGGATATTCATTTATGCACCTCCTAAAACGTAATAGGATCTAAGCAAGGAATCTATCTTTCCAAATCCTCCTGCTTTTGTCACTGTTAATATGTTGTACTTTCCCGTTAATATTCCGATTGGTATACCTTCCTCTACTTCATCTAATAGGTGGAATTGGTTTGATTCGATATGCTCCGCCACTTTTTTTGCTGTATCACCACCTGTAAATAATGCTCGTTCTATTGAAATGTCTTCGATGATCATACGGACGAGCTCGCCGATAGAGCTTGAAATATAATCACTCACTTGTACGGATGAAAGGTTACGTTTCTTCCCGATCTCACGGGAGGATTGAATATCTTCTGGTGCTGCTGATGTGTATAGGACGATGTTCGCATGCTCCTGCAATAGGCGAATCGCTTCTTTATATGCTTGGTGGAGCGTCTGTTGTTTCAGTTCTTTTGAGTGGAGAAGACTTGTTGTGTTAAGTTCAATCCCCTTTATATTGGAATGGGCTAAAAGGTGTTCCAGTTGATCTCTAGTCCTTTCATGAACGCTACCAACTGCCAATAAAATCCGTTCGTCACGGCGTCCTTCCTTCGCTAAGTCGCTTACCTTTTCAGTCGCTAAATGATCTGCTAGCTGTTCTGCCATACCAGCTGAACCACACCATATAAATGGTTCGGCGTAATGATTCATGTACTGAAACAATGTTTTTAGATGGGCATTGGTTTCTGCATCACAAATCATGAACTCGACACCGTTCTCTCGTAATAATGCTAGCTTTTTATGAAAAGCTTCTTTATCTAGATATAAGTCTTCAAGCGTGATCATATCAGCTAAACGATTAGATGAATGTTCGATTAACGCTTTAATAGAAGAGCTATGAATAGGCGTACTCACATCTCTGGCAAAATAGGTTTCTTCGAGAGGTGTATCTTCAACGAAAATATGCCCATTTTTTACAAAACGATGATTATCTGGATATGATGGGGCAATAATGATGAATTTTGCATCGCTATTATCTAAAAGAGCATCAAGCTCTGAACCAACATTTCCTCTCATGGTTGAATCGATTTTTTTATAAATCGTATCAAACTCGTATTGTTTTGCTAGTTTTAAAGCTGATTGTACTTTCTGATAAGCTACATGCCTTTGTGATGAACGACTATCTGTGTCGGTCACTAATACTTCAATATGCTTGGATAAGCTCACGTTTTCATGCATCAGTACAGATGTCGTTAACTGTTTTTTGGCAAATTGAACACCTGCGTCATTGGCTCCAGTGAAATCATCAGCTATAATTAGTGCTTTCATCTTTTCACCTCCTAGTCAGTTAAGCGCTTTCAAGTTATTCATACTATAAAATAGCTACTACGATCATTTCAACAAAAAAATAAAAATAATTTAATTAAATTATTTTATTAACTAAAATGTTGCAAAATAAAACAATTATCATTCGTATGAAAGACTTATTACGTACGATCTTCTGTATCAAATGATGAGGGGGCGGGCTTTTGCGTTCGCGGAACGGAACGTCATTCCGTTAATTAAGGGAATGGCAGCGTTTATGTGTAAAAAGTGGAACGTCATTCCGTTAATAGCTCAAAAGAAGAGACAAACGTAACGTGGAAGGTCAAATAGCGGAATGAGGTTCCGAAAGGACAGAGAAAAAGAGCTTTATGAAGGAAATAACGGAATGAGGTTCCGTCGATGAGGGTGAATTTAGGTTACGAGGAGGCCGCTGAAAAAGTTCTTTCTAGTAACTCAAAGGAGAGTAATGGCTCCGCTCGTTGCGCGCTTTGCTATGAGAACCCCACTCATAGCAAGGCTTTCAAAATCGGGCAACGGCTACGCGCATTACTTACAGGCCACTGAAAAAGTGAAAATCACACTTTTTCAGTGGCCTTGCTTCATGATTTTCTGTATTAACTGTTCATTTTTCTCCATAATGTTGACCGATTAAGTCCTAATCTCTTAGCTGCTTTGGATTGATTATTGTTTTCTTGGAGATATACTTCCGAGATGATATCCTTTTCAATTTTCTCCATCGGTTGATGTATATTAACGGGGAAAAACGATTGATTGCCATATGCGCGTTCTTTCTGAATCGTTTTTAGGGTGTGCTCTACATCATGAATGTAGACGTCGTTTGTTTGTTTGACTAATTGTTTGATAGCTAGTCTAAGTTCAACCATGTTTTCATACCAAGGATGGTTCTCTAATCGCTCCATCGCTTTATCATCAACACCAATTACTTGTTTCCCATATTGCTCATTAAAGTACAGAATAAATGTACGAACAAAGTGAGCTAACCTTTCCGTTCGTTTTCTTAAAGGTAGAAAGTAAAAGAGTTGATTTCGTACTTGTTCTGCAAGCTGTGTATCTAAGCCTGATTGTTCTTTTTCTAATAAATCGCGATCACCAACGAAAGAAAAGACTGTTTGGAAAGAGGCACCGGCTATCGCTTCGGACAATCTTTTTTGCTGGTTTTTCGACAGTTTTTCTATGTTGCAGAAATGAACAATATTTCTCTCTTGAAAGGTTTTAAGTAATTTGATTACGCGATTAAACGTACTCGTTTGGGGTTGGTGAAACCGAATTTCTGTAATGGTTTCAAAGGATTCGGCCGCTTTATCTAAAAGGATTTTGAGAAACATTCGTTTGCCTGTACCACGCTCACCTAAAATCGTGAAGGGAGAACGTGTACCGCGGTTTATGATCTCTTCCAGTGCTGTCGTATACATAGGGTCGATTGAAATGAGCTGTGGGACACTCTCCATATTCGGATCAGAGAAAATAATGTCCACTTCAGCATCGCCATTAGAATGGTAACGGCTAAGTTCAACATAATGGTAGGGTGTTAAATCTGAATCGCTCACTCTCCCAATGTTCATAAGATAAGGCGGTTTAAATTGATTGTCCTCAATGAAGAAGTGGACGGGAACACCTTGAAAATCATCCTCAAAAACAATGGAGGATGGATGATAAATGGTGAAAAAGTTGAGCTTTTTTATGTGTGAGTCGAGCTGCCTTTTCAATGCTGTGTTTGCGAAATGTAGCTGTCCATTTAGCTTAATAAGAGCCACAGGGTTAGTTAGTTGATTCAGTAAATGATGATATACCTCGGCTTGTGAAGAGTGTTTTTTGATTTCCGATTTTAATGTTCTTGCCTTTTGGAAGGCTTCTTCAACAGATTCTTTCCCTGAAGTAATCAGAACGCCTTGCAACCCTAGCGAAGTTGCGAGCCTGATTGTTACTGCGTCACCTACGATAATGTATATTCCGAGTTTTTGTAGCTCCTTTAGCGTGTCCATCACGTCAGCTTCTTTCTGAACGACACGATATTCTACGTCAATTTGGATAACGGAGGATACAGCTTTAAAGCTATGAATGACGTTTTCAAAGCCGACCATTCCGATTTTTACATTGTAGCTTTTTAATAATGTTAAGATTCGTAAGATGTCATAGCCTGAGATACTAATATCAATGACAGGTATGTTTGTATTTTTTCTGAGAAGGTTGGCAGTTCCTCCTCTACTAATAATAACGTCGAAGTCTTCACCTGCTTTTGCGTAATCATCGAGCAATGATTTACTTTGATCTAAATCAGCAATGTGGCTTTTTATGGTAAAATCACTTAATTGCTGTTGCATAGATTGAATAAGCTCTGCAAGCCCCTTGTAAGGTGCGATAAGAAGTACTTTTGTTTTCATTTCAGACCTCCTGTTGCATATTTAGGCAATTATTGTTTTATATATAGATAATTTCAATTATACATAAAAGATGTTTTAAAATATAGTGAAAGCGGTTAATAGTTCGCGACATAATGAAATTTCTATCTCATAATGAAAGGCGGGTATGATCATGGCTACTATCTTCCTTTTTCTTCAAGTGTTAAGAATACAGTCAATTCATTACAACCTAGGTAGTGTCGATTCATCTAACGCCAGTGCTTGTCCCCTCTCTTGAAGAAAGAAATTATTGATGTATAGATTCACCTATACCTTCGATAGAAAAAATGGTAGGATATTGCTAATATAGAATGAATAGATTATGGGTGAATGCGATGATACGTGCTGTACTAATAGATGATGAACCGTTGGCAATTCAGCTACTTCAAAGTAAGTTGGAAGCGACCAAGGAATATGAAATTGTTGGCACATATGCTTCAGAAAGTGAGTTACGAGCGAAAGTAGACGATCTAGATTTTGATGTTGCATTTATTGACATTAATTTAAAGGTGACGAGTGGGATGGATCTTGCTGAATTTCTGCTTTCGAAAATGGATAACCTACAAGTCGTATTTGTGACATCCTATGAAGAGTATGCGGTGAGAGCGTTTGAACTGCATGCGGTTGATTATTTATTGAAGCCAGTATTGGATGAACGATTAATTAAGACGACGAAACGATTGAAGGAGGCGATGGTCCTCCTCCATTCTGAAGCTCGTGAGGTGGTGCACGAACCTGTTCGCATTTACAGTTTTCTAGAATTAATGGTGTATCGTCATAAGGAGCTTGTGAATTGGAAGACGGGCAAGGTGAAGGAATTGTTTGCTTATTTGTTTACGTATCATGAGCAATATGTGGATCGTGATTTGATAATTGAAGCATTATGGCCAGATGAAGATTATAAGAAGTCTAAGATCCATTTGCATACGTGTGTGTACCATTTGCGGAAGCTTCTGCAGTCATTAGGGTTTCATCAGGCGATTTCCTTCTCGGATAAATGTTATTCACTGTCTCTCATTAACGTTCAAAATGATGTTGATGAATGGCAAGCTTTAATGAGTGAATTTGACCGTGACCCGGATAGGTTTTCGATTCACCAATTTGACCGTGTTCTACACTTGTACAGAGGGAAATACTTAGAGCGGAATGATTATGATTGGGCGAGAGATCGATCTTTTACGTATCAGTATAAGATGGACCAGTTTTTAAACGTCATGAAGAAGAAATACAAGGAGCAGCACGAAAGAGCATTAAAATGTATAATGCTTCTTTCTGAAGAAGACCCATATTCGGAGGAGTTGCTGAAGGAAGAGCTTGATCATTTGCGGGCAATGGGTCAAGTAGCAGAAGCGAAAGCGAGATACCATGAATTTAGTTTGAGGTTAAGGAGTGACCTTGGTCTTGAGACTTCTGACTCTCTAATGAGTTATTACCGCACATATTTTCAATGATGAAACAATGAACGAGAGGCTAGGACAAAAGTGGTTTAACTAAAAGAAAAGCCGGGCAATGATAGATGGTGGACGTAAACCGCTCCTGAAATATACTTCGCTTTCCGCGGGAAGCCGGTGAGCCTCCTAGTGCTCGCACTGCGGGGTCTCATTCTTGGCTTTCCATCCCGCAGGAGTCTGCGTATATTTCATCCGCTACGTGTATCTTTTGTTCGGGTTTCCCAGATAGACACTTTAGTTAAGTCCTAGTCTCTTTCGTGATGATGTTCTTAGATGAATGCTCACTTTGGTAAAAGGCAGGCCCTTTCGAATTGGACCTTTCGACACTGTTATCTACCAACACAGATTCCGAAATAAACGATAAGGAATAGAATGGGCACAGACACAATGATTACATAACGACTAAGAGGCTTACAGGTAGGTGGGGTAATAATGATAAGAGCGATTCTAATAGATGATGAGCCACTTGCGATTCAAGTGTTAGAAAGAAAGCTTGAAGAGACAGGAGAATATGAAATTGTGGCGACCTTTCAATCAGAACTGGAATGGAAGGGAAGCATAGATGATCTGCAGTACGATGTGGCCTTTGTTGATATTCAATTGGTTGGCAGTAACGGACTTAACCTCGTTAGGGAGATGCAAGCTACAAATAAGGAGTCATTATGCATCTTTGTGACGGCGTATGAGGAGTATGCGGTGAACGCATTTGAAATCAATGTCCTTGATTATTTATTGAAACCCGTCTCAACAAATCGACTTAAGACAACGACTGAACGGATACATAATGAGCTGGAGCTACGTGGGTTAAAGGCTATGGAGGAAAAAGCTCATTCAATACAAATTAACCTTTTTCAAGAGTTTTCCGTCTATTACGAAAAGAAGCTAGTTCATTGGAAAACGAGCAAAGTAAAGGAATTATTTGCCTATTTACTTACGTATCACAATCAATATGTTGAACGAGATATGATCATTGAAGCACTATGGCCTGGCGAAGATTATCAAAAGTCTAAAAGGCATTTACATACGTGTATGTATCACTTGAGAAAAAAACTCAAATCGATCGGCTTTGATCATGCGGTTACGTTTTTGGATAAACGTTATTTACTTCAGATAGAGACGTCTACTGACGTTGATGAATGGAAAAAGGCAATGAACGATTTACATGAACAACCGGATTCGGTTGAACCATTTAATCGTGTATTAACCTTGTATACGGGGAAATATTTGGAGCGTGATGATTATGAGTGGGCGAAGGAGCGTATGCAGGCTCATCACTTTCAAATGATAAGCGTGATGGTGAAGATGAAGAACTATTACTCTGATAGAGAGCAATTGGAGGAAACGAGTCAATGCTTGAATGTTCTGATGAAAGAAGACCCTTATTCTGAGGAGTTGGTTCAAGAAATGATGGGCATTCTCAGACGAATGGGACGGCGGGCAGATGCGGTTTCGCTGTACGAGGCATTTGCGGAGCGCCTGCAGACCGACCTGCAGCTTAAGCCGTCTGCTAGATTGAGGGCTTTTTCTAAAGGGATTTAGGTAAGACGTGTGACTGAAATTAATAGGGTTATTCTAAAAGGTTGTTACGCTTTTAGGATAACCCTATTGGCGTTTCTAATGCATGCTTTGTGCTGAGAATAGGCGCGAGATTCATGAATGACATTTTCCATGGAATCGGAGATCACACTTTAGAAGGATGACCTATTTATGTAGAAATGGCGAATGAGGACGCTTGTATAATAGATAAACACAAAATTCCTAATAATGAATCTATCGTACTAGGGATCTTATAGAAGAATGTATGATTTGTATAGAATTTCATGAAATAAGGACTTAAGAAACCTTTCCATAGTAATGACATGGAAAGGTTTTTCGTGGTTAAGAACGATCAAATAGTGATAGATTGTGAATTCACATATCAGGTTTAAGTGATTTTTAAGCGTCCGTTGATAAAGTAGGTGAGTAAAAAAATAAAAGAATAGGTGGTGATCAACGTCCATGCTTATGCGGTTATCGAAGGTAGCGATTGAATGATACGTATGAGTGAAGATGGTGCACCATGGAAAAGACAACAACTAAACATGACCGGTGACTTACTGTTTGGATGAGGATAGAACATTCTGAAGTGTAAGACAATCTAGGGTGCTTAAAGGGGATGGAGATTTGGATCACCTTACATGATTGTCGAGGCCATTGAAAATGTAACAGTGGCTCCACTCATTGCAAGTCAAAACAGGGCAAAGACTGCACTTGTTATTTAAAGACCACTAAACAATGAACATCACATTTTAGTGGTCTCTTTGAGAAGTGTTGGTCTACATAGTACGAGAAAAATGATTGAAGAGAGGGATAGGATCATAATGAAAAAAATCTTAAACGTGCTGCTGATTGTTGTATTAGTACTGCAGACAATGACTGGTAGTATTATGTTGCCGTCATTTGCTGCGGCTAATGACGATGAGGAAACGATCTTTCAGGCAGTGACAATAACGGATGTGGACGGTAATGAAATCGGTGTAGATGAATCAAGCGAGCAGGATGTCATCGTGCATGTTGATTGGTCTATTCAAGGTCTAGAAGTGAGTGAAGGGTATCAAGAAGCATTAAGCTTACCAGACGAGCTTGTCATAGCACATGATCAGACCGTTGAATTGATCTTTGAAGAGCAAGAAGTCGGTATCGTTCATGTGAGTGACGATCAAACGGTTACAGTGACATTCCATGAAGTGATTGAAGAAATGCCTGGAGCGGAAGGGTCGTTTGATTTCGAGGCTGTCTTTGTTCCAGCAACAACAGAAGACGTAGAAACAATCGATGAGGAAGTTGAGGAATCTTTAGAAAGTGAATTAGCAGAAGACGAAGAAATGACTGAAGAAGACGCTGAGGAAGTGGAACATTCAGAAGAGGTAACAGAAGACGCGGATGAAGCAGAAGCGCCGAAAGAGGAAGCTGAGGGTGACGAGTCAGAAAGTGACTTACATAGCTCTTCGATGTCTACGATGAGTGGTGCAGGAGAAATTACGGAGAACATTATTACGGGTGTTACGTTAAGTATAGGTGAAGGTGAAGAATTAGAACCACTTGAGGATGGAGACTTGATTGTTGTTAAATATCCATATGAAGAAAAAAAATATGAGTTAGTATATGAGTTTGAGTTACCGAATAATCATGGATATGGTGCTGGTGCGATATACACAATTGAAGTACCGGAGATGTTTGAGATTCCGCAAATACATGTAGATGAGGCTATAGATTTAGCGCGTGTGGATGGAGTTGTTTTTGGTAAATTCCATACGGACGGTAATAACGTGATCATTACATTTAATGAAAATATCGAAGAGCGCTCTGATATTAGAGGTGAGATAGAGCTTAGCTCTAATTTCGACGCTGATTATGATGGGGTAGCTGATGGAGATGTCATTACTTTTCCGATTGGAGGGGAAGATACGTTAGAGTTCCCGATTAAGTTTATTCGACATGCGAATGCGATTGATAAACAAGGTGTGGGTAATAGAGGTTACAATACTGAAACGATTACATGGACCGTAGATGTTAACAAAAATTTACAAGAGATTGAGAATGCGACCTTGACTGATGTGATTGAAGAAGGGGATCATTCATTTGTTGATGGTTCATTACGAGTGTATGAGTTAGTGATGAATGCGAATGGGACAGTGGACGAGGCGATCGAAATAACGATGGATCACGATTTTGAAGTATCGGCGTTTCCAGAGTTAGAGCTAGGGTTTATCGATTCTGCCTACCGCTTTGTCTATGAAACGGAAATCAATGATGATACTGGTACTACGTATCGAAATAACGCAACATTAGATGGGGATCATATGGATCTTCCCTCTACTACAAACGCATCAGTGGTTGTTACTCGTGGTCAACCACTTGAGAAAGATTCGATCGATTATGATAATGTTTCCCAAACGATCACGTGGGAAGTGAGATATAATTTTGATGAGAAGGCTATATCACAAGGTGATGCGAAGCTGACCGATGTGTTTGGTGATGACAATCAACAGTTAATTGAGGGTAGCTTTGAGGTTATCGCTGTTGAAATTGATCCAGATACAGGAGATGAAATAGGGGAATCGGTGGTTAGTCCAAGTGATTATGAAATTACCGAAACATCAGAAGGATTTGAACTTCAATTTAATAATGACATTAACCAAGCTTATAGAATTGTTTATCAAACGACAGCGATTGATCGTGTAGCAGAAAATGTTAATGTTATGAATACCATATCAGATGAATTCGAAAATGATTCAAGCGCTGAACAATCGATTAGCCAAGGGATCTTCATTAAATCTCACGACTCTACCGATTATGCATCAAAGGAAACGAATTGGTCGATTGTGATTAATCGTGATGAGCATGTGATGGAAAATGTCGTGTTCAGAGATACATTGCCAGTAGGGTTCACTTTAGAGGATATTGACGTGAATCATGGAGATTATGACTATGATTATAATGAAGGGACTAGAGAAATAGTCATTACGTTTAATGGCACGATTACAGAGCAAGTAACTATTCATTATACGACTTCAATCGATTTTGATGTTGCAGATAGAAGTAGCAACCATACGAATAACGCCCATTTGGAGTGGATTCCTGAAGGCGAGGAAGACACTGTGGAGCGGACAGCTACAGCAACGTTTACGCCTGATGATTATACGCAGGATAATGGCTTTAAACATGGTTCTTACAATTTAGAAACGAAAGAGATTACGTGGACGATTGGTGTGAACTATAACAACGAAACACTTGATGGTGTGGTTATTGAAGACTTTATTTTAGGTGATCAGAACTTTGATATTAGTGATGTGCGAATTTATGAAATGGAGTTAACAGAAGGTGAGAATGACTATGGGGTTGGTGCTGATGTAACGGGTGATTTTGATATTAACCCAGCAAGTGGCCCTGAGGATGAAGATGGCTTTACGGTTTCTTTAGGTGATATTACAGGACCGTATATCATTGAATATACAACAAATCTTGTGGGTGAACATGTTGCAGCGACATACAATAATGAAGCGGTCGTTTCAAGTGACAACAAAGATCCCATAGAGTTGGGAGCTACTGTGAATCCAACTTACGGTGGAGAGTACGTTAACAAGAGAGGTCAGCAAAACACTGATAACGGTCGAATTGTCAATTGGTCGATTGATCTAAACTTTAGTCAATCGAGAGTGATAGACTATGAAATTGTTGATATGCTAAGTGCAAACCAAACGATTAGACAAGAGACATTTACTGTATATGGAACAACGGTGAATGGTAATAGTATCGTTAAAGATGAATCTACAGTATTAGAAGAAGGTACCGATTACGAGGTAGAGTTTACAGAGGATGAGGATACAGGACAGGAATCTTTTACACTCATATTTACGCGTGAAATTGAAGAAGCGTATATGTTAGAATATGACAGTTATATCTTGTATGAAGGCGATGGAAACTATAGGAACTCAGCCAATGTAAGCGGAGAGATCCCTGGTGATGAGACGCAAACAAGTGATAATGTAGACACGAGCATTTCCTTCAATAATATATCAGGTAGTATTACTGGTGAGGTTGGCTCATTGCAAATTACGAAAGTAGATGCGGAAGATGAGAATGTAACACTCGAAGGTGCTGTGTTTGAACTGTGGGATGAATTTGGTGAAGTGTTATTAAAGACAGCTGAGACAGATGAAGACGGGATTGCTACGTTTACGAATTTACTGTATGCGGACTATCAGTTAAAAGAAACAGAAGCACCAGAATTTTATGTTGTTGGCATTGAAGATCAACAACAGGTTACGGTCAATGATGAAACTGTAGCAGATGGCATAACGATCGAAAATGAAAAGATCAAACAACATTTTGAGCTTACTAAGGTTGATGATGTTGATGGGACGCCATTAGAAGGCGTTGAGTTTGAACTGTATCAAGGTTCATATCCTGATGGAACTTTGGTTGCTGAAACGTATATAACGAATTCAGAAGGTGAAATTCTGATTGAACATTTACCAGGTGGAAATGCTGATGAAGGCTTGCCAGCAGGGGATTATTATTTAATTGAAACGGCAGCGAAAGAACATTACGAACTTTCAACAAATCCGATCATCTTTACGATTAATCAGGATCAGACGGTAGTTACTACTGAAACAGTAGAAAATTCACTGACGCCAGGAAGTCTAATTTTTGAAAAAGTAGATAGTGAATCAGGTGAACATTTAGAAGGTGCGGTATTTACCTTAGAATATCTTGATTATGATGGAAATGACTATGATACAAGCAGAACACTGACGACAGACGATGATGGAAGAGTGGAAGTAGATGATCTAAGACCAGGGAATTACAGACTGACCGAACAAACACCTCCACGTGGCTATGAATTTTCAGCTGATATAGAGGAAGAGTTTGAGATTGTGGAAAGTCAGACAACTGCAATAGATTTAGGTCAATTTGGTAATGAGGTCAAAACAACGAATCTAACTTTGACGAAGGTGGATGCTATAGATAGTAGCATAACTTTAGCAGGTGTTGAGTTTACGTTAAGCTATGTCGGTGATGACTACGTGATTGCTGATCAAGTCGACGAAACGGATTCAAATGGCGAAATCACTTTTGAAGACTTGAAGCCAGGAGAGTATCATTTAATCGAAACGGCTGTACCAGATGATTATGGTTACATTCAACATAGTGATCCTATTCAAGTAACTGTAACGATTGATGATGTTCATGATGAGATAGATGTTGTGCATACAGTTACAAACGACCCTTTCAAAGAGGTTGTTTTAACAAAGGTGGATAGTGAATCTGGTACGTCTTTAGCAGGAGCGCTCTTCAATCTATTAGATGAAGAAGGTAACATGATCAGAGAGGATTTAGAAACAAACGCTCAAGGTGAAATTCGTATTACAGGGCTTGCGCCAGGGGAGTATACGTTTGTCGAGACTCGAGCTCCATTAGGTTATAATATGGGAACTGATAATGACGGAACGTTTAGCGTTACAGGTAGCGAAACAGAGACTGAATTAGAGCCAATTCCATTCTCTAACGATATTATTACAGGCTCTGTAGAAATTACTAAAGTAGATGCTGAAGATAATGATATTCTACTTGAAGGTGTCGCATTTACGTTAGAAAGTGTCGATTTAGTTAATGGTGGGGATCCTGTTTTAGAGACTGGTTTGACAACAGATGCTGATGGGAAACTAGTCATTGATGACCTTCGTCCAGGAACATACCAATTGACGGAAACAACCGCACACGATGGTTATCAATTACACTGGCAGCAACCAATTGAATTTACAATTGACTTAGCTGATGAAGATGGTGTTAGTCATGAACATGAGCTTACTGTTGAAAACTATCAGTTAGTCGACATTGACGTAACAAAGCAATGGAATGACAATTGGATTGATGATGAGAACGATGCTGAACGTCCAGATTCGATTACAGTCATACTCCTACAAAATGGATCAGAGCTTGACACTCAGGAAATCGATGAAGAGTCTAACTGGACACATGAATTTACAGGTTTAGATGCAGTTGATTCTGAGGGTGATCCGTATGAGTACACAATCGAGGAACTAGATGAGAGTGGATACGAATCAGAGATCGAAGGTTCAGTTGAGGACGGATTTGTTATTACGAATACAGCGAAAACGACAAGTCTAGAATTGACAAAGCAAGATTCCATTAATGGTCAACTCTTAAGTGGAGCTGAATTTACTTTAGAGTATCCAAATGGTACGACCACTCAAGGAACGACAGAGGAAGATGGTACATTAACGTTTGAAAATTTACAACCGGGTGTATATACGTTAACCGAAACAACAGCACC
Organism: Halalkalibacter hemicellulosilyticusJCM 9152; assembly: GCF_000513115.1. GTDB lineage: Bacteria > Bacillota > Bacilli > Bacillales > Bacillaceae_D > Halalkalibacter > Halalkalibacter hemicellulosilyticus. Next base: position 54,048 of record NZ_BAUU01000024.1, read on the forward strand.
AGAGGGGTATATTGCAAACAGTACATCAATTGAGATTACCGTATCACTGGATGATGTAGAAGGTGAAACGGTTATTACAAGAACGATTACCAATGCCCCGTTTGCGAATGTAACTTTTACTAAAGTAGACGCCGAAACCGAAGTGGTTCTTACAGGTGCGGAATTTAAAGTTATTGATGCAGATGGTGAGGATGTTGAAGGATTTACTGATCTTTCAGTAGAAAGCGATGGCACGCTTAGCATTACAGGCTTACCAGTCGGAGATTATAAGCTTGTTGAAACAGCAGCACCGACAGGATACGAATTAAGTACGGAAGAAGTTGAATTTACTGTATCAGCGGACGCAGATACAGAATTAATAGAGTTAGCTGACTTTGACAACGAAATTACTAGAGGCTCTGTTACGTTTACGAAGCTAAATGATGAGAACGAAACATTGGCAGGCATAGAATTTCTGTTAGACAGTACGGAATTGGTTAATGATGTGGACGATGCTTATTCGGTAACGCATTACACGGACGAGGATGGCATCATGCTTGTCGAAGATTTGCGTCCAGGGACATATACATTTACTGAAATATATCCAGATGGTTACCAGCATTACACAGGGGAAGACTTAACATTTACTATTGATCCAGTTGACGGTGACACTGCTATTGATTTTGGTGAAGTAATCAACTATGAACTTGTCGATATCGAAGTGACAAAAGTATGGCAAGATGATCATAATGCAACAGGGGATCGTCCAAACGATTCTGGTATAGCCATTGAATTGTATCGACAAATAGAAGGTGGTACAGAAGATTTCGTTGAGTCAGTCACATTGACAGAGGCAAATGTTCAGGATGACGATGATCATGTATGGTCATACACGTTTGCTGATTTGGATGCCGTGGATGCTGACGGTCTTCCATACACATACTCAGTAGCGGAAGCTTCCGTTCCAGCAGGCTATGAGGCAGAAGTTGATGGTTATACGATTATTAACACGCTCACAGGTACGACAGATATTGAAGTAGAAAAAGTATGGTTAGATGATAACCAAGTATCTGAACGTCCAGATGAGATTACGTTAAAGCTCTTCCAAAATGGCGAGGAGTTGGAAGAGGAAGTCGCCATTGTGGTAAATCCGGGTGATGGTGGTCATTGGTTCTATACATTTGAGGATCTACCAGCTTTTGATGAGGAAGGTCAAATGTATGAATATACGATCGAAGAAGAGCCAGTTGATGGTTACGAGCAACAGTCACTTACAGGAAATATGGAAGATGGCTTTGTGATGACGAATGTTCGAGTTGGCACGACAGATATTGAGGTAACGAAAGAGTGGCTTGATGGTGAGGGTGAAGATCGTCCAGAAGAGATTACGGTATATCTTGTACAGAATGATGAGTTATTACCATTCGATGAGGCACAAGTAAGCTTAGAAGATGGTTGGACGTATACCTTTACGAATGTACCCGTGTACGATGATCAAGGTGTAGAATATACGTACACAATTGTAGAAGAGGAAGTAGCAGGATACGAAACGTCGATCGACGGCTATGACATCACGAACCTTCGAGTGGGTACGATTGATGTCGAGGTAACAAAGACATGGCGTGATGATAACCTAGCTGATCGTCCAGAATCGATCACCGTGAACGTACTACAAAATGGGATTGTGTTGGAAACAGAGGACATCACAGCTGATACGGATTGGGAGCATACGTTTACCGACCTACCTGAGTTTGATAGCGAAGGTGTTGCGTATGAATACACTGTGACTGAGCACGATGTTCCAGGCTACAATTCAGAAGTAGATGGCTATGAGATTACGAATACACGATCAGAGGAAAAGTCGATTGCCGTGACAAAGGGTTGGTTAGATGATGATTCAGAAGACCGCCCGGAATCGATCACTGTGAACCTTCTGCAAAATGGCAATGTGTATGAAACAGTTGATATTACAGAAGAGGAAGACTGGACCTATGAATTTGAGAATTTAGCTGCGTATGATGATGCGGGTCAAGCAATTGAGTACACGATCGAAGAAGAGCCGGTAGACGGTTATGAAACGACAATCGCTGGCTATGATATTACGAACCTCCGAGCGGGGACAACATCGATTGAAGTGACGAAAGCATGGTTAGATGGTGTTGAGACTGACCGTCCAGAATCGATTACCGTTTACCTTCTACAGGATGGTGAGGAATTCGATGTAGCTCAAGTAACAGCAGAAGCTGGTTGGGCGTATACATTTACGGATGTACCATTGTACGATGACCAGGGTGTAGAATATACGTACACGGTAGAAGAAGAGCCAGTAGCAGGCTACGAAACGTCGATCGACGGCTTTGAGATTACAAATCTTCGAGTAGGAACGATCGATGTCGAAGGAACGAAAACATGGCTCGATGACAACTCAGATGAGAGACCAGCAACGATTGAAGTGAATCTTCTACAAAATGGTGAGGTCATAGCTGTTCAAGAGGTATCGGGGGATACGGATTGGCAGTATAGCTTCACAGATTTAGATCAGTTTGATGACGAAGGAGTTGCTTACTCTTATACAGTGGAAGAGGAGCCATTAGACGGCTATGACATCACGAACGTCCGAGTTGGCACAACGTCGATTGAAGTGACGAAAGAGTGGATTGATGGTGAGGGTGAAGATCGTCCAGAATCGATAACGGTGTACTTGCTGCAAAATGGAGAAGCAGTATCTGAAGCAACGATAACAACCGCTGATGATTGGGCGTATACATTTACGGATGTACCATTGTACGATGATCAGGGTGTTGAATATACGTACACGATCGAAGAAGAGCCAGTAGCTGGATACGAAACGTCGATCGACGGTTTTGAGATTACAAATCTCCGTGTTGGAACGATTGATGTGGAAGGAACGAAAACATGGCTCGATGACAACTCAGATGAGAGACCAGCAACCATTGAAGTAAATCTTTTGCAAAATGGTGAGGTGATAGCTGTTCAAGAGGTATCGGGGGATACGAATTGGCAGTACAGCTTCACAGATTTAGATCAGTTTGATGACGAAGGGGTAGCTTACGTCTATACGGTAGAAGAAGAGCCAGTAGACGGTTATGAAGCGACAGTAGACGGTTACGACATCACGAACCTCCGAGTCGGCACAACGTCTGTTGAGGTGACGAAAGAGTGGATTGATGGTGAAGGTGAAGATCGTCCAGAATCGATTACGGTCTACTTGCTGCAAAATGGAGAAGTAGTAACTGAAGCAACGATAACAGCAGCTGATGATTGGGCGTATACATTTACGAACTTGGCGAAATACGATGATCAAGGTGTGGAGTATACGTACACAGTAGAAGAGGAAGAAGTAGCTGGCTATGAGGCTTCGATTGACGGCTATGAGATTACGAATTTACGAGTTGGCACAATTGATGTAGAGGTAGCAAAGACATGGCGTGATGATCATCCAGGGGATCGTCCAGAAGAAATCTTTGTGAACTTACTACGAAATGGTGTTGTCGTCGATACAGCAGAAATCACTGCTCAGACGGATTGGGAGCATACGTTTACGGATCTAGCTAAGTTTGATCGTGAAGGTATAGCGTATGAATACACTGTGACAGAGCACGATGTTCCAGGCTATCATTCAGAAGTAGATGGCTATGACATTACGAATACACGCTCAGAGGAAAAGTCGATCGTTGTCACAAAAGGTTGGTTAGATGATGATTCAAAAGACCGTCCGATATCGATTACTGTGACACTCCTGCAAAATGGGAATGTGTATGAAACAGTTACTATTACGGAAGAAGACGGTTGGACCTATGAGTTCGCGAACTTAGATGCTTATGATGCTACAGGTCAGGCGATTGAGTACACGATCGAAGAAGAGCCGGTAGAAGGTTATAAAACGACTATCAATGGCTTTGACATCACGAACCTAAGAGTAGGCACAACGTCTGTTGAAGGAACGAAAACGTGGGTGAATGATACGCCAGAAGATCGTCCAGATTCAATTGTCGTTGTTCTTTATCAAAATGGCATCGAATTAGAAACAAAAACCGTGACACGATCGGATAATTGGCAATATAGCTTTATGGACTTGCCGAAATTTGATGATTCTGGTGTTGCGTATGAGTACACGATATCGGAAATGGATGTGGATGGCTATCGTTCAGAGGTGGACGGTTATAACCTCATTAATACGTTCATACCGATTGCTCCAGAAGAAGAGGAAGTCCAAGAGGTCATATCAGATGTAACGGATACGACTGAGGAGGATGGGGGAACGCAATTACCTTCAACAGCAACGAACCTCTTTAATATTGTTCTATTTGGAGCAGGATTCATCGCTTTGGGATTGTTGATCCTAATGATTGCTCGAAGACAAAGAAAAGCATAATGCTGAATAAGAGAGAAGCTTTCACACGGTTATGACTTGTGTGAAAGCTTTTTCTTTTACTATGGAAAAGGGTGCAGAGTTGGGGAGGAGAAGCAAGTGGGATCATTCAATGAAGGGAGTTGGCTTCGCGCGATAGACGTGATTCTGAAAGCCCCCTTTTTCAGAATAACTGGATACTTTTGTGACGACTCCGCAATGGTTTTCTTATGCCAAACGGAAGCGGAACCTCATTCCGTTAAAAGGCAGAAATACGCCGTTTAAGCGTATGAAGTGGAACGTCATTCCGCTAATGAACAATAAAACGAGAAAAGTGAAGCACAAAAGGACAAATAACGGAATGAGGTTCCGAAAAGATAGTCTAAAATGGTTTGAGAGAGGAAATAACGGAATGAGGTTCCATCAAGGAAGTAGTATCGCTGAAGTAAGGCTAGGGCTCGTAATAAGGAGGCGATTAAAAAAACCATTGAAAAAGTTTAAACCAAACTTTTTCAGTACTGTTCAATCCCCTTGTGGCTGACTCCTTTCTGAAAACGCCTTAAAGAGTAAATTCAATGCATGTTCCTTTATCTTCCTCACTTCTAATCGTTAAGCCTTTTCCAGTTAACTGCTCCAGCCGTCGGTTGATATTATAAAGGCCGATTCCGCGCTTATTATGTGCGAATGGTTGGTTGAGAAGCTGATCTCTTTTTTCTTTAGGAATCCCGTAACCATTGTCTTGAACGGAAATGTTTACGTGCTGATTTTCTGTGCCTTTTATTGAGATGGTAATAACGCCTTGTTGGTTTTCTTTTAAACCATGCTCGATCGCATTTTCAACAAGTGGTTGTAGTGAAAATGGTGGGACTTTTAATTCTCCTAAATGGTCATCGATTTCCCATTTCACATCAAATGTAATGGACATACGTTCTTGCATAATATGAACGTAAGATTGAACGAAGCTTATCTCGTGGTCTATTGCTACGAGTTCGTTCAAGTTGTTAAATTGGAAGCTCGTTTGTAAGTAGTGACAAAATGCTTCCAACAGTTTTTGCATTCGCTCGACGTTGATCTCAGCTAAGCTTAGAATGGCATTTAAAGTGTTGAAGAAGAAGTGTGGCTGAATTTGGGCTTGTAGCCACGCTGTTTCAATACGGACATTTTCCTCGACGGTTTTCTTAACTCGGATCAGTGCGGATACTCGAGAACGCAGCTCTTGGGCATTTACAGGCTTTGTGACATAGTCATTAGCACCGGCATGGAACGCGGCTTGAATATCTGCTGTCTGACTTCTAGCTGTTAAAATAAGGATTGGAAGCTCTGTTAATAAGTATGTGTCACGAATTTGTCGCGTAAGCTCGTAGCCAGACATATTTGGCATCATGACATCTGTAATGATTAAATCCCAGCTCTCGTCTTTTAACTGTTTTAATGCTTCTGCCCCACTTGATACACCGTACGTCGCATATGTGCCGTTAAGCAATTCTTCCACAATATGAATGTTGATTGGATCATCATCGACAATTAAAATACGTCCGTTTTCTTGATGGTCTCGAGATTTCTCAGCTGTTGGACTCGCTTCATATATATGGTGGTTCGTCGGTTTTGCAAGAGACGATGGTTGTGTATCTGCGATCGGCATAGAGAAAGTGAAGGTTGTCCCTTTCCCACGTATAGATTGAACGGAAATTGTTCCGCCGTGTAATTCGACTAGTTGCTTTGTAATACTTAAGCCTAATCCAAATCCTCCGCCGACAACAGCTGAGCTGTAATCTCCTTGTTCATAACGTTGGAAAATACGTTCGAGCTCCTCGTTAGAGATCCCAATTCCTGTATCCGAAATATGGATGAGGGCTCGGTTATCTTCACGATCTGCTGTGATCGTAATCGTTCCAACTTCCGTATATTTGATCGCATTGTGTATGATGTTAAACAAAATCTGAGTAAGGCGATGCTCATCAGCGAGAACAGAAGGAAATGATTCAGGGACATGAATTTGAAAATCGATTTCCTTTCCATTCACTAAAAATTTCAATAAATCAATCACACCAACTATGACAGAGTGAACATGAATCGGTTTTTTCTTTAATGGTAATTGATTTTCATTTAAATGGTTCACCTCTAGCAAATCATTGATTAAAAATGACATACGTTGACCGACATTAATCAGCAACTGTAATCGTTGTTTGTATTCCTCTTTGTCGGTTCTCTCTTTTTCTAGTAACGTTTGAGCAATGTTGATCATTCCATGAAGGGGGTTTCGTAATTCATGGGATGTATTTGCTAAGAAGTCGTCCTTTGATCGTAGTGAACGTTGAAGCTGCTTAGACAACGTTTCTGTTTGTTCGACTGAACGGAAATAACGCTTAAAACAATAAATCGAAAAGAGAATAACAGCTAACGTAAAGTCAATTGGATAAAAGTCTAAGTCGATTCCGAGATTATATTGAACAATTGTTGATGATATATGAACGGCAAGTGCTATTGTTCCAAATAAAATGAAAATGTTATCTTGAAAGCCTTGTTTTACCGTTTTAAGGAAGACAGATATTACGATAGCCGGAACTATGATCAGAATCAAATTAATTACAATCCTCGTCGAAATAATCCAATCAATTGGAGCGAGTATAACGAAAAGGCAATAACCGATGATTAGCTTTGGTAACAAACGAAACAAGATGCCATTTGTTAGAGTAGGCAATAAATGTTTGCAAAATAAAACTAAAAACAAAATAGATGCAGAAAACGTTACAAAAATCAATCTCGCATTAAACTCGTAGTTTAATGGAATGAGATAATGGATGACACGATGATCCGTAATCATGACCGTAACGGATGCTACTAATAAGAGCATGCCAAAGTAAATTAATACCTTTTGCTTTGGTCCAACTACATAAAGGATAAGGCCATATAACCCATGAATGATAAAGATGACAATAACGGCTATTTGACTAACGATGGAAGTAATTTCTTGCTTTTGGATAATATCGCCATCACCAAGCTCAAGTGGGTGAGCGATCCCGCCTGCTCGCCCTTTTATAGGGTTATGAGCAACTTGAATGAGCAGTTCTAAATCTGTATCATCTGCGCTGAATGTGACATATCTAGTGGCCATGCTTCCTTCGTATTCCATTGCGGATTCAGCCACTTGACCGATTTCAAGAAGCTGCTCCCCATTTAGATAAAGTCGGTAAGAGGTGTAAATGTTAGGAAGCTTCAGCCCTAGCAACTGGTTAACGTCTTCCTCATTTAAAGTAATTTCAAGACGGTATGTCCCATATTGAAATCCTTCTCTGTATGGCCAACTTTCAAATGAAGGTACGTAGGATGCATCACTTTGATTCGCTTGGAATGGTTCTATAAATTGCTGGTCATAATATTCCCATTCTCCTTCTAAAGAAAAGATCCCACCGTCTATTGCATCGAGGTGCAGTACACCTGCTTCTGCTTCTACTGAATGGACATTTTCATGTGCCGAAACCCAAATGATTCGAATCGTTAAAATAAGCAAAACAAAAAGAATGAGGTAAAGGAGCATTTTCTGTTTATTCATGTCATCACCATTGTTATTATTTGTCCTAATACACCTATTAAACCATTAATTGCTACTTAATTTCATTATTTTTTAAGAGGTCATACGATATAATGAACAGTAGAATATGAAATGGTAGGTGTACGAAGTGAGGACTACATTTGTAAGCAACGGCTTAGAGGAACGTCCACAAGGCTTTTATGAGAGAAAACCGTTTGTTCTTTTTATTGCGAAGGACGAGAGTGAAGTATGGAATATGGAGCAGGTGTTGGTTGATGAACACCGCTTTTTATATGCAGTGACATCTGAATGGAAGCAGGTTGAGTTGAGTTTACATTCTCAGATTCCCATCGTTATTGTGCTTTTACATAAAGATGGAGAGCAGGTTGACCCGGTCATTGATGCAATGATTCGACAATATTGTGAGTACTATAAAGTTTCAGTCGTTGTCTGTAACCGAGAAAGGACTGTCGAGCAACCACGGTTGTTTAATTATTCCTTTGCTAATCCATATGATAAGAAAGATTTGATTGAGTTGGTTAAAAAACTGATTCAATTACGCTCTACTTCTTACATAGATTTAGAAACCGGATTATTGAATCAACTATTTTTTGAGAGAGTATATAAATGGCAGTTGGCAGCATGTAAGCGGACAAAAGTACCGTTTTCTTTAGTTTTTTTATCATTACATTCGTATGACGAATGGAAAGTGCTATATGATTCATTAACATTAAGGGAGATCAAGGAAGAATGGATTGATCAGATCCAAGAAAAAGTGCGCGATTCTGATTTTGTTTTTTCATTTGGTCAAGAAAATGAAGTGATTTTGCTACTTCCATACACAGGTGGAGAAGAGGCGCGCTCTTTTTTAAATAGATTGGAAAATGACAGTAAACCATTACGAGTTAGTCATGATGATACGGAGTCATCGGTTGATTTGCAAATAAGTGGTGTTATCGTAGAAATTCGCCAATCATCAGCCGAACATATCGAGGTGACGAGAAAAGCAAGAGAGATGATGGCTTCAATAGAAGTGTCCTCTGTTGCGACAATTGAAGATTATGTGAAAAAAGAAGTAGAGCCAATCAAAGTGACGATTATTGAGCCTGACGATGTATTCCGGCATGTATTGGTGAACTTAATGAATCGTTTAGAGATGGAAGGCTTTGAGTTTGTGATAAAGGACTTTGAAGATGGGCAGTCGTTTCTAGATTCGGATTATTATCAATCTGCCCATACACATATTGTCATTTTGAATGACATATTACCTCAAAGAAGTGGGTTAGAATTAGTTTATGAATTACGAGGTATGCCAAATACGAATAAATATTTAATTACAATGCTTTCCACGAGGCGGGCGGAGGAAGATATGATTTATGCATTTGAATCAGGAGTCGATGAATATATTGTTAAGCCATTTACGATTCATCTACTAGAAGCAAAAATAAAACGTTTGATAAGAAGGTATCGCTAATGGTTACAGTAGATATACGCGTTTTGAGTTATAGTCTGTTATTGCTTATTTTTATACTATCGGTTATTTTTATTTATTTAATTGTGAATCGTATAAAAGAAACGAAGCGAGAAGAAATCACGAATAGCTATATTAATCAATATCATAAAAGCTTTTATGATCATTTAATTGAAGGAGAGCCTGCCCCAAATGTAATAAAGCCTGAAAGCACGTTGCAAATAAAGGCAGTAGAAGAAATTTTGACTCGTTATAGTCATACGATAAGTAGCGAAAAGGTAGTTGAACGTATTCGTGAATATGCGGAAGCGTATTTGTGTAGCTATTATGAAGCACAATTGAAAAGCCATAAATGGAGTAAGCGAATGAATGCTTTGTATCATATTGTTGATTTTCAAATGTATTCCTTCGAGTCGAAGGTTGCTAACATGTTAGCAAGTGATAAAAGCTACACGAATGATGAATATTTACAAATGTATTTGTTTTTAACGAAGGCGGACAAGCAGTTATTTATGAAATTGATTAAAAAGAATAAAGCGAGCTTTACTGAATGGGAATATCGCAAGCTCGTTCGCGAAATGAATCAGGACTCTTTTGCGCTGCTGCTACAATCCTTTGAACAGCTACCACAAAGCTTGCGATACAGCATGATTGATATAATCGGACTTGAGAATCAATTGAAGTGGTATTCGTTTTTAATGGAAGTATTAGAAAGTGAGGAGTTAGAGCTACGTATTCGAACATTAAAAGCTTTAAGTAAGCTCTCTTATGTTCATCAGCCGAAACGTTTTCTAACGTACTTACAATCTCCTTATTGGGAGGAGAGAATGCTAGTTGCCAGAATCCTTGAGACAAGTCCATCTGGGGATGTTCAAAAATATTTGATTACATTACTAGGTGATTCCTCTCGTTTGGTTAGAAAACAAGCAGCCAAATCTCTTAGCAAGCAAAAAGGAGGGGAGCAGCTATTACAAGAAATTTCAATAGCTCAAGACGAAGATATTATGGTTGAAGCATTTCAAGATGTGTATGGTACAAAAGTAGGTGAGGTAAATGGCTGATTTCATCAATCAATGGCTCTGGATAATGGGAATTGTCATTCTCTTTTATATGACAGGGGTGGTTGTTTTTTATTCAGTGCTAACGTTGACTGCCTTTATTCAACTCCGTAAAGAGCATCAATTAGATAAATATGAAGACAATGAAGCGTATTTGCAGGATGATTATACGAAGCCAGTATCCATATTAATTCCAGCCTTTAATGAAGAAGCGGGGATTATTGAGAGTATACGTTCTTTGTTAAGCTTACAATACCCACAGAAGGAAATGATTATAATTAATGATGGCTCAACGGATCATACAGTTGAACGGGTCATTTCTCACTTTCGGATGGAGAAGGTTGAGCTTTCCTACGAGGAGACAATTCCTACTGCAAAAATAAAAGCGATCTATCAATCTAAAATGATTCCAAGCTTATTATTAGTTGATAAAGAGAATGGTGGAAAGGCGGATGCCTTAAATGCAGGAATGTGTGTTTCGCGATACCCTTATTTTTGCTCTATCGATGGCGATTCCATTTTGGAGCAGGATGCCTTGCTTAAAGTGATGAAGCCGATCATGAAATCAGGTGGTGAAGTGGTTGCCTCAGGTGGAAGTGTGCGTGTCGCAAATGGCTGTGATATTCAAATGGGCAAAGTAATGAAAATTGGTTTATCGAATAAGCCCCTTGTGATTATGCAAGTCATTGAGTATTTACGGGCTTTTTTTACAGGACGAATTGGATTAAGCCGTCATAATCTATTGCTCATTAATTCTGGTGCATTTAGCGTTTTTTCGAAAAGGTGGGCGATGGCTGCTGGGGGGTATTCTAATAAAACGGTCGGAGAGGATATGGAGCTTGTCGTCAGACTTCATCGCTATATAAAGGAACAGAAAGAAAACAAACGAATTGTATTTGTATCAGACCCTGTTTGTTGGACTGAAGCTCCAGAAACGCTTAAGCAGCTTAGTCGGCAGCGTAGCCGTTGGCATCGTGGATTAATTGAAAGCTTATGGACTCACCGAAAAATGACGTTAAACCCTCGTTACGGTGTTGTAGGTACCGTTTCATTTCCTTACTATTGGCTTGTAGAAATGGTTGGGCCGATTATGGAGTTAGTCGGTTATGCAATGATCATTTTGTATTTGCTTATGGGTGGCGTTTATCTCGAATTTGCCGCTCTTCTCATGATCGTCATGCTCATATATGGTTCGATCTTTTCGATGGTAGCTGTTTTGCTAGAGGCATGGAGCTTAAATAGGTATACGAGTGTACGTGATTTAGTTACGCTGTTTTTATTTTCATTGTTTGAAACGTTCTGGTTCCGACCATTAACAGTGGTCTGGCGTTTCCAAGGTTGTTTACAGTGGCTGTTTAAATATCGTAAATGGGATACCCTTGAGAGAAAAGGGTTAAATAAAATGAACGAGCATGCTTAGAAACAGGAGAAAGGAAAGATAATGAAAAAGTTAGTAGTGGCTTTAATAAGTGTTGCGGTTATTTTTTTGATTCCTTTTGTGCTTTGGCATTTTGAGGAGTCGGATGATTTGAATATTGCGATTATTGATAAAACGGTTCCTGATGAATCCTACCGTGAGCATCATGGCTTAACATGGCTGCTTAATCATTGGAGGGTGACTGAAGAACGACTGAGTTATTCTGAGGATTATCAAGGCTTTCTGCCAAATGAAAAGGAAGAAAGTTATGATATTCAACCTCTCTTAACGGATTATGATGGAATTGATTTGATCTATTTAGCAGATACGTATGGTGTTTATGAAGAGGATTTACCATGGGTGAATGTAGATGAGCGAGAAGGCTCGCGTTCTAACCTTATTTACGGCGGTCTTGAAGTAGAGGAATGGTACAATATTTATACGAGATTGACAGATGGAACTCGAAGCACACTTGTGGCGGAGTTTAATACGTTTGCTTCTCCAACAAATACCGAGGTTCGGAGTAGTGTAAGCAACTTTCTTGAAATCGAATGGAGTGGGTGGGTTGGTCGCTACTTTGACGAACTTGATCCAGATTTAAATGAGGAAATTCCGCAATGGATTTTAGATGAGTACCCGAATTGGGATTATGAGGGTGCTGGCTTTGTTTTAGTTAATGATTTTAATTATGATTTAGTCGTTCTATTAGAAGAGGAACATGTTGAGCAAGGTGGAATACGGCTCCAATATACGGAGCGAGGACAGGCTTTTTTTGATCTTGAAGAAAGCCCAGAGTATGCCTATTGGTTTGATATTATAGAAGCACGCGATGAAGATCATGTGCTAGCGACTTATGATTGGCCATTAACGAGTTAGGTGAAGAATTGCTGGTTGAAAAAGGAATTCCGCTCAAGTTTGATGCTGTTATTCATCAACAAGAGGGGCCTTCTGATCGGTTTTATTTTGCTGGAGATTATGTAGATGTTGCTGAAATTCCTTCCTTTTATCAGTACAAATGGTTAGCTAATTTGCAAACATGGCGTAAAGGCTTCTCGAAGGAAGAAAGTGCCTTTTTCTGGACGACGTATGTGCCGATGATGGAGGTGATTATAAATCGAGCAGCTGAAGAGATTGATTACGAACCTGTAACAGAAGATGGTTTAAATGAGTCGAAAGAGTATCCTACTACTGGAGAGAATCAGTATAACTTCCGGATCGTCGGGGATCTTTATGAAGTATATGTTGATGGTCAGTGGGAGGAAATGACGATTAAAGGTGTGAATATGGGGATGGGTAAGCCAGGTAGCTTTCCTGGTGAAGCGATGATTAGTGAAGAGGAGTACATGCGTTGGTTTAAGCAAATCGGTGAAATGGGTGCTAATACGATTCGAGTTTATACTATTCACCCACCTGGATTTTATCGTGCCTTAAAATCATACAATGAAGCACACCCTGATCAGCCGCTTTATTTGTTTCACGGTGCATGGTTCAATGAGGAATCTGAAGTGTATGAAGATACTAAGGATGCATTTGTTGATGGGAATACCATTCCATTTCAAGAGGAAATGAAGATGATTGTTGATGTTATACACGGTGATACTCGAATTGACTATACGCCAGGACATGCATATGGTATCTATGATGTTGATGTATCTGATTATGTCATTGGCTGGATTATTGGGATTGAGTGGTATCCGCATTTTGTGGAAGAAACAAATGATTTGCATGTTGATCTAGGCGATTATGATGGCCGTTTTGTCAGGACGGAGAAAGCTGAAGCGTTCGAATATTGGTTGGCAGAGCAAATGGACCTCGTGTTGAGCTATGAAGCTGATCACTATGGCTTTGTGCGCCCGATTAGTTTCACGAATTGGGTAACGACCGATCTTCTAACACATCCAGCTGAACCAAATGAAGAAGAAGATCTAGTTGGAATTGATCCGAATGTGATTAAGCTAAAGGATGAGATGGAAGAGGTAGGGCAATTTGCTTCCTATCACGTTTATCCATATTATCCAGACTTTTTGAATTTTGAGGAAAGGTATTTAGAATATACCGATCATCGTGGCCAACCGAATAACTATGCAGCTTATCTTGAAGACTTACATGAAGTCCACGATATACCAGTTCTTATAGCTGAGTTTGGTGTTCCAGCTACTAGGGGAAAAACCCATAACAATCCATTCGGTTGGAATCAAGGCCATTTAACCGAGGATGAGCAGGGTGAAATTGTTGTCTCATTGTTCGAAGATATTTTATATGAAGGGATGATGGGCGGCTTAATTTTCACATGGCAGGATGAGTGGTTTAAGCGAACATGGAATACGATGGAATACGATAATCCTGAGCGCCGACCGTTTTGGTCTAATCCGCAAACGAGTGAGCAGCAATTTGGTTTAATGAGCTTCGATCGCCATAAAATCCGGATAAATGGGAGTCCTTCAGAGTGGGAGGAATCTGTTCCACTTTACGACGGTGGTAACGAGTTATTAGATCAAGTTATCGTAGACCATGATGAGACGTATTTATATGTGCGGATCGATTTGAACGATTTTGAATGGAGTAAGGATGCTTTCCCTGTTGTGTTATTTGATACGATTCCAGACCAAGGTAATGAACAGATCGAGGGATTTGATGGTTTATCGTTAAATAATGGCATCGATTTTATGATGAAGTTGAAGGGGAAAGAGAGCTCTTCTCTTCTAGTGGATTGGTATTATGATTTCTTCGAATATGAATATGTTCATGTTCACATGATGATAGATTGGGATATTGATAATCCAAAGCCTGTACGTAATACAGGGGTTTTTAACCCGATCATGTACGCATTAAACCAAGCTCTCTACATTCCAAGCCGTGATTTACACGTTGATTTTGAGTATTATGAAGCAGGTGAGCTACGATTCGGTATTGGTGATCCGGATCATGAGGACTATGATTCACTTGCCGATTTCTATTACAATGAAGAATTGCAAATGTTTGAAGTGCGTATTCCTTGGCTCTTATTGCAGTTCCGTGATCCGAGTCAGCGTGAAGTGATAGGAGATTTTTATAAGGACCCGTATGAATTTAGTCAGTTTGTTGATGGCATTCAATTAGCCGTTCTAATCGTTAATGAGCAAGATGATTCGTATGAAATACTTGATTCCTTACCTGCATTAGAAAATGGTCGCTTCAGTGAACCATTAGAGTTATATGAATGGGAAACGTGGGATGAGCCATTGTACGAAGAGAGATTGAAGCAATCATATGATTTTGTGAAAGAGGCATTTCAAGCAGTTGAATAAGAAGCGTAAATTTAGATAATAGGAGAATGGAGTCTATGCCAAAGAAACGAATCATCCTCATTGTGACCATATTTGTGATCGTGATAACAGGATTCCGATTAGGCTGGATCCATCTTCATGCGAAGCCTGAGCACCCTCCGATTGAAGCGGGGGTGCTTGATCTTCGTGGCTGGGACGAGCTGTCTGATTATGCGATTGAGCTCGATGGAGAGTGGGAATTCTATCCGAATGAACGGCTCGTTACATTAGATGAACAGCATGAAGCAGAATATGTTCAAGTGCCAGGCGATTGGACCGATACAGCAGGGATGGAGAGCTCATTCGGTTACGGGACGTATCGTTTAGTCATTCATGTTGATGACGATTTGAACGAGACGTTTGGCTTTCGCGTTCATTCCATTTATAGTTCGTCGACATTCTATGTGAATGGAGAGCTCATCGGCCAAGCAGGGCAGCCTTCTGAAGAGAAATCGAGCTACAAGCCATTGAATAACCCTTATTCAGCCTATGTTGAAATAGACGGTGGCAATGAATTAGAGGTGATGATAGAGGTGGCTAATTTCCATGATCCGAATGAAGGTGGAATTGGCCATTCTATTTTATTTGGGTTAGAAGAGCCATTAAGGAGTGAAATGAAATTAGTCGAGGCGCTCGCGATTTTCGCCTGTGTTATTTATTTGTTTCATGCTTTGTATGGCTTTGTTTTATTTCTAATTGGCAATCGTGACCGTCGCTTATTTTTCTTTTCAGTTGTGCTTTTATGTACGGTTATAGGAACGCTCATTGGGGAACGGTTTATATTTGAGTGGTTTTCGTTTAGCTTTGAATGGCGTAACGATATTTTATATGTTGCCGGTATAATCGGGGGCTACTCATTACTACAATGCATTCGTGATTTCTTACCTCGTTTTATGACGAGGAAAGTATTGATTCTATATGAGATTGCTTGTCTACTCTCTCTTGTCCTTGTCCTGATCTTACCTGTTTCGCTGAACCTACGTATAGAAGCGGTATATTTAACGTTAATGCTTTTACCAACATTATTACTGATTGTGCTTATGTTCAAATCAACGATAGCGATTGATCAGGATCGGATTTTTCTCTTGCTCGCGTCTATTGCTGCGGTAGGTAGCTTATTCTGGCTAGTGGCGATGCATACATTTAACATGATGATGGTTTCCTATCCGTTTGATTTGCTTATTGCACTAACTTGTTTATCGACATATTGGTTCAAGCAATATTTTAATCGTCTGAAAGAATCGCAGCAGCTAGCTACTAAGTTAACAGAAGCTGATAGGCAGAAGGATCAGTTTCTTGCGGATGTTGCACATGAAATGCGTAATCCGCTTCATGCGATTATTAATATCTCGCAAGCTGTATCAGAGCGGGAGAAGAAGCAGCTAACGGAGCGAAGTAGACAGGATCTAATGTTGCTTCATGATGTTGGTAGGCGAATGTCACTTTTATTAAATGATCTACTTGAATTAGCAAGGTTCAGGGAAAATCGCATTACGTTACACAAAAAGGCAGTTTCTGTTCAAAGTGCAGCAAGCGCGGTGATCTCGATGCTGTCGTATATGGTGGATGGAAGACCGATCACACTGCGTAAGGAAATGTCTGACGAGCTTCCTTCTGCTATGGCTGACGAAAATCGTCTCATTCAAATTTTATTTAACCTTGTTCATAATGCGATTAAATATTCAGAGAGT
This sequence comes from Halalkalibacter hemicellulosilyticusJCM 9152, assembly GCF_000513115.1. GTDB lineage: Bacteria > Bacillota > Bacilli > Bacillales > Bacillaceae_D > Halalkalibacter > Halalkalibacter hemicellulosilyticus. The sequence goes on from NZ_BAUU01000024.1 coordinate 70,873, forward strand.
GGAGACATTGTCATTCGGGCTACGTATGCCAATGAGAGAATTCATCTTGCTGTCGAGGATCAAGGTCAAGGAATGACGGAAGCTGATATTGAGGCGATCTTTCAACCGTACGAACAGGTCCGTGGTACACCCTCGAACGAGGGGGGATTCGGATTAGGGTTGAGTATTTGCAAACAATTGGTTGAATTGCATGGGTGTACGCTGAACGTCGATTCAACTCTTAATAAAGGATCGATCTTTTCTTTTACTCTTCCAGTAGCATCGGATTCTGTGGATGAGCTTACGCCGGTTATGGTTGAGAATGCATCCTCCTGGAATGAAGTGGCGGCCATAACGAATGAGCCTCAAAAGACAGTAGCTGGAACGATTCATCTATTAGTGGTTGATGATGATCGGGTGAATTTAAATGTGCTTGAAAGTGTTTTCTTTGAAGAGTGCTACCAGCTATGTACAGTGTCATCAGGGGCGCATGCTTTGGAAAAGCTCGATCGTGGGAAGTGGGATATTGTCATTTCTGATGTGATGATGCCGCAAATGACTGGCTATGAATTGACTGAACAAATTCGAAAGAACTATTCGATGACTGAGCTACCAGTACTGTTGTTAACAGCGTACAATCACGACATTGATATAGAAGCGGGCTTTCGCGCTGGAGCGAACGATTATGTGAGCAAGCCGGTTAATGGTCTTGAGTTAAAGGCACGAGTCGAGTCTCTTGTTGAAATGAAGAGATCGGTGAAAGAGGCATTAAGGCTAGAAGCGGCGTGGCTCCAAGCTCAAATTAAGCCTCATTTTATTATTAATACGTTCAATGCGATTGTAGCACTTAGTCGGATTGATTTGGAGCGAATGGATGGACTCATTGAGGAATTGTCACAATACATTCGTTACAGCATTCATTTTCAAAATGCGGATGATATGATTCCATTAAAGGATGAGCTTCAGCTAGTCCGCTCTTATGTCAAGATTGAGCAGGAGCGCTTTCCCGATTATTTCGAAGTTAAGTGGAAGGTTGACGAAACGCTTGAATGGAATGTTCCACCACTAGTGATTCAAACCATTGTAGAGAATGCGATTCAGCATGGACTGCTAAAGAGCGGCAAGCAAGGGTTGCTAGAGATAGGAGTGTACGATCATGGCTCGTTCGTAGAGGTGTCTGTATGTGATAATGGACATGGCATAGAGAAAAGTAGGGTCGATCATTTATTAGAACGCGGTGAAAGCAAGCACTCCGGTATAGGCTTAGCGAATACGCATTACCGACTTAAGCAATTAGTCGGTAGTGGTCTTCAACTAGAGAGTGAAATAGGTGTAGGGACGTCGGTATCTTTTAAGATTCCGAAGTGAGGGACGGAAAGCTCTAGCTGATGTTAGGGCTTTTTGTAGGCCACTGAAAAAGTGAAAATCGCACTTTTTCAGTGGCCTTGCTTTTTGGCGGTATTTATAGATTGCAAACTCTTATTAGGTGCTAAAAAAGAAATGGGGTTTGATTTCACACAGGGAGGCGACAAAGGAACGAGTAAACTAATGTTTCTGAGTGCGTGTCAGAAATCTAATTGGATTACGGATAAATTTTTGCTTGAGGTATAAAAATGCCACTCCCAAAAGGAAGTGTTTGTACACGGTCTTCAACTAACGCGCCCGATTGTGGAAGACCGTTATTCAAGTAAAGCACCCGTTAATTTAAGTGCATCTTTTCACAAATCATTAGCAATTCTATTTTACATAGGTATTATTCAACGACAAAACTTCCAAAATCCTATCTAAAGTCATATCCACCTTAGAATTTAAACATAACGCAACTCTTTCATCAAATTTAAGGAATTTAGTTGTTTCGTTAGGTACAATAACACAAGGTATCTCAGCACGTATTGACGCTAATGAACCATTCGGAGAGTCTTCAAATACAACCGCTTCCTTAGGACTAATTTCAAAATATCTAAGAATTTTTTTGTACAAGTCTGGTTCGGGTTTTACCTTCTCAACATCATCAGAGGTACAAATATAATCAAAATACGATATAATACCTAGTTTATTCATATGGTAATCAATCCAGCTTCTTGTAGAACTTGATGCAAGTGCAATCTTAATACCAAGTTGTTTAGCTCTTTTTAAATAATCTTCAACACCTTCTCTTGGGGATTTTCCTTCTAATAATTCTTGATATAAATTACTCCGTTCAAGTCTAATGTCATCTCTGCTGATTTCTGGACAACTTACTAATAAGTGTTCATAAGGGTCAAACTTCAGAGAGCTACCAATTGAATTCATCCATTCTTCCAGTGGGAAATCTACCTTATATTTTTTATATAATTCTTGAAAGGCTTCAAGGTCATATGTTTCTGTATCAAAAACTAATCCATCAAAATCAAATATTAATACCTTAACCATTATTCAATCCCCCCTTAACCATGATAACTCTTTATACACATTCTACAGCTAAATCCTAATCCCTTGTTAAAAGATCCTGC
>NZ_BAUU01000023.1 GCF_000513115.1 Halalkalibacter hemicellulosilyticusJCM 9152
ATGTGTACCAATGGTTAAGCACGAGGCGCAGAAGAGCTCTGGGATATTAAGCTCTCAAGATGAATAAAACTTAAAATTGTACATTTTCGAACCTAAAATAACTCAAAGAACTCTGCCTGCTATTCTGTTTTTTAATGGAGGGAGCTTTAAAAAGTTCTGATTTGTGTTACGGTAATTGTTGAAGGGGGCGTAACTTTATCGCTATTGTTCGCCCCAACTGACGTGCTTGATAAGCGTAGTCATTAATTGTATTTAATCGGCTGAATGCTCAACTATCTGTTTTGTAGGTATGTTAAGACGATTCCATAGGTTGGCTGTAGCTAACCCAACAATAAGAGTAGCTAACGCCTGTTCATCATAGTATTTTGTAGCTTCGTTATAGACTTCATCAGGCACAGGGTCTGTTTGATCGCTAAGTTGGGTAACTGCTTCGCTAAGTGCTAAAGCAGCACGTTCAGCATCGTTAAAGTGTCGTGTTTCACGCCATGCTGCAACAGTGAGGAGGCGGATTGTTGTTTCGCCTGCTGCAAGCGCATTACGTGAATGGAGGTCTACGCATACGCTGTCCCTATTGATTTGACTCACCCGAAGGTAGGAAAGGAAGAGAGTCTTACTCGGAATACCGGTCTTCTCTGCGGATGAAAACAAGGCTTTACCTAAGGATTGTAAGACTTGATTTACATCGGGTATGATCGTTACGGGATTATTCATTCTTGATTGCATATAAAAAACTCCTTTGTTTTTTATTGGAGCTAAAATCTGCCCCTTTACTACAATGACGTATCAAATATCAGGAATGTGACAAATCTTCAAAAGTCCGTAAATAAAAATTTAATATTTTGTCACATCAGTAAAGTTTAATTCGTCATAATTTATAAAGGCTAAATTTATTAAAGGAATTGATACAATGAGCGAACATGAATGGATAGCGGAGCAATTCGAAGTACATAGGAACCATATGAAGGAGGTTGCTTACCGAATGCTTGGGTCATTGAATGACGCCGAGGATGCGGTACAGGAAACATGGTTGCGACTCAGTCGTTCTAATATGAACAGTATTGATAACTTGAGAGGATGGCTGACCACAGTTGTTTCACGGGTATGTCTCGATATGCTACGATCTCGAAAATCAAGAAAAGAGGAATCAATTGAAACGCAATTGCCTGATATGATCACTAACCATCAGGCTAGAATTGATCCTGAATTTGAAACCGTGCTAGCTGAATCTGTCGGTCTTGCACTATTAGTCGTGCTTGACTCTCTGAATCCGTCAGAACGAATTGCGTTTGTTCTACATGATATATTTGGTATCCCTTTCAATGATATTGCTTCTATTGTAGGGAAATCTGAGACAGCAACTAGGAAACTGGCGAGCCGCGCACGTCGAAGGGTTAAAGGGGTGAAAGAAACGACTGTTGAACAAGATAGGCAAGGTGAACTTATCAATGCTTTTCTTACGGCGGCCTATTCAGGTGATTTTGAAACGTTGATAGCGGCACTTGACCCGGATGTTGTGCTCTATGATGATCGAAAAGGAGCAACCAAAGTAACCCGTGGTGCAAAGGCATTGGCAAAGCAAGTGTTAGGACGTGCACAGTCTGCTCAAATAGCCATTGTAAATGGGTCAGTTGGTGTCATTGTAGCACCTAGAGGAAGGCTGCTTTATGTACTTACATTTATCATTTCAAATGGAAAGATCACTAAAATTGACTTGGTCTCCTCTCCTGCACGTATCGAACAACTTGATCTGAAAGTGTTTAGGAGCTAGAGGATGTAATCGGAAAACAATAGAGGGATGAAAAGCTTGCTCTTATAGGGCAAGCTTTTTAATAACCAATAATAATAAATGAGGCTTATATCTTCGCTTCTCATTTTAAGTTTATTGTTAGTTTGCTCGCTCATCTATTTTGTATTTGCTTATAAAGATAGGAAGAATAGACAGAGCTACTGATTGAAAATCCAAATAAACAAACGTAGTGAGCATAAACAAAAAAGTGACATTGTCGGAAAAAAACGTTCATTATATGATTGAAAGAGATATATTAAAAAAGGAGAGGTGACAAAGAAAAAGAAGACCCTGGTCGAAATCGGAACCTCTGACATTAACAGGATTGTTAATGAAACAAGCTTTTACAATACAACTTTTCTAGTGTACTATAGTAGAAAAGAAAGGGCTTACAAAAAGCCGATTTCGTATATAATCGGGGGAATTGAGTTGATCAAAAATCTCAAACATTCTCAGAGAAATAAGTTTGGATGGAAGAGTCAATATTTCAGAAAAAATTTCATACTCATTCTCTTCATTACATTTATTCCAGGACTGATGATTGGGTTAGGGATTTATTGGTTTGGGGTGAATGAAGTAGAAGATTCATTAAAGGAAATGCATGAAAATCAAATATTTGAACGGGCGCAAAATATTGATGATCAATTTGACTATTTGGAAAAATCCCTTTCTCATTGGGCGTATGACCCACGGTTTAACTCTTCGTTACTAAATTTAAATTATGTTGTTGAATTCCAGGAGACACGTGATATTGTTCAAACGTTACATGTCCTGCAAGGATCACATCCACTTATTGACCATGTAGAATTATTTGTGGACTCAGCTGTTCCTGTACTGTTTAGTCCTCATTATAATGTGTTAGAGGCCGATGAATACGAGTTCTATCAGTCAATATTAGAACAGCATAAAAATATGAGCTGGAACCGCCTTTATAGCATACCAGAGGAATCAAATATTGAGGATCCACAACCACTTGTGCTTATTCATAGCATCCCTGGAAATAGTAACGCACCTTTTGGTTCGATTATTGTAACGTTAGACCGGCAGAAAGTGGCTGATCTAATAAAAACATTAACACCTTACAATGAAGGGGCTACTTTTCTATTAAATGATGCGAATCGTGTGCTAGTATCTGAGAATAGTACTGAGGAGGCTTCCTTCGTAAGTAGCTTGAGAGATAGTGTATTAGGGAAGGCGGATTCAGATCAGGAAGGTTCTTTTGTATTTAGTGGTCAGGATGAGACATTCTCTGTTTCGTATGGAACGATGAAAAGAATGGACTCGGAATGGACCTATGTTTCAGCAGCACCGATGTCCTCTATAACTTCTCCAATCGTTATTGTTTCGACGATGATTATTTCTGTTAGTTTAATCGGATTATTACTTGCGCTCATCCTATCATGGGTTGCATCAAAAACGATTTATAGTCCTATTGCTAAGCTTGTTAAAGTGTTAGATAAAGATTCAAAATGGACTGATCATAATCATAAAGATGAATTTAAGGTAATCGAAAATCAATTTAGAGAAATGTCAATGGAAAGTCAATCATTAGAAAATCGTTTAACGACTCAATTGCCACAATTAAAAAATAGTTTTCTATTACAATTAATTCAAGGTTATTTGTATCATTACAAAGAAGAAGAACTTAAAGAACGCATGCAAAATTACGGTTGGGAATTAGATAGTCATCAATTTGTTGTCATGGATATTCAAGTATTAGGGTTAAATGAGTCAAAAACGACGATTATGAAACAAGATGAAAGCCTTGTTGCTTTTGCTTTAACGAATATTACCGAGGAAGTGTCTCAGGAGTATTTTGAGCAATGTAATGTGATTAATTTCTATGATTTGTCTGCGGTTCTTCTTATCGTGTATCCCATTAATAATGAGGTAAGGAAGAGCTTACATGAATTCTCAAATCAAGCTATGGATGTTCTTAATCGCGTTTTAAAAAGGCAAATTACGATTACGATTAGTCAGCCAACAGAAAGCATTAAGCGCATTCCTTATTTATTTGAAGATGTTCGGAAAGGAAAACGCTACCGGAACTTTGAAAAAGAAAATCAAGTGATTGATCTTGAAACATTTGAAACATCAAATGATGTAAGTCAACTTCATTATCCGTTTGAAATCGAGAAGGAGATTTTACAGGCGATTCGAATGGGACAGATTCATGAATCAGAGCAGCTTATTCGAGAGTTTATCGAAGAGCTAAAAGGCAAAGGGGTTAAAGAGATTAATATCCAACCTTGCATCACACAGTTGTTTGGAAGTATCCAACATGAGATTTTGCACTCTAGTATTCACCCATATGACCTTTTTCAAGGAAAAAATATGTATGAGGAAATTTCCCATATTGGAGATCCTGAACAAATGATTAATTGGTTAACATTTGAAGTAATTACTCCATTCATTAAAGCGTTAGAAGGCAAAGTGAACATTGAGATGAAACAGCTTGTTGAAAAGGTGTGCACGTATATTAAAGAACACTATATGGAGGATATTTCTTTAGAAAGCTGTGCAGAGGAAGTTAATACAAACCCATATACATTAAGCAAAGCGTTTAAAAAAGTAATCGGTGTCAATTTCATTGATTATGTAACAAAGTTGAGGATCGAGAAAGCGAAGGAATTACTTTTAAATACGAATATGAAAATGAATGATATCGCAGAGCAAGTTGGCTATCGTCATAGTTATTTTAATCGTATATTTAAGAAGCATATAGGCATCCCACCTAGTCAATATCGAAAGCAGAGGATAAATGAATTTATCCAAGATGGCACCGAGCGAAAATAAAGGAGGGAATGCAAATGAACCAAGGATCGATGAGTGGATTTATTACGTATTTTTATCGGTTTGGCGATTATTTCATGGTTCTTTTATATGTGAATTTGTTGTGGATTTGCTTTACGCTTCTTGGTGGAATACTTTTTGGATGGGCACCAAGTACAACAGCTATGTTTGCAGTGTTACGAAAAAGAATTATGGAGAAAAATGAACCGATTTTTTCAGAATTTTGGAAGGTGTATCGTCAAGAATTTCTAAGAGCAAATGGTTTAGGATTAGTCGCTTTAGTAGTAGCTTATATTCTTGCTGTAAATATTCAATATTTTGCAGTAGAGACGGCTTGGTTGTTTATTGCTGTACGCTATATGATTATTGCGATTATGATCATTACGGCTATTATGCTCCTGTATGTGTTTCCTTTGCTCGTCCATTATGAAACGACGTTATATCATCATATAAAAAACTCTTTATTCTTAACGATTTATCAGCCGGTTCGAACAATTGTGACCGTAGGATTATGTTTATTAGTTGTCCAAATACTGGCGATCTTTCCGGTCTTTATTCCATTCTTTGGGGTAAGCTTATTTGCTTTCGTTGTCATGTGGACAACCTACTATACATTCCGGCATGTGGAAAGAAGGCAAAAGGAAATACAGGAAGAATTAGAGAATCAAGAAACGTAAACGAACATGCATGATTTAGTTGGGTGAAATGCCCAATTGAATCATGCTTATTTAAATTAAAGTTACTATCAAAAATGTACAACAACCTTTGTTAATCAACGATAAAACGCTGAGGCAACAGCGGTGCAAAAATGTTATAAAAAACAAAAAAATGATAAGAAAGGGCTTACATTATTGATTTCATGCGGATTTTCTGATTTTTAAAAAATGACCAAGAAATGAACATTGTCGGAAAAATGTAAGCGTTTTATATTTGGTGTGAACCAAGAGCTATTAGATGTGTAGCTAGTAACCAATAAGGGGGGACACTAGTAAAAAATCATTTTTGCTCATCACTATGGTTCAAAAAAATCAATGTAATCATAAGGAGGAACAAATGAAAAAATCACTACGTTTATTAGTACCGTTTTTCGCTTTCATACTATTAGTAGCACTTATTGGATGTAGTAATGATGCAAGTCAAGATGCAAGTGATGATTCCGGTGATTCAACTGAAGAAACAGAAGATACTTCTGAAGAAAGAATGGAAGTAACCATCATGACGACGGCTTTTGCTCCAGATCCTGTAGATAGTGATAGTCCTGCTTTACAAGCAATTGAAGACTATACCAATATGGATATTAATCTACAATTGGTTGCGAATGCTAATTATGATGACCGTTTTAATGTAACGTTGGCATCCGGTGATCTTCCTCATATTATGATGGCTACAAAAACAGCAAGTTTTATTAATGCAGCTAGAGACGGTGCATTTTGGGATATAACCGATTATTTAGATGACTATGATAATTTAAGTCAAGCAAATGAGATTGTTCTAAATAATATTTCAGTAGACGGGCGAATTTATGGTGTGTACCGTGAAAGGCCATTAGGGAGAAATGCGGTAACGATTAATAAAGAATGGTTAGATAATCTAGGCTTAGATATTCCTCAAACAATTGATGAGTTCTATGAAGTGTTGAGAGCGTTTACGTATGATGATCCGAACCAATCAGGTGAAGATGATACGTATGGAATGGTCGTATCTGAATGGCATGGACCATGGGATGTGATGCAACTATGGTTTGACGTTCCTAATGAGTGGGGCTTCGATGAAAATGGTGAATTGTTACCAGACTTTATGTTTGATGAATATATGGATGCTTTAAACTTCTTCAAAAAGATTTATGATGAAGGGTTAGTAAATGAAGACTTTGCAGTAATGGACTCAGGACAATGGTTTGATCCAGTTGTTAACGGTACAGCTGGTGTTGTAGTGGACGTTGCTGACCAAGCAAACCGCTTACAAAATCGCATAACAGAAAATTACACAGATGATGAAATTATATTAGATGTATTTGGTGCGGTTGAAGGCCCTAATGGATTCCGGAATAAGCCGACACCTGGTTATCATGGAATGTTAGCTATTTCAAGAACAGCTGTCCAAACAGAGGATGAGCTACGTCGTGTTTTACAGTTTTTAAATGACCTAAATGATGAAGTACCACAAAACCTATCTTACAACGGTGTCGAAGGTATTCACCATGAAATTATTGATGGAGAATTAGTGATTACAGCTCAGCAAGATGGTGGAGAGCTGTTTGATAAAGAAGTGATGGACCTTAATCAATTCCAAATGGGTATTCCTGAAGCTAGATTTCTAAAGGGTCCTCAAACAGCATTACAAGAAAAAGCGGACCAAGTAATGGAAGAAAACTTAGATATTGTTGTTCCAAACCCTGCTGAACCATTAGTTTCACCAACTTATACAGAAAGAGGGACACAATTAGATAATATTATTGAGGATGCCCGAATTATGTATATCGTTGGTCAAATTGATGAGGCTGGCTTACAAGATGAAATTGAATTATGGTTACGTTCTGGTGGTACTGAGTACATTGAAGAAATCAATGAAGCTTATCAAATTGCACAAGATGCACAGTAAGTAGACTAAAAAGAGGCTGGGACATTACAAAAGTGTTTAGTTGAGAATTCGAACATGTAGAGAACGTAGCGGATGAAATATACGTAGACTCCTTTGGGATTGAAGAGGCCACTGAAAAAGTCCTTTTTAGTAACTCAAAGAAGAGTAATGGCTCCGCTCGTTGCGCGCTTGATATGAGAAACCCACTCATATCAAGGCTTTCAAAATCGGGCAACGGCTACGCACACTACTTAAAGGCCTAAAAAAGTGAAAATCGCACTTTTTCAGCGGCCTCATGGAAAGTGAAGTATATTTCAGGAGCGATGAATGTGCTCCACTCTGTATTTGTTCGCTTTTTCATTTATTAAAATACTTTTGTCCCAGTCTCTTTTCTTAAAAGATAAGCATGTATAAATTCTTAGTCGTTTAATCAAAGTGGTGTCGGCTTCGTACGTTACACGTTGATCTGTAACGACTACGTACGATGCAATTGAGAAAAGACGCCGTGCTTTTTTCTTATAGAAAGGAGAAGGAAAATGCCGAAAGTAAATGTAAATCCATCGACACAAATGGAACCTATGCAAGTGCATAAATTGACAAAATGGCAAATGCTTAAAAGAGATAAATGGATTTATTTTCTATTACTACCTGGACTTATTTGGTTTATTGTTTTTAAGTATGTTCCAATGTGGGGAACGCTTATTGCCTTTCAAAATTATTCGCCCTTTTTAGGCTTTTGGGGGAGTGAATGGGTAGGATTTACTCATTTTGAACGGTTATTCCAAAACCCTGATTTTTACCGGATTTTACGTAATACATTGATCTTAGCTTTATATGAAACAATCTTTGTTTTTCCTGCGCCGATTATTTTAGCACTTATGTTAAATGAAATTCGGTTCAATCCATATAAACGAACGATTCAAACGCTAGTTTATTTACCAAATTTCTTGTCTTGGGTTATCGTAGCTAGCTTAACATATGTATTCTTCACAACAAGTGGTGGGATTGTCAATGTGATTGTTGAGAATATCACAGGGAACACGATTTTCTTTTTAGGAGATCCAGAGTGGTTCCGTACGATGATCGTTGGACAACAAATTTGGAAAAATGCCGGTTTTGGAACGATTATTTTCTTAGCGGCATTAGCCAATGTGAGTAAAGAACAATATGAGGCAGCGATTGTTGATGGTGCTGGCCGATTTAGACGAATGTGGCATGTCACATTGCCAGCGATCAGGCACGTTATTGTCATTTTATTAATTTTAAATATGGGGAACTTCCTTGATCAAGGGTTCCAGCAAATTTATTTAATGACGAACTCATTAAATCGTTCTGTTGCTGATGTGTTTGATGTGTACATTTATTTCTCAGGTATCACTCAAGGAGCGTTTAGCCATAGTACAGCAGTTGGTCTATTTAAAGGCGTTGTTGGAATTGTTTTAATTTTGACGACGAGATATATTGCTAAGAAGTTAAAGCAAGAGACATTATTTTAAATTGTCTAGCTTAGAAATGGAGGGATAGTGGTTATGAAATCACATAACACACCACTAGGAAGAGTTTTCGATGTGTTTAACCATATCATTCTAGCCTTAATTGCACTTGCGATGATTATACCGTTTATGTATGTGATTGCCGGTTCCTTTGCGACGGAAGCGGAGCTAGCGCAAAGACCGTTCTTTATTTTTCCAGAAACCTTTACGATGGGTGCTTATCAATATATTTTCTCAACAGCGACGTTTGTGCGAAGTATTGGTGTATCCGTCTTTGTGACAGTGGCTGGAACCGTTGTTAGTCTAGCCCTTACGTTAACGATGGGATATGCGCTATCGAAAGCACGAATTATTGGGCATCAATTTTTCATTTACCTTGTCATCTTCACGATTATTTTCCAGGGTGGATGATTCCAACATATCTCTTAGTACGTGATCTAGGTTTATTAAATTCGTTATGGTCACTGATTATGCCGATTGCGATGAACCCGATGTGGTTAATTATCGTTATTTCCTTCTTCCGCACACTTCCACGTGAGCTGGAAGAATCTGCACGAATTGATGGATGTACCGATATCGGTGTCTTTTGGAAGATTGCGTTGCCTTTATCAAAGCCGATTATCGCCACGTTTACACTATTTTATGCGGTGCAATATTGGGGCGACTATTTCAATGCGCTTCTTTATATTTCCGATTCCACGAAATATCCGGTTATGCTGTTATTGCAAAACATTATGACGATGGCTGATATGCGTTTCGGTGAAGTCGATGCGCTTATTGAGGCACCAGATGAATCGTTAAAACTGGCTGTTATTGTTGTCGCGACGATTCCAATTATGTTTGTTTATCCATTTTTACAAAAGCACTTTGCTAAAGGAATGCTGTTAGGGTCGGTGAAAGGATAAAGCTAGTAGGGAAAAAGCAGATGAAGAGGATAGGGGATAAGTAAAATGTCCCTCTTAAGAAGAACAATTAAATGGAAAAACATCCTGCTCTGATTACCGCTTCGGACATACACTCCGCTTTTTGCGGTCGGCTAGTGAGCCTCCTCATGCTAGCACTTTGCGGGGGTCTTATGAGGGCACCAAAAAAATTGAAAACCAACCTTTTTCAATGCCCTTCCTTTCCTCCCGCAGGAGTCTTCGTGTATGTCCTACGCTAGTATGGATGAGTCAACTTTCCCTTTGTGAGAGAGGAAATAAAGTTCTGAACGTTTTTATCGATCAAGTTAGAACTCTTATTGGTGAAGTTAAATCCTATCCTCATCTCTAGTTCCAATGATAGTGTGGGAGTGATAGATATGGAGAGCTATATTCATGTAAATGAAAGTCTTTTTACGAAAGTTAATCAGCAAATAGAAGAAGCATTGACGACGATTACGAATCGATATATTGGGCAAAACCCAGCGCATCCAATGGTCTATCGAGCGTTTAGTAACGATGGGTTGACGCGATTAAAGGATTACCGATATGAATTTAATTTTGGCGAACGATTCCCTCAGTGTCAAAATGGGCAGTTTATTTATGCGTGGGGAAAGCTCTGGCAGGATGAAGAGGCTGAATTCATGTTTGCGCTCAATTGCTTTGGTCCGGTGCATATTCATTTGAACGGTGAATTTGTGTATCGCTCAACGATTGTGGAGGAGTTAGATCCAAAGAAAAGGGTAGGCTTTCGTTTCACATTGAAAAAAGGCTGGAATCATTTTGTGCTTCGCTTTGAGAAAACCACATCAGGAATCGGCGGTATATTTGGAACGGGTTCATTTAAACGACATCCGATGCATGTTCTTTCTCCAACATATGAACGAGAAGGGCAGGAGGGGTGGATTTTCACAGAGCCACTCGCTCAACCGTTAGAATGCTTGCCTGATGAGGAGACGGCATCTAAGATAGACTGGCTTCCTGCTATCGATTGGATAGAAGATCAGCGCTTACAAATGACGAGAATGTTTGGAAGTGAGACCGGTCAAGTCGCTGTTGCATGGACGAAGCTAGTGGTCCCTTATACGAGTCAGCAAGAGATTACGTTAAAAGGGTATGCCTATGGTGCGTTGACACTATCGGTTAATGATCAAATTGTTTTTGAAACAAAGGAAGATCAAGAAATTGCAGTTTCTTTACCATTGTCTTATGGGGAGTACGACATAACGGTGATATGTACGTGTGTGAGTGAAGAGTGGGGCTTTGAGCTTGATCCTGTACAAGAGAATGTCTCCTTTACGCTTCCATACCCTGTAAAAGGGGCAAGAGAAAATTGGCTCTATTTAGGAACTTTTGCGACAGAGGAGAACGTGGATGTAAAAGAAGCGAAACGATTTGATACAGTCGTAGAAAGTACAAAGGGCCCAACGTTTTGGCGCTTAGATCAACCGAATACGTGGGTGAGGCCCTATTTAGAAAATCGTCTATTTGGAAAATGGGATTATCCGTTAGGGGTGACGCTATACGGCCTTATCCAAACAGGGAAAGAATTAGAGCGAACGGATATCGTCCATTATGCGCTGCAACATATTGAGACGAGCACATCATTATATCAATACTCTTTGTGGGATAAGGAGCAATACGGTGCAGCCGGGGTGAATAATCAGCTGTCGGCGATCGACAGTCTGGATGATTGTGGTTCTTTCGGTTCAACGATGCTTTTGGCAACCGAAATAAGAGACATTCGGGATGCGAATAGGATTGCCGATGATATTGCTCATTATATAACGAATGTCCAAGATCGACTATCTGATGGAACGCTTTATCGGCGCTTTGGTAGTGTTTCGTTCATGAAGGATACGATTTGGTGTGACGATCTTTATATGAGTACGCCATTCTTATGCCGCTATTTTAAAAAAACTGGTGAGCTCTCCTACTTAGAAGATGCTGCCAATCAGTTTCTCCATTATAAACAATTAATGTATATGCCGGAAGAGAAGATCATGTCGCACGTGTATGATTTCAAGTTTGATACGGCAACGAAAGTACCGTGGGGACGAGGAAATGGTTGGGTATTATTCTCACTTTCAGAATTGCTAGAAGTGTTACCAGAAGATCACTCAAAGCGCCCTGCATTAATCAGCTTCTTTCGTGAGCTATGTGAAGGCTTCCTTGCCTTACAAGGGGAACATGGCTTATGGCATCAAGTATTGACTGATTCAACATCATACGAAGAAACATCTTGCACATCGATGTTCATATATGGGTTTGCACGGGGTGTGCGTCATGGCTGGTTAATCGATCCCAAACCGTATATAGAGGCATCCTTTCAAGGCTGGGAAGGGATGACCAGAAGAGCGATTGATCAATATGGCAATGTGTATGGTGTCTGTCAAGGCTCTGGGTATGCGTTTACGATAAGCTATTATCGTGATGATTTATCGTGGATTTTAAATGATACGCACGGAATTGGGATTGTCCTGTTAGCTGGAATTGAGCTATTAAAGTTAAAAAAGTCATTACATGAACGTAATGCAGTATTGGTTGAACGATAAAATGGAACCGAGGTGACCTATGAAATTAGACTTACATGAAGCCTTTCAAAACCCGGGTCATGAATTTTCACCGATTCCGTTTTGGTTTTGGAATGATCAATTAACGAATGAAGAGATTAAAAGGCAAATTCACGAGATGGACGAGAAAGGGGTCAATGGCTTTGTGCTACATCCTCGTATCGGCATTCCTAAGGATATCGGCTATTTGACTGATGCCTTTATGGGTTATGTGAAAGTCGCTGTTCAGGAAGCGAAGAAGCTAGGGATGTCAGTGATTTTATATGATGAGGCGATGTATCCCTCTGGGTCGGCGAAAGGGATGGTCGTCAAACGTAATCCGTCATTTGCTAGTAGAGGGTTACAGGTTATCGAGCTACCTTGTGAGGTAGAAAAGGAACATACGATCGATCTAACTGAAGAGGATCGACTGATTGCCGTTTTTGCTGCGGAGAAAGTAGCTGAAAACGAACTGGAGCCAGATTCGATACAAGAGCTTGAGCCTCATGAGCAGACTGTTCGATTTGATGCGCCTCAAGGTGATGGACGATGGGTCATTCTGGCTTTTATCGAAACGAATTCGGGGGGGAATATACGAGGTATCCATTTCGGTGAGGACGATGGAGAGGAGCATGCTCCGCCATCTGCTGATTTACTAAATCCCGAAGCGGTTAAGGCGTATATCGATCTCACGCATGAGCGTTATTATGACGCGCTTCAAGACGAGTTCGGCCAAACGGTGATCGCGATGTTTACCGATGAGCCTGATATTGTAGGGCGCAATGCCAAGGAAGGCATCAAGCCGTGGACAGGTGGTTCATTTGCCTGGTATGAGCAATATGGAGGCAAGAAGAGTGACCTACCAGCATTATGGTATGACGTGGGAATAGAAACGGCCTCCATACGTAAGCGTTATGAGCAAGCGGTCTATCAACGACTTTCAACCGTGTATTATGAGCCATTAAGCCGCTGGTGTGAAGAGCATGGGATTGCTTTAACGGGTCACCCAGCGGAAAGTGATGACATTGGCTTACTCGACCATTTTCAAATACCTGGACAAGATGTCGTTTGGCGGTGGGTCGCACCGGAAGATAACAAAGGAATAACGGGACGCCATTCAACGGCCGGAAAATGCTCCGCCGATGCTGCACGACACCGTGGGAGAAGAAGAAATGCCGATGAAGTGTTGGTGTTTGTAGCAAGAAGGTGGATGGGATCTTTCCCCTGGTGATATGAAATGGTATTTCGATTGGCTATTTGTCAGAGGAGTAAACCTGATTATCCCCCATGCCTTTTATTATTCCATTGATGGCAAGAGACGGAGCCATGAGCGTCCGCCAGATGTTGGGATGCATAGTAGCTGGTGGCCTTACTACCGGTTTTTTAGTAATTATATTAAGCGTGTAAGCTGGCTTATGACCGATAGTGTGAACACGACGAAGGTCGCGGTTCTTTGTCGAGAGAATCACTTGCCGTGGGAAATGGTGAAGCCCTTCTATGAACAGCAAATTGAATTTAATTATGTCGAGGAAGCCCTCCTGTTGTCTAAGGCTGAAATGGCGGCTGGCTTGATTCAAATTGAGGCACAATCGTACTCGACCGTTGTTATAGACGGGCGTTATTTGCTTGAGGAAAAGACAAAGCAACAGTTACGAGACTGGATAAAGCAAGGGGGTACGGTGATTACCGTTGGCGAAGAACAAATCGTGGAAGGAGCGATCATCGTTGCAAAACCTGAAGAAGGAGCGAATCGGTTAATCGAGTCCGAACAGCAAACGGTTCGATTAAATCCACGATGCCCCGACATTCGGATCAGTCATGTTGAAAAGGGAGATCGCTTCTTCTACTTGCTTGTTCATGAAGGCGAAGAGTCATTCAATGGTACGGTCACAATACGTGAAACAGGTACAGTTGAGTTGTGGGATGCATGGAAAGGAACGATAGAGGAGCTTGGTCAAGCGAAGGAGGTTCCTCTCACCTTACATCGACGTGAGAGTATCATCCTAATGGTCGATCCGAATAATCGAGAGTCGATCATTAGAGATCCTGAGCCAATAAAGGAACCGATTAAAATGATCGAACTCAATCAAGAATGGACGGTAACAGGAGAAGCATTCGAAAGACAGACGACCGCGTTACAATCATGGACAGAGTGGCCGCAAATGACCTATTACTCAGGAACGCTCACCTATAGGACGACTCTTCACTTGCAGGAACCGATTGAGAAGGCCGTTATCGATTGTGGTGAAGTCGAAGAAATCGTCAAGCTGACGGTGAATGGAGAAGAAATAGGTGTGAAGATGTGGGCACCTTATTCGTTTGAGGTAGCGGGTTTGTTACGTGAAGGAGAGAATGTGATCGAGCTAGCTGTGACGAACAGTAAGGCTAATGAAATGGATCGGTTGGCTTTGCCTTCCGGGTTGATCGGGCCAGTTACGGTTGAGGTGTTTGGGGAGTAACATCCTATATTGATGGACTTGAATATCAGATTTCAGGCAATCTTAAGAAGCTGTGGGAGCTGAAGAGGAAGGGTTTAATAGCCTTGTGATGATCAATAAACTTATTATGTAGTTGTAAATCATTGATTCAAGCACATTCCCACTCAAATTTGGCCAACCATAAATCGAGAGAGCTTCGCAAAGCAAACAGCAGCTATCTACGTATATTTCATTTGCTACGTCCGCGCATTGCTCAGATTTCTCAGCTGAACACGTTTTAGTCTTCTTCTCTACATTTCTTTACAGTCTAATCATTTAGGGTACTAGGTTCAAGTCTATATCTTTCACTTTATTACACTCTTTGTTTTACACAAAAAACTTCCCCAAATTCATCCCAAAAGAAAATGTTTTGACATACATTAGTGAATAATAGGCTAATGAACTAGTGTGAGCGTATAAATGAATGAAAAATGAGTCTTTCATTTGGGAGCGGTAGTGTTACAATATAAAGGGAAAATGGATGTGGAGGTTGAATATGAAAATAAAACTTGGGTTATTATACGGTGGGAAATCGGCTGAACATAAAGTATCATTACAAACAGCAAAGGCAGTTATTCAAGCATTAGACTTAACCAAATATGAAATTCATCCTATATATATTTCTGAAACAGGTGAGTGGATCAGAGGAGAGCAGCTACAACGTCCAGTCGAGGATGTGAAGGAGCTCCAATTAAAAGAAGGAGAAGTCGTTTCTCCAGTTGCACTAAACTCAGAAATCTTCCCGGTTTCAATCAACCATGAAACGAAGGCTGATAAGATTGATGTTGTTTTTCCATTGCTTCACGGTCCGAATGGGGAGGATGGGACGGTGCAAGGCTTATTAGAGCTGTTAAATCTCCCTTATGTTGGCAATGGCGTACTAGCATCTGCTGCTGGTATGGATAAAGTAATGATGAAAAATATTTATGAGCAGGCAGGAATTAAGCAAGCGAATTATGTATCCTACATTCGACCTGATTGGGAAAAGGACACGGAAGTAGCGTATCAAAACGTCGAACAAACACTTGGATACCCGTGCTTTGTGAAGCCAGCGAATTTAGGCTCAAGTGTTGGGATTAGTAAATGTAACGATCGAGAGAGCTTAGAAAATGCTTTTAAGGAAGCCTTTGAATATGATCGTAAAATTATAATTGAGGAAGGAATCGACGGACGCGAAGTGGAAATTGCCGTTTTAGGAAACGATGACCCGCAATGTTCAGTTGTTGGTGAAATCGTCCCGAAAACCGATTTCTATGACTATAAGGCGAAATATGAAGATGGAGACACGGGACTTATTATCCCTGCTGACATTACTGAAGCGGAATATAAAGAAATCAAGCGTGTAGCGATACAATCGTTCAAAGCGCTCGACTGCTCTGGGCTCGTTCGTGCCGATTTCTTTTTGACGAAGGACGGTGACGTGCTCATGAATGAAGTGAACACGATGCCAGGCTTTACACCATTCAGTATGTTCCCGATGCTGTGGCAAGAATCAGGCGTGCCATACTCCGAGCTCATTGAGAAGCTCGTTCAGCTAGGAGTAGAGCGTCATGAGGAGAAACAGAAGATTAAATATACCTTTTAAGACACATATATAGTAATGAGGTTGACTCGATAGTGAGTCAGCCTCCTTTTACATAACGTATAATTAGAAGTGGATGAATCATTTTTCCATAAGGAGCGATTGCAATGATAAAGAGGACATTTAAGGATATTGCTAAATGGGTGAACGGTGATGTGGTTGAAGGAGATATTAGCTCTGTAGAAGCAGTAGGCGTTTCGACAGATACAAGAACGATTCAAAGAGGGAACCTATATATCCCTATCGTTGGTGAGAACTTCAATGGTCATGACTTTGTTAGTACTGCTATCGATAATGGGGCAGCTGGAGCACTTTGGCAACGAAATCAGCCGAATCCCCCTGCTCATATACCGCTTATTTATGTAGAGGATACGCTATTGGCGTTGCAAGACTTAGCTAAAAGCTATATGGCAAGCCTGTCTACAAAGGTCGTTGGTATTACGGGTAGCAATGGGAAAACAACGACGAAGGATATGGTCACGTCTGTACTCGCGACGATGTATAAAGTTCAGAAAACAGAAGGAAATTACAATAACCATATAGGATTACCGTTAACGATTTTGCGATTAGAGGGAGATACGGAAATTGCCGTGTTGGAAATGGGCATGAGTGGGCGTGGAGAAATTGAACTTCTTTCGTCCATTGCTAAGCCAGACGCTGCGATTATTACAAATATCGGAGAGTCTCACTTACAGGATTTAGGCTCTCGTGAAGCGATTTCCGAAGCGAAGTTTGAAATTACAGCAGGCTTGCGGGAAAGTGGAATGCTTATCATCGATGGTGATGAACCATTATTAACAGAAAAAGTCGTAAATAGCCCGTATCAGGTGACGACGGTTGGTCGTTCTAAGGAAAGTGACTATTACCCAATGCAAATAAAGCAGAAGAGCGAAGGTACTTATTTTACGATAGATGGTGAGGGAGAGTTCTTCATTCCTGTTCTCGGTAAGCATAATATTCATAATGCTCTTTCAGCGATTGCGCTTGCGAAGACGTTAGCGGTATCGAACGCTAATATTAGAAAAGGGCTAGAAATGATGAAGATAACAGGGATGAGAACGGAATTGCTCGAAGGAAAAGCTGGAGTGAGGGTCATTAATGATGCGTACAATGCTAGTCCAACTTCCATGAGAGCTGGGATTGAACTGCTGCAGGATTTACAGGGCTATAAGAAAAAAATAGTTGTGCTCGGTGATATGCTCGAGCTCGGTGAAAAGGAAGAATCATTCCATTATGATGTGGGAAAAGGGATTGACAAAGAGAAAATCGATTATGTTATCACATTTGGTGCACTCGGCAGAAAGATTGCGGACGGGGCGAAAGAGAATTTTTCAATTGAGAGGGTCCATGCTTTTAATGACAAACAAGCATTGATTGAAACATTGAAGCGGATCGTTGAAGAGGGAGATATTGTCTTAGTGAAAGGATCCCGTGGTATGAAATTAGAAGAGGTTGTTGATGCATTGGCTAAATAGTAAATAAGGATCTTGGCATATGCCAGATCCTTATTTGTATATTTTTTAAGATGACGCTGAGCTTGAAGCAGCGACTACTGCTGTGGTTGTCACACTTGTTATAACGGCTGCTTGCATGGCTTGCATCGTATCAGAAACGGCTTTGCCGTGTGGGCTCTTTTTCATCAACCTGTTAATCTTTTCTTTTGCTAGCTTGTATTCGTCTTTTGAGAAGAGTTGCTTGTCAATTTGGCATGCTTTTAGTAAACCAATTAAGCTAAAGATTTGCTCTTCCATCTCTTGATCTTCATTGGATAGGACGGCCTTTCTCAATTTTTCACGAATGCTATCTTCTCTGCCAGACTGAGTGGAAGGATACACGTTTCTAGTGAAAAGAAATAACACCTTTTGTTCATCCTTTGTAAGAATTCCTTTTTCAATTAGGCGTTCAATGAAGGGGATATGTTTCTTATGCCAGTTTATGTGAAATCCGAGTGTTTGTACAACACGTTGCAGCTTAGGTGTTTTTCCGTGGTATTTGTCTTTTAAATAAAGCAAAGAGTCGTTTAAAAGCTCATCTTTACAATTAGCATTCTGTGGAATATGGATGGTTTTGTCTTTTTCATTATAATCTAAGCAACGTTGCATTGTTAATTCCATTAAAATCGCACCAGCTAAGCCATAGTGAATGGATTGTGATGCATTCATGTTTATTTTCCCTGTTTGATCATCTAAAGCAATTAATAATAGTTTTTCGGCAAGGGTTAACATACGTCCAACCTCCTTAATGATAAAGGCACTAAAAAAGGTAAAAACCAACCTTTTTCAGAGTCCTTTCCTATACTAAATATACGAAAAGATTAGAAGGAAGGTTTCAGGTATGGATAGGCACAAAGCATATTCCTGCGAATAACGTATAGTATGAGACTTTCCTTGTTTGCCGACAATGGAGTAAGAGGTGATAAAGGTGGTTCGTATCCAATGTAGTGTGTGTAAGAAATGGTGTGTTGAAACGATCACGTTTCGGTCTGTTTCCCTTTGTGATGAGTGCGAAAAGATTGTCGTTCAAACGGAGATGGGTGAAGGGGCTTATGATCAGATCGTTCATACATTTAGTGAAACGATGAAAAAATAATATGGAAAATGCGTAACCCAACTATGATACATTATAGTTGGGTTATAAAACGTGTACAGTTGTTTTAAAAAGGTTTAATACCGATCCTTTTGAGCAAGTGTAAAAAGAAAGAAATAAGGTGAAGGGAATGAAGCAATCAATGCCATTAATTACGGCGATTCAACAGCATATAGAGCAGCAACCTCTCTCGTTACATGTTCCAGGACATAAAAATGGTCACGTTTTCTCACACGCGTTGCAAGGTGATTTTCAATCTGTGCTACCGTATGATGTAACGGAGCTAATAGGGCTTGATGACCTCCATGATCCAACTGGCCCAATTGCTCTGGCACAACAGAAGGCAGCTCATTTTTATCAAATGAGTGAAACTCATTTTCTTGTTGGGGGGTCAACAGCAGGGAATATTGCGATGGTGTATGGTTTATTTGAGCGAGGAGATACAGTCCTTTTGCAACGCAATAGTCATAAGTCGCTTTTTCATGCATGTGAGATTGCAGGAGTGACACCGATCCTAGTGACACCGGAGTATGATGAGCATTTAGGGCAAGGCGTTGGAATAACAGCAGCTATTGTCAGACAAGCTCTGGAGCAATTTCCACAGATCAAAGGTGTCATATTGACGTATCCCAATTATTTCGGTGTGAGTATGGACATTCAAGAGGTGATTGAGGAGGCGAAGAGGCGGGGATTAGTTGTACTAGTCGATGAGGCTCATGGGGTTCATTTTGTCATTAGTCAGCAGTTTCCCCCATCAGCGTGTGAATTAGGAGCAGATGTCGTTGTTCAATCTGCACATAAGATGCTACCAGCGTTAACGATGAGTTCTTTTTTACATATAAGTAAGCACCTTCCTATGGAGGCTGCTCATAGAATAAAAGAAGCACTAACGATGTTCCAGTCAAGTAGTCCATCTTATTTATTAATGGCCTCATTGGATGGTGCTCGCGAGTTTGTTGAAAGATTAACAGAAGGGGATATTGCAGAGATCTTAGCAGGGATTGAAGCGATTAAGCGAGAATTAAGTACTATACAACAGATTAAAGTGATAGAGTCGAATAATCAAAGCTATCATTATGATCCGTTAAAAGTTACAATTAGATCAAGAACTGCATTATCAGGCTATCAGCTGCAGGATGTGATGATGGAGTGTGGCATGTACGTTGAATTAGCAACAGAGCGAGATGTTCTGCTCGTGTTTGGCCTGGCTCCCTTACGTTTGGACACAGGTGTGCTAGATAAGCTAAGAGAAAAGCTTTCTACCTATTCTGTCGTGAACGAGAAAGATTCCATTTCTCTCTCCTCATGGGCGTCAGATGTGCGCTTTACTGAAATGAAATTAGGTCGAGTTCATAAACTTCAGCAAACAACAATTCCACTCACCGAAGCGTCTGGACGAATGTCATTAGAGTCGATTATTCCGTACCCTCCTGGTATTCCCGTATTACTGCGAGGAGAGGTGATTCAGCAAGGAACGGTTGATTATATTCAACAATTAGCCGATGCAGGTGCTCGTTTTCAAGGGAAGAAACGAGTGGATGAGGTTTTAGTAGTAGATTCGGAGGAAATAGAATGAGTAAAGGTTTGTTTATAACAGTAGAAGGTGGAGAAGGTGCGGGGAAGACGACGACGCTTGATCGCCTTGAGGAAGAGCTTGTCGGAAGAGGTTATGACGTACTACGGACGCGTGAGCCAGGAGGTATTCGAATTGCCGAACAGATTCGCGAGGTGCTATTGAATACAGCCCATACAGAAATGGATGGTCGAACAGAGGCACTCCTCTATGCTGCAGCGAGAAGGCAACATTTAGTGGAGAAGGTCTTACCAGCTATTGAGGCGGGGCAAGTCGTACTGTGTGATCGATTTATCGATAGCAGCTTGGCCTATCAAGGATATGCGCGAGGTATTGGGGTGGATGCGATCCAGTCAATCAATGACTTTGCGATTGATGGGTGTATGCCTCAATTGACGCTTTTCTTTGATGTTGATCCGAATATAGGATTACAACGGATTGCGGCTAATCAGGAGCGAGAAAACAACCGCCTTGATCAGGAAAAGAAAAGCTTTCACGATCGTGTTCGTCGGGGCTACGAGCTATTGTTAGAGCAATACCCTGATCGTATAAAGAAAATAAATGCTAATGAAGATGTTGAAACGGTTTATCGTATGGCTTTGGCAGAGGTAGAGACTTTATTAAAAGAGTAAGTAAATGGTGGGGGTGCTTTTGGGGTTATCTGAAAGCCGCTTTCACGAAAAGTCACGAATCGATCATTCAAATGACGGGAGCTGAGAGTTATGAAGTTAATTATGGCAGTTGTGCAAGATAAGGATAGTGTGAAATTATCTGATGCGCTAGTGAAAGCTGATTATCGAGCGACGAAGCTTGCGAGTACAGGTGGGTTCTTAAAGGCTGGAAATACAACTTTTCTCATTGGAACAGAAGATGAGAACATACAGGATGTTATGCGAATAATAAAAGAGAACTGTGAAAGTCGTGACCAGCTCGTTGCCCCAATTTCACCGATGGGTGGGAATGCTGATTCATACGTTCCATACCCTGTCGAAGTACAAGTTGGCGGTGCTACGGTGTTTGTGTTACCGGTTGAACAGTTTGAACAGTTTTAAGGAGTTATAATATATGAAAACATGGCAGCAGTTAGCAGAAATACAGCCGAGAGTCATTGACATCCTCATGAGAACGTTACAAAAGAACAGATTAGCTCATGCTTATTTGTTTGAAGGTAGTAAAGGGACAGGGAAAAAAGACGTAGCTCTTCAATTAGCGAAGAGCTTCTTTTGCGAGAGTCTTGAAGAAACTGAGCCGTGTCAGCAGTGTTTGTCATGTCGGCGAATTGAACATGGCAATCATCCAGATGTACATATCATCGAACCAGATGGGCAATCGATAAAAAAACAACAAATTGAGCATTTACAAAAGGAGTTTGCGTACCGTGGTGTCGAATCTATAAAAAAGGTCTATATCGTAGGAGATGCTGATAAGATGACGGCAAGTGCGGCGAATAGTATTTTGAAATTTCTTGAGGAGCCAAATGGAACAACGCTAGCCGTGCTTATGACCGAGCAAGGGAAAAATATATTGCCGACGATCCAGTCAAGAAGTCAGCTGCTAAGCTTTGCCCCGTTAGCAAGAGAGCCATTTATCCAATTTCTGATAAATGAAGGCATTTCTAGAACAAATGCTCATTTATTGGCTAGCTTAACAACAAGTTTTGACCAAGTGAAGGATCTCGTTCAAGAGGATTGGATTGCACAAGCACGAAGCGTAGTGATACAATTGATGGAAGAGCTTTACGGTCGACCTTCACAGTTGCTTTTTACGATTCAAGAAAAGTGGTTGGGAACGTTTAAAGACAAAGCTCAGCAAGAAATAGGGTTAGATATGCTCCTATTATGGTTTAGGGATCTTTTGTTTGCCAAGCTCGGCAATTTAAATACGGTTTCCTTTATCGATCAAGTCGATTCATTAGAGAAGCAAGCGCTTCAAAGCTCCCAGGAGCGACTTAGTCGTCACATGGCTGCTGTGCTCGAGGCAAAGAAGCAATTGCATGCGAATGTGAATCCGCAATTGGTAATGGAGAAGTTAATGCTTTCGATACAGGAGGGATAGAAGATTGCATCAAGTTGTAGGTGTACGCTTTAAAAAAGCAGGCAAAATCTATTATTTCTCTCCAGGTACGTTTCAGTTAGAGAAGGGTGAAGATGTTATCGTTGAAACCTCACGTGGAGTGGAGTTTGGACGAGTCGTAATTGAAACGAAAACAGTCGGTGAGAATGACGTCGTTCTACCTTTAAAGCAAGTAATTCGAATAGCAACAGCTAAGGATAAGCTTGTGGTAGAAGAGAATCAAGAAGCAGCGAGAAAGGCATTTCTCGTCTGTTCAGAGAAGATTAATGAGCATCAGCTTGATATGAAGCTTGTGGATGTTGAGTATACATTTGATCGAAATAAAGTTCTATTTTATTTTACTGCCGATGGTCGAATTGACTTTCGGGAATTAGTGAAAGACTTAGCATCTGTCTTTCGAACACGAATTGAATTACGACAGATTGGTGTTCGAGATGAAGCGAAGATGCTCGGCGGGATAGGACCTTGTGGAAGGGTGTTATGTTGCTCGTCCTTTCTCGGGGATTTTGAGCCTGTTTCGATTAAAATGGCAAAGGATCAAAACCTTTCACTAAATCCGGCTAAGATTTCTGGATTGTGTGGCCGACTCATGTGCTGTCTGAAGTATGAAAATGATATTTATGAGGAAGCGAAGAAGGTGCTTCCGGATGTTGGGAAGATTATTCGTACGCCGCATGGAAAAGGGAAAGTGACAGGTTTAAATTTACTAGAGCACCTCGTTCAGGTTGAGTTAGCTGATGGTGAGGGGATAGTTGAATTTACATTAGAAGAATTAACGAATAAACCGGTTGAAGCCACGGAATAGTGGGGTGGAGTACATCGTGGATAAGAAGGCTGTATTTACGCAGGTGAGTCAATTAGAAGAGCGTCTTGGTGAATTGCATCATGAGTTAAGAGGGTTGAAGGAACAATTAGCCTATTTAATTGAAGAAAATCATTATTTGCAAATGGAAAATGAAAAGCTTCGCGAACGTCTTGATGTTGACGTCCAGGAGGATGATTCCGAGGAGTCACCTGGAGAGGATAAGAAGAAAAAGCCATTTGTTGGTGAAGGTTACGATAATTTAGCAAGGCTCTATCAAGAAGGATTCCACGTATGTAATACCCATTATGGTAGCATTCGCGCTGAAGGTGAGGATTGTTTGTTTTGTCTCTCTTTCCTCCATCAGAAATAATGGTTTCAACATCATGAAGTGCCCTTAAAAGGTTAGGGATTTACCTTTTAAGGGCCTTTTTTAAAAGGTAAGAATGTATAAAATTCGAGGCAGGCAGAGAAGAACCGAAGAAGCTGTCGGGGAAATTCAATGAAGAGCGTTGGCTTCGCTCGTTATGCGTTTTTATGAAATTAACCTCACTTTCATAAAAACTTGAACCCGTTGTAACGGCTTCGCACAACGCAATTAAGAAAAGACGCTTTCGCGTTTTTCTTAAAAAATTAAAAAGTTAGGATATAGATGATGGAAATAGAATTATTAGAAGGTGAGCGTCTAGATCGGATCGCTGGTACAGAGCTCCAAATTATACAAAGCAGTGATGTTTTTTCTTTTTCAATTGACGCAATCTTGCTTTCGCGTTTCGTTCAAGTCCCGATTCGTAAAGGAAGGATTCTTGATTTGTGCTCAGGGAATGGAGTGATTCCAATCGCCTTGACGACTCGTACACAAGCTCAGATTGTCGGTATCGAAATACAAAAGCGTCTCATTGATATGGCTCGTCGTTCGGTGTTGTTGAATCAATTGGAACATCGCCTTTCGTTTGTGCATGAAAATGTAGTTGATGTCCAATTAGAAGGCTCATTTGATGTTGTCACGTGTAATCCTCCCTATTTCCCGACCAACACAAAACGAGATCAAAATATGAATGAATACGTTGCAATTGCTCGACATGAAATCCATTGTACATTAAGTGATGTCATTCGTGTGGCAAGTCGTTATGTTAAGCATGGAGGGCGCGTGGCCTTCGTTCATCGTCCAGAACGGTTAACGGACTTACTGAATGAAATGCGAGTATGCAAAATAGAGCCGAAACGAATTCAATTTGTTCATGCGAAACCGAGTAAAGAAGCGAATATTGTACTCGTAGAAGGGCGTAAGGAAGGTCGGGCTGGCGTCACTTGTTTACCCCCTATTTTTGTTTACAATGAAGAGGATAGATATCATGAAGCTTTTTTACAAATATATGAAGGTGAATTTCGTACGAAGGTAGGGATGTAGATGAAGCAACAGAAGAGCTTTTTAAATGACGAAGGATCAGGTCTCCTCTATTTAGTGCCTACGCCGATTGGAAATTTAGAGGACATGACCTATCGAGCGGTTCGGATATTAAAGGAAGTGGACTTGATTGCGGCTGAAGATACGCGACAAACGAAGAAGCTCTGTCATTATTTTGAGATAACGACTCCATTAGTGAGCTATCATGAACATAATCGAAAGGAAGCTGGAACGAAGCTCATCAATGAAATGAAAAGCGGGAAAAAGGTTGCTTTAGTGAGCGATGCGGGAATGCCGGCTATATCTGATCCTGGGCAAGAGCTCGTACGAGAGTCGATTACGGAACATATTTCCGTGATTCCATTGCCTGGTGCGAATGCGGCCTTAATGAGCTTAGTTGGTTCAGGTTTATCAACGGATTCTTTTCAATTTGTCGGTTTCTTACCTCGTCACGAAAAACGGAAAAAGGAAGAGCTTGAGAAGCTGATCCATCAAGAAGCGACACTTTTATTTTATGAGTCGCCACATCGTTTAAAGGCCACGTTGACGACGATGAGAAACGTGTTTGGAAATCGTCCTATTAGTGTATGTCGGGAATTAACGAAGAAATTTGAAGAGTACATAAGAGGGACGTTAGATGAAGTATTGGAGTGGACTGTAACGGGGCAAGTGAAAGGGGAATTTTGTATTGTCGTTGAAGGCTTTCGCGGTGAGGCTGAAGCTAACGATTGGTGGGAATCCTTTACAATAAATGAACATGTTGATCATTATATGGCGGCTGGTCTGACGTCGAAGGATGCGATTAAGAAGGTTGCATTAGAACGTAAACAACCTAAACGTGAGATTTATGCTAGTTATCATCAAAATTAAAAAAAGAATGTATCAAAGGGGTATGTCCCTTTGGTACATTCTCTATCATAATTCCTTATAGTTATTACCCTTTGTTTGATGCTAAATATGACTGTAAATCTTTTAGAATCTCTTCTGCACCTTGTGGGCTAAGGATGATCTTTCCGTTTGCGATAGAAAGGTTATCATCAGATACCTCACCAGTAATTTGACAGGTCATGTTAGGCTTGTATTTCTTTAAGATGATACGATCGTGATCAACATAAATTTCTAATGCATCCTTCTCAGCAATATCAAGTGTACGGCGTAATTCAATCGGGATTACGACACGACCTAACTCGTCAACTTTACGTACAATACCAGTAGATTTCATAGTATATGTCTCCTCTCAAACTCAGTTTGTTTTATTAGTTTTATTTAGTCATTATTCGACATAATTCTTTCTTTTCTTAGAGTACCAGTGTTTCCAAAACAAGTCAAATACTTTTTTACATTATTTAAAATATTTTATTGCTAATTGACAGTGAAAAACCTTAGAAGTAAGTCAATCTCGTAATAGGAGGTGCAAAAGTATGATCCAACTTAATCCAGATTTACTAGAAAAAATGAAAGAAATTAATCATCATTTGGAAGAAACCTATGCTTTTTTAACCAGAGAAAAAGATATGATTCGACAAAAGTTAACGAATATTCATACTGACCATAGACAAATCAACCGATTATCAGTTGAACAGCTGACGGAATGGTAGATGGTCAAGAAGTAGCGGCTGTAGATGGATCAGTGAATCAAACAAAAGGCGAGTACCCGCACGTTCTTTATTTTTTCCAAGCGTTAGCGAAAACGACAACTGGCCACCAATGTATGTCTGCAGAAGTCTATACCCCATTAATGGAAATGGAAAACAATGAACAAACAACAGCTCAGATGCGTTCTCATATGTTAGCTAAGCATGAACTAGAAGCGGCTTATAAGCTTATAGATGAGAGGAGAATACGACTACTATTAATGGATGGGGCGCTTTATCATTATCGTATTGATGCGCCAAATGAATGGGAGAAGCTTCGACAAAAGGCATTAAAGGAAGACGTCTTACTTGTTGGTGTATCTGAGGAAATTACGACAGAGAATTTGGTGAAGCTAAGTGAATTCTCTTCATATGAACGATATCCCCACACATATGATCGAGATCTATTATTCGGTGTGCTCAAGCAAGGCGAACTATTGTATATTGAAGAGATTCAGCACAAGGCTGGCTTGCAGTCGGTTTGGGTTAGGCTAAGTACAGACCCTGCGATAACAGGGTTTGATATTTTGATGGAGCAAGCCGAGTATCGGGATAGAATTGCAGAGGTGTTGCTGACATTAACACCGAAGGATGGACGTGGTATTCCACTCTGGTTAGATATGATTGATCGTGAAGTACGTGTAACAGATGCATTAGTTGAAGCGATGGTAGAGCAATATATTCACCCACAATTAAAGCAACGTTTCTTTACGAAGAAACGTACTAGTAGGCCTTATTAAGGAGGAAATCGAATGCAAATAGTAGGTGTAACGACACAGCATGAAGTGTATGTTGCTTCAAAGACACATAAATTTCGTATGAATGAAATGCTCGTTATCGAAGATGATTCTCTCTATCAGCCGAAAGGAGAGGTAGTTGAGACCTTTTCTTATAATCGCTATATTCCGATGGGCTTTGATAAAGGTATTGCTGATGACCAAGTGCTAAAGACGTTAGAGCAAATTGGTTATGATATTGGCTCAGATGATATCCACTTAGCAAAGGCTCGGCTGTTTGAAGAAGCGATTCAACCTATTCAAACAGGGGCCCAAGTGAGACACCCTCACTTTGAGGAAATTCAACATTTACTAGTGAAGGCTCAGCCGGAGGATGGGTTAATTCTTGGAGAAGTGAAATCAACTGATTTCATTTCAGAGACGTTACCGTCACCGTTAACAGGCTTATTATCAATCCATGATCATCACGGCTTACGTGAACAAAATGGTGTCCCTTTTATCTTTGATATTCGTTCCATGCAGCAATATCCTCATATTGGCGTATTTGGAGGGTCTGGTTCAGGGAAGTCCTTTGGGTTACGTGTCATGCTTGAGGAATTAATGAAGCTTCACATTCCTAGTCTTGTCTTCGATCCTCATTTTGAAATGAACTTCGCCGCACAGACAGAAGGGATAGAGGGAAGAAGCTATGAACAAAATTATACGGTTGTCCAAATTGGAAAAGATGTCGGTGTAGATTTTTCAGCGCTTACGACTCGAGATGTAGAGCGATTGTTAGCAGCAGCAGGTTCATTAACAGAGTCGATGATTAACGTCATCCAATCCATTCATAAACGCAAGGATAGCTACCAGTCATTTAGTGATCGGATCGCCCATTTAGCAGAGGCTCTTGAAATGGGTAAACAAAAGGTGGAGGGCTTCTTACATGATGGCGGTATGACAAGAGAAGAAATGGAGCGTTATCAATTATTTAAGCGACTGCTCGATCAATATGGCAGTTTGCCACTTGCATCGGTAAAAGGAATTCAATGGCGAGTTCATCGTCTCCACCAAGCGGGGTTGTTCCAGCAAAACATTCGGGCGATTGAAGAAGGAATGTATGCGGGAAAGCTTGTCGTCGTACAAGGTGCCGTTTGGTTATTACAAGTGTTCTCTAGCTATGTGATTGGAGCACTATATGGGAAGAGAAGAGCGTATCGTGATGCAAAGCTTCAGCATATGCAAGGAGAGTTCTTCCCGCCTTTTTTAGTCGTAACAGATGAAGCACATAACTTTGCACCAAAAGGGTTTGATGCGCCTGCTAAATCAGTCTTGAAAGAAATTGCTCAGGAAGGACGTAAGTATGGAGTCTTTCTTATATTTGCTACACAAAGACCGACATTACTTGATGAGACGATTACGGCACAGCTGAATACAAAGTTTGTTTTTCGAACGGTACGTGGAACGGATATCCAAACGATTAAAGAGGAAACCGATTTAACGGCAGAGGAAGGAAAGCGTCTGCCCTATTTACGATCTGGTGATGCGTTTGTATCATCGGCGATTATGGGACGAACGATGGCAATTCGAATCCGAATGGCTCATTCAACGAGCCCCCATACGCTGAACCCGTTTGATGAACTTGAGCAAATGAATGCAAAAGGAGTCGATGAGCTTATTTCTGTATTAGATGAGCACCTCCCATTTGCTGAGATGGACATAATGACATTATTACCTCATTTAAATACTGCAGCGAAAAAAAGCTGGGATGTACAAGCGTGGAAAAAGGAGCTTGAGCGACTTAGTGAAGACGGCTATATAAAAAAAGAGAAAACACCTTTTGCAACCATGTACACACGATCTTGACGACACAGCGTAAATTCGGTATATTTTGGTTATACTATAAAAGAATTTGATAGAAAAAGTCCGATGAAGGGATGAGTACATCTCATTTGTCTATAGGTAGCATGTGCTATGCAGAGAGCTGGGGGAGCTGAAAACCAGTATAGATGATAGGTGGAAGATGGTCCAATGAGGAATGATATGTGAGTGCATAAGCATAAGCATATGACGTTGCTGGCGTTAACAGAGAAGTTCATAACTTCGTAAGCCTTTTTTCTGTGAGGAATAAAGGGAATTTGGGTGGTACCACGTGAGCGATGCTCTCGTCCCGTTGTGGATGAGGGCTTTTTGTATGCAAAAAAATGTATCAAAAATAAGGAGGACATGGGTTATGTCGACAAACAAAACCTTTTATTTGACAACACCGATTTATTATCCGAGTGATAAGCTACATATTGGTCACGCGTATACAACGGTAGCAGGCGATGCGATGGCGAGGTATAAGCGTTTAAGAGGATATGATGTTCGCTATTTAACAGGAACAGATGAACATGGACAGAAAATTGAAACGAAGGCGAAAGAGAAAGGACTGACGCCACAACAATTTACCGATGAAATTGTAAGTGGTATTCAAGCGCTATGGAAGAAGCTCGATATTTCGTATGATGATTTCATTCGTACGACAGAGGAACGACATAAGAAAGTCGTTGAACAAATCTTTGAACGGTTAATTGATCAAGGAGATATTTACTTAGATGAATATGAAGGCTGGTATTCAATTCCTGATGAAACGTTCTACACGGAGTTACAGCTAGTTGATCCGGTTAAGGATGAGAACGGGAAGATTGTTGGGGGGAAAAGTCCAGATAGTGGTCACCCTGTTGAAAAGGTTCGCGAACAATCGTATTTCTTTAAAATGAGCAAGTATGCGGATCGTTTGTTGAAGTTTTATGAGGATCATCCAGATTTCATTCAACCGGAATCACGGAAAAATGAGATGATTAATAACTTTATTAAACCAGGGCTCGAAGACCTTGCTGTATCGAGAACTTCCTTTACTTGGGGTGTGAAGGTGCCACGTGATCCAAAGCATGTTGTGTACGTTTGGATCGATGCGTTATCGAATTATATTACGGCTCTAGGCTACGGACACGACGATCAAAGCTTATATGAAAAGTACTGGCCTGCAAATGTCCATATTGTTGGTAAGGAGATTGTTCGTTTTCATACGATATATTGGCCGATTATGTTAATGGCTCTTGATTTGCCACTCCCTAAGAAGGTGTTCGGTCACGGTTGGTTACTAATGAAGGATGGCAAGATGTCGAAGTCAAAAGGAAATGTTGTCGATCCTGTACCATTAATTGATCGATACGGATTAGATGCTCTTCGTTATTATTTATTACGTGAAGTTCCGTTTGGTTCTGATGGCGTATTTACACCAGAAGGCTTCGTTGAACGTGTCAACTATGACTTAGCAAATGATTTAGGAAATCTCCTAAACCGAACGGTTGCGATGATTAATAAGTATTTTGACGGTGTCATACCTGCGTATGTGAAGGATGCTACTCCATTTGATCGTGAGCTACTGGAATCCGTTGAGGCGGCTATTACTAAGGTGGAAAATGCTCTAGAGGATATGGAGTTTTCTGTCGCATTAACGGCCATTTGGCAGCTGATTAGCCGCACGAATAAATACATTGATGAGACACAGCCGTGGATGCTCGCTAAGGAAGAGGAGAAGCGAGAAGAGCTTGGTTCTGTCATGTATCATTTAGCTGAATCGTTACGGATTATTTCTATTATGTTACAACCATTTATGACCGAAGCTCCAAAGAAGATCTGGCAGCAATTAGGCGTTGTTGAGGATGATACCGATTGGTTGACGATTCATTCATTTGGCAAGCATACAAGTGGAGCAAAAGTCGAAAAAGGCAATCCTATTTTCCCACGATTAGATGTCGAGGAAGAGGTTAAATATATTGTTGGTCAAATGGGTGGAACGATAAAATCGGATAACAAAATAGAAGAAATTGAGGACGAAAATGAAATTACGATTGATGATTTCTCAAAAGTAGAGTTAAAGGTAGCAGAAGTTATAAAAGCAGAGAAAGTCGATGGTGCTGACCGTCTATTGAAAATTCAGCTCGATGTTGGTAGTGAGAAGCGACAGGTTGTGTCAGGGATTGCTAAGTTTTACTCACCTGAGGAATTAGTTGGTAAGAAGGTGATTTGTGTCACGAATTTAAAACCTGTAAAATTACGTGGAGAATTATCCCAAGGGATGATTTTAGCAGGGACTAAAGGAAAGAAGCTCCAATTAGCGACAATTGATGGTTCATTACCAAATGGAGCAAAAGTAAAATAAAGTATAAAGGCTATAGTATGATGAAGGGCACTGAAAAAGTTTGGTTACCGCTTTTTCGGTGTCCTCGTATGTTGCTCTTTATTTAAGCTTTATGATACTCGAATATTATTACGTACTAGGAGAATGAAAATGTTATTTGATACTCATGTACATTTAAATGCTGATCAATTTGAAGAGGATTTAGACGAAGTTATAAAGAGAGCAGAGGCTGCTGGCGTTAAGAATATGGTTGTGGTTGGGTTCGATGAAAAGACGATCAAAAGAGCGCTAGAACTGGTCGATACTTATGAATGGATGTACGCCGCAGTTGGTTGGCATCCTGTTGATGCGATCGAGATGACCGATGCACATTTAAAATGGCTCGAGGAGCTTTCATCTCATCCGAAAGTCGTCGCTCTCGGTGAAATGGGACTTGACTATCATTGGGAAAAGTCACCAAAAGAGGTACAAAAGGATGTATTTCGCAAGCAGATCGCATTAGCGAAACGGGTCAAATTACCTATTATTATTCATAATCGTGATGCAGATCAAGATATTGTTAATATATTGAAAGAAGAAAATGCCTCCGAGGTCGGTGGTATTATGCATTGCTTCGGTGGTAGTGTAGAAATTGCGGAACAGTGTATGAACATGAACTTCTATATTTCATTAGGAGGACCTGTGACATTTAAGAATGCAAAACGACCGAAACAGGTTGCAAAAGCGATTCCTTTAGAGCGGTTATTAATTGAAACTGATTGTCCATATTTAGCTCCTCATCCAAATCGTGGGAAGCGTAATGAGCCTGCATATGTCCGCCTCGTTGCTGAGCAAATCGCTCAGTTAAAAGAGATGGATTTGGAAGAAATTATGAAGGTGACAACAGCTAATGCAAAAGAAATTTTCAACATAAAACCCTAACAATTATTGGAGATGCTTGTAAGTTTGTGTCAAATGATCAATCGTTTCGAATTGGTTCTACACCGTGGTGTCATTGCATAAATTGGACTTGTCGATAAGTTTTTGTTTTCTTTTGGGACACCTTCATAGATAATAAGGGAGATGTGTCAATCAAAAACAATCAGTTGACAAAGAGGAGGTACAGTGTTTATAATTCGGACGATACCAAAGAGGAGGGCATATCATGGATTTAAACAGGATAAAGTTTCTTCCCAAGAAGCTATTAGGGAAGAAGACGATTATATCCTCGATTAGTCTAATACTCTTCGTAAGTTTGATCACATACGCTGTATACGAAACGACAAAAGCAACGGTAACCGTTATGATTGATGGTGAAGAAACCGTTGTTGAGACACACGCTAATACAGTCGCAGATCTGTTAGAAGAGTATGAGTGGGAAGTCCAATCATATGATCATATTGAACCTAGTGTCGATACAGAGATAGAGAATGAAATGACAATCACCTGGGAGCAAGCGAAGCAAGTTTTCACGATGATTGATGGTCAAGAGGATGCAGTATGGACGACGTCAAAGACGGTCCAAGAACTAATAGACGAGTTAGAAATTGAATACAAAGAACACGATGTAGTAGAGCCTGAATTAAGTGCAGCAATTGAAGAGCAAATGGAGTTAATCTATGAATCTGCTTTTCAAGTTGAACTAATTAGTGACGGTGAGCAACATGAGATTTGGACAACTTCGACGACTGTCGCTGACTTTTTAGAGAGAGAAGAAGTAACGTTAGATGAACTGGATCGAGTAGAGCCAGACTTAGATGAACGATTAGAAGAGGAAACATCGATTCAAGTCGTACGTGTAGAAAAAGTCACCGATGTGGTGGAAGAAACAATTGACTTTGCAACAGTTACTCGTAAGGATGATGACTTACTTTCAGGAAGTGAGGAAGTCGTACAATCGGGTGAGGATGGTAAGGTCGAAAAGCATTATGAGGTTATCCTTGAAGATGGTGAAGAAGTATCTCGTGAACTTGTGAAAGAGGAAACGGTTAAGGAAAGCTCAGATCGAATTGTTGCTGTTGGAACAAAGGAGCCTGCTCCGACACCTTCAAGAAGTCAATCTACAACGAGTAGTAGTGATAGTACATCGACATCTAGTGGTACAACGCTGACGGTGGAATCTACTGCGTATACGGCAAATTGTAGTGGATGTAGTGGAGTAACGGCAACCGGTATTAATTTAAATAATAACCGGAATATGAAGGTGATTGCTGTTGATCCGAATGTCATTCCACTCGGTTCAAAAGTGTATGTAGAAGGGTATGGAACGGCTGTTGCCGGTGATACAGGTGGTGCAATTGTTGGTAATAAGATTGATGTGCATATGCCAACGAAAGCAGATGCCCACAGTTGGGGTACTAGAACGGTTGAGATTAAGATATTAGATTAATAAATTGGTTAGACACAGAGTTGCGTTGTGACTCTGTGTCTTTTGTTATAAGATAAAAAAGTGTAAATGGCTGGCTAGTTTAGGATGGGGGCGGTAAGAGGCTGATTGAGCCTCACTGACTCTATTTCAGTTTTAGAACGAAAAGACTCTTCATGTTTCATATGAGTTGGATGTAGAAGATAGCTAACAAAGAGTGATTAAGGAGAAGGAAATGAAAATAAAGGAAGTCATCGTAGTGGAAGGTAAGGATGATACAGTCGCTATTAAACGCGCTGTCGATGCTGATACGATTGAAACGAATGGCTCGGCCATTGGAGAACATGTGTTGGCTCAAGTCGAATTGGCGCAAAAGCGAAGAGGTGTCATTATTTTGACCGATCCTGATTACCCAGGAGAGCGGATTCGTACCATTATTAGTCAGCATATTCCTGAATGCAAGCATGCATTCTTACCTAAAGCTGAAGCGATTGCGAAACGAAAGGGCAGTGTTGGTGTGGAGCATGCATCTCCATCAGCGATTCGGGAAGCGCTGCGTCATGTCCATGTAGAAAAGGAATATGTTGAAGCTAGTATACCGCTAAAGGATCTTCTTGATGCAGGACTTATTGCCGGGGCGACGGCGAAACGGAGGCGAGAGCGCTTAGGAGAGCTTCTACATATTGGTTATGCGAATGGGAAACAATTACAGAAGCGTTTGCAGATGTTTCGTATTTCACAAACGGAGTTTTCATTGGCGATGAAGAAAGTATTTGAGGAGGAACAGTGTTGAATAAGGATATTGCTACCCCGTTACGAACAAAGGAAATTTTAGAGAAGTATGGATTTGAGTCTAAAAAAAGCTTAGGTCAAAATTTTTTAATCGATTTAAATATACTACATAATATTGTGAGAGCTGCAGCTATTACGAATGAAACGGGTGTTATTGAAGTAGGCCCGGGAATTGGGGCTTTAACGGAGCAGTTGGCGAAGCAAGCAAAAAAGGTTGTTTCATTTGAAATCGATCAGCGTCTTTTACCTGTTCTAGAAGATACACTTTCTTCTTATCAGAATATCGATATTGTTCATTCAGACGTACTAAAGGTCGATCTTCATCGATACATCGCTGAACACTTTCAAGACGTAAACGATGTGATGGTCGTTGCAAATCTGCCATATTATGTGACGACACCGATTTTAATGAAATTATTAGAAGAGAAGTTGCCTATTCGAGGTATTGTCGTGATGATTCAAGCAGAAGTTGCTGATCGTATAGCGGCGAAGCCAGGAACGAAGGATTATGGCGCCTTATCGATAGCGGCACAATATTTTGCGAAGGCGGAGAAGGTGATGACCGTTCCAGGGTCCGTCTTTATCCCGCAACCACGTGTTGATTCTGCTGTACTACGCTTAACAGTGAGAGAGAAGCCCCCTGTAGAGCTCATTGATGAGGCCTTTTTCTTTCGCGTGTTTCATGCATCCTTTGCCAATAGGCGTAAAACACTACTTAACAATTTAACGCATAATTTATTATCGAAAGCGGAGAAAGAAATAATCGAGGATGTGTTGATTGATATACAAATCGACCCACGTAGACGTGGAGAAACATTGTCATTGGAGGAGTTCGCTTTATTAAGTAATGCTCTTTACAAAAGGGTCATGGACTAGCACCTTCTCCCTTTTCACAACATAGGGTAAGTGGAGAGGGGGCGTGGTTATGAAGCTTAATAAAGGGGATCTCGTCACTCGACTGTCTTATAATCGAGATCTATTATTTCGAATATCTGAGATTCGTTCGACGGTTGTTGAACTTGTAGGTGAGGATATGCGTTTATTAGCGGATGCGCCAATAGAAGACCTTGTGCTTGTTTCAGAAGAAGAACGAACGAAAATGCTTCAAAAGGCGAAAGAGGTTGAAGAAAGTTCTTATCATCTTTTTCGACAAGATGCTAAGCTATTAAAGCAACGTGGTGAATATGAAGTCACGTCTGGATATGCTAGCGATATTAATTTTTTTGAATTGCGTGGACGTGTACTTCATATAGATGGTGATAGTCTGTATTTAAAAAAGTGCACAGCTTTGTATGAAAAGCTTGGTGTACCTGTTTATGGCGTCCACCTACATGAGAAGGAGATGCCGGAACAAATAGGGT
This sequence comes from Halalkalibacter hemicellulosilyticusJCM 9152, assembly GCF_000513115.1. Classification (GTDB taxonomy): domain Bacteria; phylum Bacillota; class Bacilli; order Bacillales; family Bacillaceae_D; genus Halalkalibacter; species Halalkalibacter hemicellulosilyticus. The sequence continues at coordinate 35,662 of NZ_BAUU01000023.1, forward strand.
CATTGATCGAGATAGTCCAGCCCGATATTATTGTTGTTACTGGTCATGATGCGTATTTAAAGTCTAGGGGCAATAAGGATGATATGCGGTCATATCGTCATACGAAATATTTTGCGGAGTGCGTTCGGATTGCAAGGAGTTATACGTGGCATCGGGATGACCTTGTGATTTTTGCTGGAGCATGTCAATCGCACTTTGAAACGCTTATTAAAGCAGGGGCTAATTTTGCTAGCTCACCAGAACGAGTGAATATTCACGCGCTAGATCCTGTGTATATCGCTTCTCGCATTAGCTTAACGTCCTTCATGGATCGGATTCATTTAACTGAGATTTTGCGAAATACGATAACAGGTGAAAGAGGACTAGGAGGCATTGAAACAAAAGGTGTCATGAGGCGCGGGATGCCTTTAAAAGAAGGTTATAATCGCATATATAGAGAGTAATCATGATGGCTGAATAAATAGTCGATCATTGAGACTATCGAAAAAAGGTAAAAAACTAACTATACACATAGTGTAAAAAGAAATAGTCGACCTGTATGTTCATATTCATGCAGTCGACTATTTTATACATATTTTTTTAATTTTTTTCACATACTAGCGGAGAGTTATGAAAAATGTGTGAAGCAAAACGAGTAAAAGCATTGACAGAGGAGTTGAACCCTTGTTATAATTTTACGTTTGCTTGACTTGTTGTGTTGGTTGTGGTATGATAACTATACAGTGAGGTGGGTGTTCGAATGCCAAAAACGTTGGTTGATATTAAACGCACATTAGATGCTAATGTTGGAAAGCGCATTACAATTAAGGCGAATGGTGGTCGTAAGAAGACATCAGAACGTTCAGGTTTGCTTGAGGAGACGTATCCTTCTGTTTTTATCGTGAAGTTAGATGAACAGCAAAATGCTTTTGAACGCGTGTCTTATAGCTATGCTGATATTTTGACCGAATCAGTAGAATTGTTATTATGTGAAGAGGGTTCTGAATTAACGGCTCTGAAAGCATAAGGTGTATATGATAGTGCCAAGAGGATGCTTACCTAATGGATAGATTAGGTGGGCATCTTCTTGTGTATCATGGCACATAATAAGGATGCTGGGACATAACAAAAGTGTTTAGATGAGAATCCGAATTTCTAGAGAACGTAGCGAAGTATATTTCAGGAGCGGTTCATGTGCTTCACTATGTGTTTATTCGGTTTTCATTTATTAAAATACTTTTATCCTAGCCTCAATTTATCTTCTGGATAAGGAGTTGTTAAGGCATGAGTAGACGTCGTGGTGTCATGTCAGATCAATTTAAGGAAGAGCTTGCCAAGGAATTAGGTTTTTATGATACAGTCCAAAAGGAAGGCTGGGGTGGCATAAGAGCCAGAGATGCAGGTAATATGGTGAAGCGTGCGATTGAAATAGCTGAACAACAACTAGCTCAGAAGAAATAACAGCAAAGGCACCTCTAGAAAGAAACGAAAATGTTTCTAGAGGTGTCTTCTTTTTTTAAAAGGTAAGAAAAGTTGAAATGATAACCATTTGACTTCATTAAGGAATTATACGATGATAAGTGTATCTTGTATGCTAACAAGGAGGTGAATATAGATGTTAGTTGAATCATTTCAGGACATCATTCCACTGTTGCTCTCAATGAGTATCTTTTTGACTGTTGCAAGCTATAAAGTACTTCAGTATATGGAACGGTCCTTAATGATTAAGCAACGCATGTTAACGAAAAGTAGTTTATATTCGTTTGATGTGTTCGTGCCAAGTCAAATAGATCCTATCGGCCCAATGCAACGTCGTCAAACGTGGCTAACTTGTTTGACAAAACGAAAGGAATCTCCTGAAGATGATGGTGACTATGTAAACTCTTCGTTTATGAATGAAATCATACGAGGAGGATTTATATGGAACGATCATCTATATTCACGTCATCATATAAAAGGATTTATATCATACTAGTCATTATTGGCTTATTCATGATTTTAAGTGGATGTCAGGCTACGACAGAACCGATTAACGCGGAAACGACGGGAGTCTTTAATCATTACGTTGTGTACCCTTTTTCTTATTTAATAAAATCGATAGCGATGCTTTTTAATGGGAATTACGGCTTATCGCTTGTGCTAGTAACGTTATTGGTTCGTATCGCTCTTATGCCACTTATGCTAAAGCAATACAAAAATCAATTGACGATGCGTGAGAAAATGAGTGTGATTCAGCCAGAAATGAAGGAGCTGCAAGAAAAGTTTAAGGATAAAAATGACCCGGAAAATCAGAAGCAATTTCAAAAGGAAATGATGGAGCTTTATACGAAGCATCAATTTAATCCAATTGCCTCGATTGGATGTTTGCCAATGTTGATCCAGTTCCCGATATTAATTGGATTTTATTATGCCATTATGAGGACACCGGAAATAGCTGAGCACTCTTTTCTTTGGTTCAATCTAGGCGAAACCGATTTTATTTTACCGTTCCTTGCGGCTTTTGTTTATTTAATTCAATTTAAGGTTTCACAAATGGGAATGGAAACGCAGCAGTCAAAGCAGTTTGCTGTTATTGGATATATAGCGCCTGTTTTAATGGGAGTGTTTTCATTTACGGTACCAGCAGCACTTCCGCTATATTGGACGGTAGGGGGCTTGTTTTTAATTGTTCAAAGTCTGCTTTCAAAGGCGATTTATAAGTCTAAACCGACTCAGTCTACTCATGAGGTCGTTAGTGAAAAGTAACGTTGTTATCCGGATTAGCACAGCCGTGCATAAATCCGGATTTTTTTAAGGATCATTTGAGGAAGGAAATGTGAGAAGAACTGAAGAAGAGAGTGGAACCATTCAATGGAGAGCGTTGGCTTCGCTCGTTACGCGTTTTTCTAAATGAACCCCACTTTCATAAAACGTAAACCTGTTGTAACGGCTCCAGACAACGCTAATAAGAAAGAACGCTACCGTGGTTTTTCTTATAAAAATGATTAGGCTGTGGTATGATGTTTAGACTAATGATAAAATAACGTAAGCAAAAGGAATATAGAAGGTGACTAGATTGAAATGTTCGGTGAAAGCTCCTGCGAAAATTAACTTATCGCTTGATGCGGTAAAAAAACGTGAAGATGGATATCATGAAGTAGAGATGATTATGACAATGGTGGATTTAGCCGACCGCATTGATCTCACCTTAACGGAGAGTGGCAACATCAAGGTGGAGGTATCAGAAGGCTTTGTGCCAAATGATCATCGTAATTTAGCTTATAAAGCGGCTGAATTGCTAAAGGAACGTTTTGATGTTCGTCTAGGTGTTGATATATACATAACAAAATGTATTCCCGTAGCCGCTGGTTTAGCTGGTGGTAGTAGTGATGCGGCTGCAACGTTAAAAGGTCTTAATAGACTGTGGAAATTAGGGTTAAGTCTAGATGAATTGGCAGAATTGGGAGCGGAAATTGGCTCGGATGTTTCGTTTTGTGTTTATGGGGGCACGGCATTGGCGACAGGAAGAGGAGAAGTTATTCAATCGATACCATCTCCACCCTCATGTTGGGTCATTTTGGCGAAACCGCCGATTGGTGTATCGACGGCTGATGTGTACAAGCGGTTAGATTTACGTCATGTAGAGCATGCGCCAACAACGGAAATGCTAAAAGCCATTGAACAGCAAGATTTTAAAGCGATATGTCATAATCTTCACAACGTATTAGAGTCAGTTACATTAGATTTGTATCCTGAAGTGAGAAGGATTAAGGAGCAAATGGCACGCTTTGGGGCGGATGGAGTACTGATGAGCGGAAGTGGACCAACTGTTTTTGGACTTGTTGAGCATGAGTCACGTATGCATAGAATTTATAACGGTTTACGCGGCTTTTGTCACGATGTTTATGCTGTTCGGTTAATTCGTTCAACGAGCTCTTGCTAAAAGCCGGACAAAAGTGTTATGTTTATAAAAAATATTCGGTTTTGGTGGAGGTAGCATGAAAAAAATAAAGCGCAGTGGTCGTTTAGTAGATATGACTTATTTTTTACTGCAACACCCACATGAGGTCATATCTCTCACACACTTTTCAGAGCGTTATCAATCTGCAAAGTCTTCAATTAGTGAAGACTTAGTCATTGTCAAAGATATATTCGAGGAAGAAGGATACGGCTCATTATTAACGATATCAGGTGCAAGTGGCGGAGTGAAATTTATTCCGCGTATTGAAAGTAAGCAAGCGGGGCTACTAGTAGATGAAGTGATTGATTCGTTGGCAGTACCTGAACGAATATTACCTGGTGGCTATTTATACATGATGGATCTATTAGGAGATCCAACCTTTATGCAGCGTGTGGGCCGAGTATTCGCCTCTATTTTGGCCTCTGAAAAGATTGATGCAGTTTTAACGGTTGCAACTAAGGGAATCCCATTGGCTTACGCAGTTGGACAACAACTAAATGTACCTGTAAGTATTGTACGCCGAGATCACCTAGTGACAGAGGGTTCAATGGTTAGTATTAATTACGTGTCAGGTTCGTCGAAACGAATTCAAACAATGACGCTTGCGCGTAGAAGTTTGGCGCCTGGCTCTCGTGTTTTCATTGTTGATGATTTCATGAAAGCTGGTGGAACGATTCGTGGGATGATGGATTTACTAGAGGAGTTCCAAGCGGAATTGGTTGGTATTGGTGTGTTAGTGGAGACTGTTGGAGTGGAAGAGCGTTTAGTTGATGAGTATATGTCGATTACTCGTTTGTCAGAAGTGAATGTCCGCGATAAATCAATTAAAGTAGAGCGTGGAAATGTATTAGATTTATTAAAAGAAGCAGAGGAGGAATAATAAAATGAAAACTATTTATACATCAGATGCACCGGATGCCATTGGACCATACTCGCAAGGGGTAGTCGTTAATAATATGTTCTATAGTTCAGGTCAAATTCCATTAACGGCAACAGGGGAACTGATTCAAGGTACAGTGGAAGAGCAAACTCATCAAGTATTCAAAAACTTACAGGCTGTCCTTAAGGAAGCAGGAGCTTCTTTAGAAACGGTTGTTAAGGCAACGGTATTTATTAAAGATATGAACGATTTCCCGCTTATTAATGGTGTGTATGGTGAATATTTCGATACGCATAAGCCTGCCCGTTCTTGTGTAGAAGTAGCAAGACTACCGAAAGATGTTCTTGTTGAAATTGAAGTGATTGCGTTAGTGAAAGAGTAGTTCAGAATAGATGTAGGAAAGAAGGTGATGTTGTCGCCTTCTTTTTTTGTGTCAAGAAAATACAAAATTTTGTCATATCTTTCTCAATGGCGTTTTGTTTACGGTCTAAGACTACAAAGTCGTTTTCCTTATAAATTCAAAAAAATAAAAAAAGTTTCGAAAAAAAGAAGGAAATCCCATATTTTTAGAGAAATGTCTAAGTATGAATAAACATTCCTATAGGTGGTGACTTAAATGCAGGTGACAGATGTGAGATTACGTCGTGTAAATACGGATGGACGAATGCGTGCCATTGCTTCTATTACAATTGATCACGAGTTTGTTGTCCATGATATTCGTGTTATTGATGGTAATAATGGTTTGTTTGTAGCAATGCCAAGTAAAAGAACTCCAGATGGCGAATTTCGAGATATTGCCCACCCAATTTCTTCGCAAACAAGAGAGAAGATCCAAACAGCTGTTTTAACGGAATATGAAAAGGCTGGCGAAGTAGAAGAAGTGGAGTATGAAGAAGCAGGTGCTTCGTAGTCTCGTATTATCGATAAGCAAAACCACTATGATCGAAGTACATAGTGGTTTTTTGCGTCTGTTTTTTTCAAAAAGAGGAGAATAGCATGGATCGACTTTTGTCGGATATTAATAGCATATTTGTGAAGGTTACCGATAAATCCTTGAAATAGCCTTAGTTTTAGAGTATATTCGTAATGGAAAATGGAAGATCTGGAGGGAAACCATGAGCAATCGTTATGCGGTTATTTTAGCAGCGGGACAAGGGACACGGATGAAATCAACGTTATATAAAGTGTTACATCCTGTATGCGGGAAGCCAATGGTTCAACATGTTGTTGATCAAGTCGCAGCTTTAGGAGTGGAGGAGCAGATTGCTGTTGTCGGTTTTGGCGCTGAAGTTGTACAAGAGCAGTTAGGTGAACAGGTTTCATATGTTGTACAAGAGGAGCAGCTAGGCACAGGGCATGCGGTCATGCAAGCTGCTGATTTACTTGAGCAAAAAGAAGGCATTACGCTCGTTTTATGTGGAGATACACCCCTTCTGACAGCACATACGTTGAATGAATTGTTAGAATGTCACGAACGTGAAAGTGCGAAGGTGACTGTATTAACAGCAAAGGCAGAAGATCCTAGTGGTTATGGACGGGTTATTCGAAATGAGCATGGACTTGTTGAGCGTATTGTTGAACAGAAAGATGCTTCAAAAGAAGAACTTGAGGTACAGGAGATCAATACTGGTACGTATTGCTTTGATAATGCTTTGCTCTTTAAAGCATTGAAGCAAGTTGGTAATGATAATGCACAGGGTGAATATTATTTACCAGATGTTATTGAAATTTTGAAGAAGCAAGGTGAAGCCGTAGCTGCCTATCAAACGCCAACGTTTGATGAGACATTGGGAGTAAATGACCGGGTAGCGTTATCTCAAGCTGAGCAATGGATGAGAAAGCGCATTAATGAGTATTGGATGAGACAAGGGGTTACGTTAATTGACCCGGAAAATACGTATATTTCAGCACAAGCAATGATTGGGCAGGATACAATCATTTATCCTGGCACACACTTACAAGGAGATGTGTCAGTGGGGCGTAATTGTATCATTGGTCCAAATACTGAAGTTAAAGACAGCTTAATTGGTGATGAGACAGCTATTAGGCAGTCTGTTGTCCATGATAGTGAGATTGGCAAAATGGTTTCGGTTGGTCCATTTGCTCATATTCGCCCACAGTCAAACATCGGGGATGAAGCGCGAATTGGCAACTTTGTTGAAATTAAGAAATCAAGCTTAGGTCATGGGAGTAAAGCTTCGCATTTAAGTTACATAGGGGATGCAACGGTTGGATCAAATGTGAATTTTAGCTGTGGCGCTGTAACTGTAAACTACGATGGTAAGAATAAATTTAAGACGATTATTGAAGATGGTGCCTTTATTGGATGTAATGCGAACCTGATTGCTCCCGTAACGGTTGGTAAGCAAGCGTTAGTTGCTGCTGGTTCCACGATAACGGATGATGTACCAGAGTCGTCTCTCTCCATCGCACGCTCTAGGCAAACGAATAAACCTGATTACATCAACAAGAAAAAATAGATAAATAAGTTATTTCGGAGGGAAAAAAAGATGCCCAAATACGGCGATCCACGGTTAAAGATTTTTACACTTAATTCAAATCCTGATTTAGCACACCAAATTACAGAGCATATCGGTGTCCCAATGGGAGATTGTTCTGTTACACGATTTAGTGATGGGGAAGTCCAAATCAATATTGAAGAAAGTATTCGTGGCTGTGATGTTTACTTAATTCAATCGACATCTGCACCTGCAAATGAACATATTATGGAGCTTCTCATTATGATTGATGCATTGAAACGAGCATCTGCCCATACAATTAATTTGGTTCTCCCATACTATGGTTACGCGCGTCAAGACCGTAAGGCGCGGGCAAGAGAGCCAATTACGTCAAAGCTTGTCGCTAATTTAATGCAAACAGCTGGGGCAACAAGGGTATTAACTCTAGATCTGCATGCGACACAAATACAAGGCTTCTTTGATATCCCAGTTGACCAATTAGTAGGGGTACCTATTTTGGCTGATTATTTTCAAGATAAGAAGTTAGAAGATATTGTTATTGTCTCTCCAGATCATGGAGGAGTGGTTCGGGCACGTAAAATGGCTGATCGCTTAAAAGCACCAATTGCGATTATTGATAAGCGTAGACCGAAGCCTAACGTATCTGAGGTTATGAATATCGTTGGGCATATTGAAGGGAAAACAGCGATTATTATTGATGATATTATTGATACGGCTGGTACGATTACATTAGCGGCTAATGCGTTAGTTGAATCAGGTGCCAAGGAAGTATATGCATGCTGTACACACCCAGTTCTATCAGGTCCAGCAATGGAACGTATTAATAATTCAAAGATTAAAGAGCTTGTCGTCACAAATTCAATTCCACTAACTGACGAGAAAAGAAGTGAAAAGGTTACAGAGCTTTCGGTCGCAGCCTTACTTGGGGAAGCGATCATCCGTGTTCATGAGCACGCATCCGTCAGTAAGTTATTTGATTGATTTGAAAAAGTGGTTTGAAAAGGTCGTATTCGGGGAAAACATGAAATAGAGACATCTAAAAATCATATTAGAGGTGGTATAAATCATGGCAACCGTTTTACAAGCAAATCCGAGAGAAGACTTAAGAGGTTCTGCAACGAGAAAAATACGTAAAAAAGGATATGTACCTGCTGTTATATATGGAAGTAAGACAGAGAGTCAGCCTGTGTCAGTTGAAGGAGTAGACCTATTAAAAACGATTCGGGATGTAGGTAAGAACGGATTATTTTCCTTGGATATTGAAGGGAAGTCAAAACACCAAGTGATGGTGCACGACATTCAAGTCGACCCGCTTAAAAATGAATATTTGCATATTGATTTCTTTGAAGTGGATATGCAATCTGAAATTGTGGCAGAGGTATCTGTACGACTTGAGGGGGAAGCGCCTGGTGAAAAAGAGGGTGGCGTTGTCTCTCATTTATTGTATGATATATCAGTGAAATGTTTACCAGCTGATATACCTGAAGAAATTGTTGTAGATGTATCAAATTTAGCGATTGGTGATTCGATTCAGGTAGCCGATATTCGATCTTCTCTTAAGGCTGAGGTCGTGAATGAAGATGAGGAAACGATCGTAACCGTTCAAGCACCTGCAGCTGAAGTTGAGCCAGAAGGAACGGAAGCTGAGGAAGGTGCGGAGCCAGAAGTCATTAACGAAAAGCCTGATAATGAGGAATAAGGATATCTATATTATGAAAATAGCCTGTAATGAGATATACTCATTATGGGCTCTTTTATAGTGGATTGTGAGGGGCTTACCAAATGTGGGGTAGATATGAGCTGCCACATATGGATCGTAAGGGAGAGAATAGCCTTGAAATTAATTGTTGGACTTGGAAATCCAGGTGAAAAATATCGAGGAACACGCCACAATGTAGGCTTTGACTGTATTGATTATTGTGCGAAAGAGCTAGGAATTGAACTTAATCAATTGAAGTTTAAAAGCTTATACGGTAAGGGGCTTGTGAATGGTGAGCAAGTGATTCTAATGAAGCCACTAACATATATGAATTTGTCTGGTGAAGCGATACGAATGATTCGTGATTATTACAAATTGTCCATTGAAGATCTTGTTGTCATTTATGACGATATGGACTTACCACCTGGTAAAATTCGCTTACGGCAAAAAGGTAGTGCGGGTGGTCATAATGGGATTAAGTCTACCATTCAACAGTTAGGCACGAATGAGTTTAACCGAATTCGAATTGGGATTAACCGACCTGAGCCAGGTCAATCGATTGTCAATTATGTTCTCGGTAGTTACAAGCCTGAGGAAAAAGAAGATGTATCAAATGCTGTGAAACAAGCTGCAAAAGCGGTAGAGGCATGGACAGAGATACCTTTCATACAAGTGATGAATCGGTTCAATTAGTGTATAGGTCGTGTTCAATTTGCTCATACTAATGACAAGTATACGGGTGAAAGGAGCGCTAGTATTGGCTATCCATTATCAATGCAGGCATTGTCATGCAAAGGTTGGGACGATTGAACATTCTATACATGCAAACGTATTAGGCTTTGATATGCTCACGAGTACAGAGCGAACCGAGATGGTATCATATTTGGAAAATGGCGATATACACGTAAAGGTCATTTGTGAAGATTGTCATGAAGCGCTTATTCGAAATCCTGATTTGCATGAAGTCGATATTGTCGTACAATAGAGGGAGACTCTATTTTAAAATGAGAGGATTATTACAAGGCTTCGAAGGTATCTCAAAGGATAACGTGCCCTTTTGAGATGCCTTCCTTTTCTATGGCAGGAACTTTAGTTGTAGAGCACGAATACAAAAGAAATAGCATTCATACATATATTATCATGTTGAACGTGAGGTTAAGACATAACAGGGGGAGAAGCATGAAAGGATTGCAACAGTATTTTCGTACAAGTGAAGATATACAAACGATTGCTACAACAGTTAAATCGGGAATGAAGGAGCAGCTAATAACGGGACTAACAGGTTCATCTCGAGCGCTGTTTGCTTCGTCATTGTTTTTAGAAACATCACAGCCGCTGTTGATCGTCACACATAATTTATATCAAGCGCAGAAGCTATATGAGGACTTTATTGAATTTTTACATGAGGATCAAGTTTTGTTATATCCTGTAAATGAGCTAATTTCAGCCGAAATAGCCGTTGCTAGTCCTGAAATGAAAGCGCAACGCATTGAGGTGTTAAATAAGCTTGTACAATCATTTAATGGTGTGGTGATTGTCCCTATAGCTGGAATGAGAAGGCAGCTTCCTCCAAAGCATGTCTGGAAGCACCATCAGCTTGAATTGAAAGTGGGAACGGATATAGGTGATACGACAAAGCTGCTAGATCAGCTTATTACAATGGGTTTTCAAAGAGTGGATATGGTCGCCTCACCAGGTGAAGTGAGCGTCCGTGGAGGTATTATTGACCTGTATCCGCTTACAGTTACGAATCCGATTCGAATTGAATTATTTGATACAGAGATTGATTCGATTCGTAGCTTCCAAGTTGAAACACAACGTTCGGAGGAGGAAATGCAAAGTGTCCTCATTTCTCCGGTGCAGGAAGTGCTATTACGTCATGACGATTATAAGCGAGCAGAGGAGCGTTTAAAAAGTAGGCTTTCTAGTACGTTAACAAAAATTAAATCTAAGGAAGTAAAAGAAAAACTAACACAGCATATATCTTTTGAAGTCGGACAATTAAAACAGCAAACATCATTTCAAGGAATGTATAAATACATGTCTCTTTACTATGAGGAAGAGTATTCGCTTGTATCCTATTTACGAGAAGATACGTGTATTTTGTTTGATGAAATGTCACGAATTAAAGAAATGGCTGATCATTTAGACCAAGAGGAAGCGCAATGGAGTATGGCGTTATTAGAGCAAGGAGAGATGGTTCATGACGTTAGGATGTCTCTCCCTGTATTTGAAGAAATTAAACAAAAGCGTTTCTCATCTATCTATTTATCTTTATTTCTAAAGCATGTTCCTTCGACAAACCCGGAAAACATCATGTCTATTACATGTAAGTCGATGCAGGAGTTCCATGGGCAACTACCTTTATTAAAATCTGAAGTGGAGCGTTGGCTGAAACAAGATCAGGCGCTTGTCTTTTTAGCGAGTTCAACTGATCGAGCAAAGCGCCTAGTTTTACAGCTTGAAGAAGAAGGGATCGATAGTCAGCTTGTTGAAGATCAGACGAACTTAATCTCTGGTAAAGTTCACATGATGGTCGGTGCACTTCATAAAGGCTTCGAGTTATCAAAGAGCAAACTCGTTGTCATTACAGAGGAAGAGATTTTTGCGAAAAAAGCGGTCAAACGGCCACAGCGTAAGAATAAATTGTCAAATGCTGAACGTATAAAGAGTTATTCTGAATTAAAAGTGGGAGATTTGATTGTTCACACGAATCATGGGATCGGGAAATACTTAGGTGTAGAAACGTTAGAGATAAATGGTCTTCATAAAGATTACCTACATTTACGTTATGCTGGAAATGACAAGCTGTATGTACCAGTTGAACAAATTGACCAAGTGCAAAAATATGTTGGCTCAGAAGAAAAAGATCCGAAAATATACGCATTAGGTGGGAATGACTGGAAGAAAGTAAAGAAAAAAGTACAATCATCTGTAGAAGATATAGCTGATGATTTGATTAAATTGTATGCTGAGCGTGAGGCGAGTAAAGGCTTCGCTTTTTCAAAGGATACTGAGGAGCAAAGAACGTTTGAGTCATCGTTCCCTTATCAAGAAACGGAAGATCAAATTCGAGCAAGCGATGAAATTAAAGAGGATATGGAAAAAGGGCGTCCAATGGATCGTCTACTATGTGGAGATGTAGGTTACGGGAAGACTGAGGTAGCCATTCGTGCAGCATTTAAAGCGATCATGGATGAGAAGCAAGTAGCCATCTTAGTACCAACAACGATTCTAGCGCAACAGCACTATGAAACGATCAAGGAGCGTTTTGCTGATCATCCTATTAATATTGGTGTATTAAGTCGTTTTCGCTCTCGAAAGGAGCAAAATGAAACATTAAAAGGATTAAAGGCTGGTTCAATTGATTTAATTGTAGGTACTCACCGTTTGTTATCAAAAGATGTGGAATATAAGGACCTCGGCTTGCTTATTGTTGATGAAGAGCAACGATTTGGAGTCACGCACAAAGAAAAAATAAAAAAATTGAAGGCGAATATCGACGTATTGACGTTAACCGCGACACCTATTCCTCGTACGTTACATATGTCGATGTTAGGTGTTCGTGATCTATCTGTTATAGAAACACCACCAGAGAATCGATTTCCTGTACAGACATATGTCGTTGAATATAATGGAGCATTAATACGTGAAGCCATTGAGCGTGAGCTGTCACGTGGAGGTCAAGTTTACTTTTTATACAATCGGGTTGATGATATTGAGCGGATGACTGAGCAACTTTCGATGCTTGTTCCAGATGCGCGGATTAGCTATGCACATGGACAAATGAATGAAAGGGAGCTAGAGACGATTATGCTGGACTTCCTTGAAGGCAATAGTGATGTACTTGTAACGACGACGATTATTGAAACAGGTGTCGATATTCCAAATGTTAATACGCTTATCATCTATAATGCAGATAAGATGGGTTTATCTCAGTTGTATCAAATTCGTGGTCGAGTCGGTCGTTCTAATCGAGTTGCTTATGCGTACTTTACGTATCAACGTGATAAAGTTTTAACAGAAGTAGCAGAAAAACGGTTGCAAGCGATTAAGGAATTTACTGAGCTAGGTTCAGGATTTAAAATTGCGATGCGTGATTTGTCCATACGTGGTGCGGGAAATTTATTAGGAGCACAGCAACATGGGTTTATTGAATCAGTCGGATTTGATTTGTATTCACAAATGTTAAAAGAAGCCATTGATGAACGAAAAGGTGATAAACCGACAGAGAAGCCTTTTTCAGTGGAGTTAGATGTGAAAGTTGATGCTTATATTCCTGAAAGCTTTATTCAAGATGCCCAACAGAAGATCGAGATTTATAAACGATTTAAAGGGGCTAGTACGGTCGAAGATATTAGTGATTTACGTGATGAAATCTTTGATCGCTTTGGAGAATATCCCAAACAGGTTGATTTCCTGCTACGGTTAACGAAAATGAAGCTGATCGCAAATAAAATGCAAATTGAAAAGGTTTCCGAACAGAAGGACCAGATTGAAATTTTGTTATCTGAGGAAACGACTCAAACAATCGAAGGTGCCAAATTAATGGAGCTTATTCTTCCCATTGGAAGAGAGGTTAATATTGGTACGAGTAATCGACAAATCAAATGTACGATTAAGACAAAATCATTAACGGACGAGCAAATACTGGATCGAATGGAAAAAATAATCGACTCTATTCCAAGAGCTCAAAAAAACCTCACTACATAATGAACCACTTGGGAAATTTAGCTAAGTGGATAAAATGACTAATTGGTGAATAGTTCTTTTTTTACGAAAGATACTATAGCTAAGAAAAGAAATGGATATTTTTCTTACCACTTACCATCAAGTGAAAACATCATTAGAAAGTGAGGCAATAACGTATGAAAGCTACAGGTATCGTTCGTCGTATTGATGATTTAGGGCGGGTTGTTATTCCGAAAGAAATTAGGCGGACTCTTCGTATTCGTGAAGGTGACCCTTTGGAGATCTTTGTTGACCGTGATGGGGAAGTTATTTTAAAGAAATATTCACCAATATCGGAACTTGGCGATTTTGCGAAGGAGTATGCAGAAGCTCTCTATGATAGTTTGAATCATTTTGTATTAATTGCTGATCGAGATACTTTTATTGCTGTGGCGGGTGCACCGAAAAAGGAGTTCTTAAATAAAGCGGTTGGTCAGGTGATTGAAAAAGTAATCGATGGTCGAAAAACCGATCTTGTGACAACTCAAGGTGATTATAACATCGTCAGCGATCATCAGGATGATTTGAAGGGGTATGTGGCAACGCCAATTATCGCTAATGGCGATCCGATTGGTGCGGTTGTGATTTTTAGTCGCGACGAAGAGTTGGCAGGTGCGATGGAGCAGAAGTTGGCTGAAACTGCTGCTGGTTTCCTTGCTCGACAAATGGAGCAATAAGTAAGGAAGAGAGAATATTTTCTTGAACAGCCTGTTAAAGTCTTAATATTTCAATATTATATTCTCTATATGAAGGTCGTTACAATGTTTTTAATTGTAGCGACTTTTTTAGTTGGGATATTCCTTTATTTCCTTTGCCGTTTTGTTCAACTTTCAGTATGATAATACATAACGGAAAAAAGTGAGGAGAATGGCTAGTGCAGGAACAACAGCGAATGATGAAAGGGCTAGCCTTTGTATCAATAGCCGCATTAATAGCAAAAGTGTTAAGTGCGATTTATCGTGTGCCTTTTCAAAATTTAGCAGGGGATGTAGGCTTCTACGTTTACCAACAGATTTATCCATTATATGGGATAGCCATGGTGTTATCCATGTACGGGCTACCTGTCGCATTATCAAGAAAGAGAGTGGAGCTTCTTGAATTAGGTAGGAAGCAGGAAGCGAGACAATTAACGGCTTTATTTTTTTATAGTTTATTACTAATGGTTGTGCTCGTATGGTTATTCATTTATTTCAAAGCAGGAACCATTGCAACAATAATGGGAGATGAACAGTTAAAAGAACCTCTTCAAGCAATGAGCTTTATTTTATTTGTTATTCCTTTTTTAAGTGTTGGGCGCGGTTATGCACAAAGTGAAGGGGAGCTCATATCGACAGCTGTTTCACATATTGGTGAACAGTTGATTCGTGTGTCAGTCATTATCGGCGTTACAATATATTTTGTATACTATGGGTTCGATGCTTATCAAATTGGAGCAGGAGCAGCTTATGGTTCGTGGATAGGAGCGGGGTGTGGCGTCTTCTTGCTATTAATCATGACAAGAGGTCATTGGTTCAAACAAGTCTGGATTTTTCAGTTGCACTCTACTTCGTTTAAGCAGTTGTTGCCTACATGCCTTTCACTAGTAAAGCATAGCTTCTATATTTGTATAAGTGTTCTTGTCCTTATTTTGTTTCAGCTTGTTGATGCATTAACAATCATTCGTTTACTAGAGTCCTCGGGTATGGATTCATTAACAGCATATATTGAAAAAGCGGTCTATGATCGTGGACAGCCTCTTATTCAAGTAGGGGCTGTGTTAACGACTACATTTACATTAGCATTGGTTCCGATGATGACTAGGGCTGTTACAGCGGGAAAATTGAAAGAAGCGAAGCGCCACCAACAGACTGCTTTTCGGTTAACATTCTTAATAGCAGGAGCGGCAACGGTTGGCTTGTTCATCATTATGAACGAGACGAATCATATGTTATTTACAGATGAAAAGGGTTCAGATGTCCTTAGAGTATTAGCACTTGTCATTTTGTTGCAATCTCTATTTGTCACGATGTCGGCCATTTATCAAGGGTATTCCTTCTTACATTTACCCTTTATTGCCGTGCTTGTAGGACTTGCGATCAAGGTAGCTGGACAGTTTCTTTTTGTCACTCACTTTGGTGTAATGGGAGCGGCATGGTCAACCGTTATTGGGTTTGTCTGTATGTTCGTCTATTTAATGTATAATGGTTATAAAAAAGGGATTCTTTCGTTTGGTCGTATTCGTTCATATTGTACCATTCTTATTGTATTAATAGGGCTGGCGGTTAGTAGCTTAGCATTTAAGCAATGGCTTAATCTGTTTATACAAGAATCGAACCGCCTCTATGACACTCTTATAGCTGTTTCAACCTCGGTCGTTGGTATGGTGGTCGTTATGGTTACAATTAGCCTCCTGCCCGTATTTAGCAAAAGTGAGTGGGGGATGGTACCTGTGTTAAATAAAGTGAGAACAATCGTCATGAAAAGAAGGTGAAATAAGATGAAAAAAGTAACAGTCATTGGCTTAGGTTCAGGTGATCTTGAACAAATGCCATTAGGTATATATCGTTACATAGCTAAGCACAAAAAACTCCTTGTACGGACAAAGGATCATCCGGCGATCAAGGAGTTGGAAGCTGAAGGGATTGTCATTGAGTCGTTTGATCATTTATATGAAGAATATGATGATTTTGAAAGGGTTTATGAAGCGATTGTCGAACAATTAAAAGAAGAGAATGGTACAGAATTGATCTATGCTGTGCCAGGTCATCCATTTGTTGCAGAAAGAACGGTTCAATTATTAAAGGATGATCAAGACGTGACGCTACACGTATTAGGAGGACAAAGCTTTTTAGATGACATGTATACAGCGTTACAAATTGATCCAATTGAAGGCTGTCAGATTATTGACGGGACAAGCATGAATAGAGATGAGCTTGAGCTGACCCATCATATGATTATTGTACAAGTGTATGATTCATATATTGCTTCAGAAGTGAAGTTAACATTGATGGATCGCTTACCTGATGATTATAAGGTAACGATTGTGACGGCAGCTGGCTCTCGTAATCAAATCATTAAAACTGTACCTTTGTATGAGCTCGATCGTGATCTAGCTCTTTCTAATTTAACGGCTATCTATGTCCCCCCCGTTAAGAATGATCAGTTATTATATGGGGAATTTGTGACGTTGCGTCAAGTGATCACTAAGCTTCGTGGGCCTGGTGGCTGTCCGTGGGATCAGAAGCAGACTCATGCTTCATTAAAGAAATATTTATTAGAAGAAGCGTATGAAGTATTAGAAGCGATTGATCAAGAGGATGATGAACATTTAATCGAGGAATTAGGCGATGTCCTCTTGCAGGTCATGCTGCATGCCCAAATTGGTGAAGATGAAGGTTATTTTTCTATTGACGATGTTGTCCGTTCGCTAACAGAAAAGATGATACGGCGTCACCCTCATGTATTCGGTGATGTGAAGGTTAAGGGCAGTGAAGATGTGGTCATGAATTGGGATGCAATCAAGCAGCAAGAAAAGGGGCGGCAACAGCCTGTGGAGCTGCTATTAGATGCGATTCCAAAAGGAATTCCCGCTTTAATAGAGTCGAAGAAGCTTCAAAAGCAAGCGGCAAAGGTTGGCTTTGATTGGTCAGATGCTGCGCCGATTCTCGTCAAGCTACAAGAAGAAATTGGTGAATTTTTACAAGAAGTGAAGTACGAGCGTATGAATGAAATGACGAAAGAACTTGGAGATATGTTGTTTGTCGTAACGAACTTGGCTCGTTTTTATGAAATAGATGCCGAAGAAGCGTTATTAGGAGCTAATCAGAAATTTAGAAGGCGCTTTAATTATATTGATACGGTTACACGAGAACGGGGATTGGTCATGTCGAATCTGACGTTGGAGCAATTAGATGAAATTTGGGAAGAAGCAAAACAATTAGAGAAAGAAGGGGATGTAACATGAGACTCGATAAATTTCTTAAAGTATCTCGAATTATTAAAAGAAGAACATTAGCAAAAGAGGTTTGTGAGCAAGGGCGCATAACAATTAATGACCAAGTGGCAAAAGCCGGTTCGAATGTGAAGCCTGGAGATATACTTGTGATTCGTTTTGGACAAAAGCTCGTAACGGTTGAAGTTAATGATGTGAAAGATGTTGTTCGTAAGGAACAAGCAGGTATGCTGTATACAATTGTAAAGGAAGAGCCTGTATCGTAAGGTTGAGACGACCAAAAAAGTTAAAATCAATCTTTTCCAGTGCCTTTAAATGTAGGAGTGCGAATTTGTTTATCTGAGAGAGCTTGTTCTAAATAAAATTCTTTGTTCATACATTTCATTAAAGAAGTGAATGGAGGAGGAATGAGCATGGATAATCAATATGAACACGGTACTCCAATGGGGAGAAAAAGGGAAACCAATGATCACGATATTCGTTTAATTAGTAGGAAACAGCTAGATATTACCGGAGTGAAACAGGTAGAGAGCTTCGATAATGAGGAATTTTTACTTGAAACGGTTATGGGATTTCTATCAGTCCGTGGACAAAATTTGCACATGAAAAACCTAAATGTTGATCAAGGGATTGTGTCTATAGAGGGAAAGGTATATGATCTCGTTTATTTAGATCAAAGTCAGCAAGAGAAGTCTAAAGGATTGTTTGGGAAGTTATTCAAGTGAATGTTACCATTCAATTTTATACAATCCTATCCATGATTGGTATGGGTCTTTATATTGGAGCGGCTATTGATACGTACCATCGTCTCCTTAAGAATAGGACGACATATTATTGGCTTTTTGCTTTAAATGATGTTTTATTTTGGTTCATTCAGGCATGTATCGTATTTTATGTTCTCTTACATGTGAATAATGGTGAAGTGCGTTTTGTGATGTTTGTTGCCCTTTTTTGTGGTTATGCAGCGTATCAAGCTCTTTTCCAACGAATTTACCAAAGTTGTTTAGAGTATTTGATTCAAAAGATCCTATCCATATATCGAATGATCGTTCGATTATTTGTTATTCTTCTTATAAACCCTACTAAGTATCTATTGAAAGTAGCCTATTCATTGTGTATGATGGTATTATCGATAGTCTTGACGATTTTGCATGGATTGTGGAAATGTATTTGGAAAGTAGGCTATTTATTAAGTATTCCGCTATTTAAATGGACAGGTCTTCGATCTCTTTTTGAAAAATGGCTGCCTTTTTTGAAAAGAATAAAAGGATTTTTGCTATTTAAGAAGAAAAAAGATTAATATAAGGGAGGGAATTATCATGGTCACTAACCGAATGTCAAGAGTAAGAGAATTAGACAATCAGTATATTCAGCAAAAAGAGCGTGAATTGGAACTAGCCACAAAGAAACGTCGTGGTCTCATTCGACGTTTAACGGTTATCGGAATAGCAACGGTTGTATTACTAGGCTTTGGTGGTGTGACCATTTCCTCTCAACTTGCAGTAGTAGATGAAAAAAGGCAGGAGAAAGCAGAGCTAGAAGTTTTTCTAGCTGAGCTTAAGCAAGAAGAAGATCGTTTGCATGTAGATGTGGAAAATTACCAAGATGTTTATTACATAGCTGAAATTGCTAGGCGTGATTACTTCTTGACCATGCCAGGTGAAACGTTGTTTAAAATACCTAACATACCAATAGATTGACACATTTTTTTCGATTCGAGTATAATGTAAACAAACGAATATTTTTAAGATTTCTTAAGGAGGATCTATTTTTTCATGTCAATCGAAGCAGGCAGCAAGTTAGAAGGCAAGGTTACGGGGATTACACATTTTGGAGCTTTTGTAGAGCTTCCAGGTGGTTCAACGGGTCTTGTTCATATTAGCGAAGTCGCTGATAACTATGTTAAGGACATTAATGAGTTTTTAAAGGTTGGAGATGAAGTAACAGTTAAGGTTGTGAACGTTGAGAAGGATGGGAAGATTGGTTTATCAATTCGTAAAGCTCAGGATCGTCCTGAACGGTCAGAACGTCCTGAACGACCAGCCAACTCAGAACGTCCAAATCGTCCTTATCAGCAAAGGTCGAATCGCCCACAAGGTGGTAGCCGTGGGGGAGGTCAACGACAAAACCAATCACGACCGTCTACATTGTCTTTTGAAGATAAAATGAGTCGTTTCTTGAAAGATAGTGAAGAGCGCATTTCTACCTTAAAACGTCAAACGGAATCTAAGCGTGGAGGTCGAGGCGCACGAAGAGGATAACTTGCTGCTATAGCTCATGATAAATCAACACCGAGGTATTTGTCCCTCGGTGTTTTTGGTTACTCTTATAGAGTTAGATTTTCACCGAATCGACTTTTTCAGTATCTTTCATTTGATTAGCAATGGCTTCATTCGTTGCTCGCTTGATACGAGAAACTCATTCAAGTTTTCCAATACAGGCAACGGTTTCGCTCAATCATCGCTTAAAGGGCACCGAAAAAGTTGAAACTCAAACTTTTTTAGTCCCTCTGGCTTTTCCTTTTTTGAATGACCTCTGTCATAAATCATGTTGACTTAGAGAAATGAATATAGTATATTATTACTTGTCGTGATTAAGAAACATGAAATATGGCGGTGTAGCTCAGCTGGCTAGAGCGTACGGTTCATACCCGTGAGGTCGGGGGTTCGATCCCCTCCGCCGCTACTAAAGTAAAAGCTATCTCAATTTCTGAGATAGTCAAACCGTAGAAAAACGCCTTTGAGAAATAATTCTCAAAGGCGTTTTTTCGTGCATCGCTGTGTATTTGTTTGGTTTCACATTTATTAAAATATTTTTGTCTCAGTCTCATGAGACGCATGCAAAAAAATATACCTCTTATTTTTAATCTCGCCTGTTTTTCTTTCCCCATCATGTTCAATAATCTCCTATATTTGGAGGATTTCTTTGCTGATGAAAGCAGTAGTTTTGGTATGTGTACCTATTTTAGCCGAAAAGAGTCGAACACTTTTTGTGTATTGAGTCTCCATTTTGACAAAAACTGTGCATCACAATCGATATAATGAAACCACGATTTTAAAAGAGGTGGTGGAAGTAAGAATGAGAAAAGAAGCGGTGATGGAACAAGCCTGGATACATGGAGGACATATTTTTAGACAAATTAAAATGTGGATGAGATCTTTATTTTTCCAGTATGGATTACTTATTGCAGTAGTAGGTTTTTTGCTTGGGAGAGCAATGATCTTAGCAGAATTGGCCCCATTTGCACTTCCTTACTTGGCAGCCATTTACATTTTAAAGAAGGAACGTGTTGCAATAGCGGCTATTTCGCTCGTATTAGGAGCATTATCAAGTTACCATGGACAAGCTCTCTTTATCGTTATTGCTATATTCACCTATGTGATTATTTATAAGCTCACCACTCGCTTTGTGACTGACTCGGTTAAGTCTTTGCCTTATATGGTATTTGGTGCAAGTATACTAACGAGAGTAGGAATGGTCTTTTTAGTTGAAGGGGCCGTCAGTCAATATGTATGGATGATGTCCACAGTAGAGGCGGGATTAAGCTTTATTTTGACTATGATCTTTATGCAAAGTGTGCCGTTAATTACACAGAGGCGATTTCAGCAGCCGCTAAGAAATGAAGAGATTGTATGCTTAATTATCCTATTAGCATCTATTATGACAGGGATCGGTGGGCTGGGCCTTTTATGATGTGACAGTTGAGCACGTGTTGGCGAGGTATCTTGTGTTAGTCTTTGCTTTTGTTGGCGGAGCTGCAATTGGTTCGACAGTTGGAGTTGTGACCGGGTTGATTTTAAGCTTAGCGAGTGTGGCTAGCTTGTATCAGATGAGTTTACTGGCTTTTGCAGGTTTGTTAGGTGGTCTGTTAAAAGAAGGGAAGCGTGTGGGTGTCGGACTCGGTTTACTTGTAGGGACATTATTAATTGGTCTTTATGGTGATGGTGGATCTGCGTTGTCTGTGACACTACTAGAATCGTTGTTTGCCATATTGGTTTTCTTTTTAACACCTAAAGGATTTGTCTACTATCTTGCTCGTTATATTCCGGGAACGGCAGAATATTCAAAGGAACAGCAGCAGTATTTACGGAAAATAAGAGACATTACAGCAGGGCGTGTTGAGCAATTTTCAACGTTATTCCAAACATTATCGAATAGCTTTCAAGCGTCTGATCGCGTTTCAACTGAAGAAGATGAAGAAAGAGAAATGGATTATTTATTAAGTAATGTAACAGAGAAAACGTGCCAAACGTGCTTTAAAAAAGAGAGGTGCTGGGTAAAGAATTTTTCAAAGACATATGATTCTATGCAACGAATGATGGTTGAGATGGAGCATCAAGGAGAGATAAAAGACCAAGTGCTAATGGCTGAATGGAAGAGACATTGTATTAAGCCAGACAAAGTGATTCATGCGATTGACCAAGAACAACAACAATTTCAAGCAAATCAAAAGTTAAAGAAGCAAGTGATGGAAAGTAGAAAGCTCGTTGCTGATCAATTGTTAGGCGTATCACGAGTGATGGGCGATTTTGCTAAAGAAATTCAACGGGAAAAGGAAGCATACTATTATCAAGAGGAACAGATGGTTGATGCGTTACGAACAGTCGGTATGGAGGTAGGTCATATAGATATATTTAGTTTGGAAAAAGGTCATACAGAAATTGAAATGAGTGTTGCTTATCAAGGGGAGGGGCATTGTGAGAAGATAATTGCTCCAATGATTTCTGATTTGTTAAAGGAAACGATTATTGTGAAAAAAGAGGAGAGTGGTTTCTATCCTAATGGCTACAGTCATGTTTCGTTTGCATCGGCTAAACAGTTTATCGTCAATACAGGTGTTTCTCATGTTGCTAAAGGTGGTGCGTGGGTGTCGGGTGATAGTTATTCGACCATTGAGCTCGATACAGGAAAATATGCCATTGCCATTAGTGATGGGATGGGGAATGGTGAACGTGCCCATTTGGAAAGTAATGAAACATTACAATTATTACAGAAAGTATTGCAATCAGGAATAGAGGAAACGGTAGCCATTAAATCGGTTAATTCGGTTTTGTCGCTACGGACAACAGATGAAGTCTTTTCTACATTAGATTTGGCAATGATTGATTTGCAAAATGCACAAACACGTTTTTTGAAAATTGGTTCGATTCCTAGCTTTATTAAACGAGGCGATCGAATTATAAAAATAGAGGCAAGTAATTTACCAATGGGTGTGTTTCAGGAATTTGATGTGGATGTTGTTAATGAGCAGCTTAAGCCAGGAGATCTCCTTATTATGATGAGTGATGGTATTTACGACGCTCCAAAGCAAATTGAAAATAAGGAAATGTGGATGAAGCGCATGATTACTGAATTAAATACAGATAACCCTCAAGATATTGCTGATTTAATACTGGAGCGGATTATTAGGCAAGGACAAGGAGATATTGAGGATGATATGACGGTCATTGTGGCCAAGGTAGAGCAAAATACTCCGAAATGGTCCGCGATTCCTTTGTATAAATCACCACATCTTTTTAGGAAACAAACACAGAAGGCTGCATTTTCTTAAAAGATTAGTCAAGTAGAGTATAAATGGATTCGCAGGATAAAAATTTATAGAATTTGAGGAAAAACATGTGGGAAAAGCATAGAGGGTGTTGGCCAACTTAAAGGAGAGCGTTACACGTTTTTCTGAAAGAACCCCACTTTCAGAAAAACGGAGAACCGCTGCAACGGCTCCGCGCGCCGCTTATCAGAAAAAAAGCAGAGCGTTTTTTCTTAGGACATTATCTATTTTTACGTATAAAACCTTTTAAGCTAGTGAATGCTGTTACCATTCAATGCTTGGAGGGGATTTAAGTGAATAAGGGAACGTTAAGGCAAATTCTATTGTTGACAGATGGACATTCAAATCATGGTGAAGATCCGATTGCGATTGCAGCGCTAGCAAAAGAGCAAGGTATTACAGTAAATGTCGTTGGAATTGTTGATGATAATCACTTAAGTGAAAAAGGAATAGAGGAAATTGAAGCAATAGCGATGGCTGGTAATGGAGTCAGTCAAATCGTTTATGCTAAACAATTACCTCAAACGGTTCAAATGGTTACGCGAAAAGCGATGACGCAAACGATTCATGGAGTGGTGAATAAGGAGCTTTCGCAAATATTGGGAGATCATACGGAAATGGAAGATTTGCCGCCGAACAAACGTGGTGAGGTAATGGAAGTAGTTGATGAGCTTGGTGAAACCATGAGTCTTGAAGTTCTTCTATTAGTTGATACGAGCGCTAGTATGAAAAATAAACTCCCAATGGTACAAGAAGCGTTAACAGATCTATCGATTAGTTTAACGTCAAGAATGGGAGCTAATCGCTTCTCTTTATATGCTTTCCCTGGGAAGCGAAAAAATATCGATAAACTATTAGATTGGTCACCAAAACTCCAATCGTTAACAAGCCTTTTTCAAAAGCTGTCTTCGGGAGGGATTACTCCTACAGGACCAGCATTAAAGGAAGCACTGCATAAATTCTCAAAGGCAGAATCAAGAAGGGGTTTGATCGCTGGTGAAGATGAAGAGCAGCTATTCAAAGAATCAGGGATGTAGACTTGCTGTCGGTGAAAAATTTCTCGGGAAATGGCACAAAAATCCGTATCGAGTAATTCGAAAGCTAGGAGAAGGAGCAAATGGGACGGTTTATTTAGCTGAGTCAAAGCAGGGGCAAGTGGCACTAAAGGTTGGGCTTGACCAAATGTCGATAACATCAGAGGTGAATGTATTAAAACATTTTTCGAAGGTTCAAAGCCAAATGCTTGGACCTTCTTTGTTTGATGTCGATGATCTTACTCATGGGAATAAAACATTTCCGTTTTATGTAATGGAATATTTAAAGGGACCTTGTTTGCTAGACTTTATGAGTGCTAGAGGGGTGGAATGGCTCGGTCTCTTAATGGTGCAGCTGTTAGGTGATTTAGAAAGGCTGCATCGTTCAGGCTGGGTGTTTGGTGATTTGAAGCCAGATAATATGATTGTAGTTGGCCCACCAGCTAGAATTCGTTTGTTGGACGTTGGTGGAACGACGTTAATAGGTCGTTCAATCAAAGAATTCACGGAATTTTATGATCGTGGTTATTGGGGATTAGGAACGAGAAAGGCAGAGTCTAGCTATGATTTGTTTGCTGTTGCTATGATCATGATTAATTGTGTTTACCCAAAAAGGTTCGAAAAACAAGGGGAAAAGCCACTCGTATTTTTGAAACGTCAAATAGAACGGAAACCGATTCTATCTCCTTTTAAGCACGTTTTGTTAAAGGCGCTACAAGGGAAATATGATGATGCACAGCTAATGAAAAACGATATGCTAAAGGCGTTGTCGAAAGGACTAGAAGTTAAGGCGCCCCCCAAGTCTCAAACTTCATCGCAGCAAATGAAGAGATCTAGAAAGAAGAGCTCGTCCTCATCTTATGCTAAGGAAAGCAAGAGTCGCCGACGAGAAAAAAAGCAGGGGTATTTTGTGGAAATCTTTTTGCTTTCCTCTTTCCTTCTATTACTATATATCCTATACTTATTTGGACAAATGATGTAATGAATTTTACACTGCGTATTGGAAGAGGTGAAGTTGGGGATGGAAGCAGCAGTTTTGTCGTTTATTTCTAAGCACAATCTATTAAGGCCGAAGCAAACGGTTTTAGTTGCTGTTTCAGGTGGCCCGGACTCGATGGCACTTCTTCATTTGCTTTGGTCAAATCGCACAGCTTTAAATATTTCCGTTTGTGCCTGCCATGTCCATCACCAGCTTAGAGGGAAAGAAGCTGATGATGATGAGGTTTATATTCAACAATTTTGCCAAGAAAAATCGATTCCACTTTTTGTGGAAAAAGTCGATGTGAAGAGCTATGCTACCAATCATCGGGTGAGTACCCAGGTAGCAGCACGGCAATTACGTTATCAATGGTTTAGTGAACTAGCTCATGAAATGGAGAATAGCGTCGTTGCGACAGGGCATCATGGAGATGATCAAATGGAAACGATGATGATGAAAATCGTGAGTGGAAGCTATGCCTTGAAGCCTTACGGGATTTTACCGAAACGAACCATTGAGAAAATAAAAGTGATTCGTCCGTTTCTTGGAATAACAAAGGGTGAAATTGAGCATTATTGTAATAAAGCCTGTATTGAACCGAGAAGAGATTCTAGTAACAAATCAAGAACGTATACGAGGAATCGGTTTAGAGAGGATCTCTTGCCACATATGAAACGGGAAAATCAAAAGGTTCATATCCATATGCAGCGCCAAAGCGAATGGGCTTATGAAGATGAGCGGTTTTTAATGCAGTTAGCCGAAGATAAGCTGTCTTCTATTATTGTTCAAAAGAATGAACAAATCGTTACAATTTCTCGTAGTTCTTTTGTTGTTGAGAACATGCCTTTACAAAGGAGAATGATTCATCTAATATTAAATTATCTCTACGGGAAATATTCTCCAACGGTTACCTCTATACATATTGAGCAAGTGATTCACATGATACAACGTGAACAACCTAGTGGAGAGCATTATTTACCCCATTCTTTTTTATTTCAACGCGACTATAACAATTGCCATTTTATGAAGGAGCCAATGAATAAACAGCTTAATCAATCATATATTCTATCTGTACCAGGTTTTGTACAGGTAGCCGATTGGTCCTTACATGCACGAATAACGGATAAGCATGATCATGAATCTGCCGATGAAATGGTAGTGGATTATGATGAAGTGACACTTCCGTTGTCGGTTCGTCACCGTCTTCCGAATGATCGGATGTATTGTCGTGGGATGAACGGGACAAAGAAAATAGCGCGTTTGTTTATTGACCGAAAAATTCCTAAGCAAGAAAGAGACAGGTGGCCGATTGTCATAGATGGAGCTGGCCGGATTTTATGGGTCCCTCTTTTGCATCGGTCAATGGTTGCTAATGTCCATTCTATGACGAAAAAGCGTCTTGTTTTATCATGTAATTATGAGAACTAACTTGCTTGGGAAAGTCGGCCGTTGTTTAGATTTGATAGACAATTAGGAGGTTTATGGAACTTGATGAAGGACGAGATTAAAGAGGTATTGATATCTGAAGAACAGATTCAAAGTAAATGCCTTGAGTTAGGGCGACAAATAACAGAAGAGTATGAAGGCCGCTTTCCGCTAGTTATTGGTGTGTTAAAAGGCGCTCTTCCTTTCATGGCTGATTTAACAAAGCGAATTGATACTCACCTTGAAATGGATTTTATGGATGTGTCAAGCTACGGTAAAGGCACAGTGTCCTCTGGAGAAGTGAAAATTATTAAAGATTTAGATACTTCTGTAGAGGGAAGAGACGTACTAATTGTAGAAGATATTATTGATAGTGGTTTGACGCTTAGTTATTTAGTCGAGCTCTTTCATTATCGTAAAGCAAAGTCGGTTAAGATTGTGACATTGCTGGATAAACCAGACGGAAGAAAGGTTGATCTTATTCCAGATATAACTGGCTTCACAGTACCAGATGCCTTCGTTGTTGGATATGGATTAGATTATGCAGAGAAATACCGCAACCTTCCTTACATTGGGGTATTAAAGCCTGAGATTTATGAGAGTTAACATTTGTGATCAAATGAACAGTTATGGTACGATAATTGAAGTCTTATTGTCGTGGGAGGAGGTCAAGAATGAATCGGATTTTTCGTAATACCATTTTTTATTTACTTATCTTTCTTGTTATTATAGGAATTGTGAATGCATTCAGTTCCGATCAAACTGAAACAAAGCCTGTAACATATACTGAACTAAGAGAACGAGTTGAGCAACGAGAAGTAAGTGAGATGACCGTCAAGCCAGCTCGTCAAGTATATTTAATTCGTGGTCAATTTACTGATCAGCCTGAAGATGAATATTTTGAATCGAATTTATTAGTGAGTGAAGAAACGGCTCAATTCTTAACAGAAGCTGTTGGTCCAGACGGTAGTCCACTTGTTGTTGAAATTGAAGGCGCTGATGAGACAAGTGGTTGGGTGACGTTCTTTACATCGATCATTCCTTTCATTATTATCTTCATTTTGTTCTTCTTCTTATTAAGCCAAGCTCAGGGCGGCGGTAGTCGTGTAATGAACTTCGGTAAGAGTAAGGCCAAAATGGTTAGTGATGAAAAGAAAAAAGCGAAATTTAAAGATGTTGCTGGTGCTGATGAAGAGAAGCAGGAGCTCGTGGAAGTGGTTGAGTTTCTAAAGGATCCGCGTAAATTCTCAGCAATCGGTGCACGTATTCCAAAAGGGGTTCTTTTAGTTGGGCCGCCTGGTACAGGGAAAACATTGCTTGCACGTGCGGTTGCAGGAGAAGCGGGTGTGCCATTCTTCTCTATTAGTGGTTCAGATTTCGTTGAGATGTTTGTTGGTGTCGGGGCATCGCGCGTCCGCGATCTATTCGAAAATGCGAAGAAAAATGCACCTTGCATTATTTTCATCGATGAGATTGATGCTGTAGGACGTCAGCGTGGAGCTGGTTTAGGTGGAGGTCACGATGAACGTGAGCAAACGTTAAACCAGTTGCTTGTTGAAATGGATGGCTTTAGTGCAAATGAAGGAATTATCATCATTGCTGCGACAAACCGTGCTGACATTCTAGATCCAGCCTTGTTACGTCCTGGCCGATTTGACCGCCAAATTCAAGTGAATCGACCTGATGTCAAAGGACGTGCAGAGGTTCTAAAAGTGCATGCACGAAATAAGCCTCTTAATGATGATGTCGATTTAGAATCTATTGCAGCGAGAACTCCTGGTTTTTCTGGCGCAGATCTTGAGAATTTATTAAATGAAGCAGCTCTTGTTGCTGCTCGTCATGACCAAACGAAGATAAGTATGATTCATATTGAAGAAGCCATTGACCGTGTAATCGCCGGTCCTGCTAAGAAGAGTCGTGTCATTTCGAAAAAGGAAAAGAATATTGTTGCTTGGCACGAAGCTGGTCATACGGTTGTCGGTGTGAAGCTTGAAAACGCAGATATGGTACATAAGGTAACCATTGTTCCTCGTGGTATGGCAGGCGGGTATGCGGTCATGCTGCCAAAAGAAGATCGTTATTTTATGACGAAGCCAGAGCTGCTTGACAAAATTATCGGTTTACTTGGTGGACGTGTTGCAGAGGAAATTCAATTTGGCGAAGTGAGTACAGGTGCACATAATGACTTCCAACGTGCAACTTCTATCGCTAGGAAAATGGTTACTGAATATGGTATGAGTGAAAAGCTAGGCCCTATGCAGTTTGGTTCTAATTCTGGAGGTCAAGTATTCCTCGGTCGTGATATTCAAAATGAACAAAACTATAGTGAAGCGATCGCTCATGAAATTGATTTAGAAGTACAACGTTTCATTAAAGAGTGCTATGAGCGTTGTCGACAAATTTTAGTAGAGAATAAAGCAAGTCTTGATCTTGTTGCTGAAACGTTACTTGAATTAGAGACGCTTGATGCACAGCAAATTAAATCGTTAATAAACGAGGGCAAACTGCCTGAAGATCATCATACGAATCGTCACAAAGAAAATGGTGATGAAAAAACGAGTGATGTGAAAGTAAACATTCAATCGAAGCAAGATGATCAGAAGTCAGATGTTGAATCAGTGAATCAAGAAGAAGAGCAAAAGGATTCACCAAACAAAAAGGATGAATAATTCATCGTTATGAATAGGGTGTCTCATAAGGTCAAACCTTATGGGGCACTCTTTTTTAAAAGGTTAATCAAAGAGGATGAAGGTAGAATAAGAAAACGCGCTAACGCGTTTTTCTTAGGCTCTATTCTAAATGTGGTGGTGAGTGAGTTTGATTGTTGTCATTGATGTAGGCAATACGAATATTGTTTTCGGTGGCTATGAAGGAAGAACGTTAAAGTATCATTGGCGTATGGCGACGAGCAGGGAGAAGACAGAAGACGAGTATGCCATGATGATGAAAGCATTATTTGAACAAGAACAACTACATTTTTCGATGGTGGAAGGTGTCATTATTTCATCGGTTGTACCGCCTATCATGTATACGCTCGAATTAATGTGTAAAAAGTATTTTAACCAGAAGCCCTTGGTCATTGGACCAGGCATAAAAACAGGTCTTAATATTAAATATGATAATCCAAAGGAAGTTGGAGCAGATCGAATTGTTAATGCGGTAGCTGGCATACAATTATATGGAGCCCCTCTTATTATCGTCGATTTTGGAACAGCGACTACCTTTTGTTATGTGAATGAACAGAAGCAATATATGGGGGGAGCGATTGGACCAGGGTTATCGATTTCAGCGGAGGCTCTATATACAAGAGCGTCGCAATTGCCAAGAATCCAACTTTCCAAGCCTAATCATGTAATTGGGAAAAATACAGTTCATGCGATGCAGTCAGGAGTGTTTTACGGTTATATTTGTCAAGTGGATGGGATGGTAAACCGATTTAAAGCCTCAGCAAAGAGTAATCCTGTTGTCGTTGCGACAGGAGGTCTTGCGGAATTGCTCTCTGAAGAGGCAGAAA
This sequence comes from Halalkalibacter hemicellulosilyticusJCM 9152, assembly GCF_000513115.1. Taxonomy (GTDB): domain Bacteria; phylum Bacillota; class Bacilli; order Bacillales; family Bacillaceae_D; genus Halalkalibacter; species Halalkalibacter hemicellulosilyticus. Next base: position 65,802 of record NZ_BAUU01000023.1, read on the forward strand.
CGATTGATTACGTTGATCCTTTTTTGACGTTAAAAGGGTTGAAATTGATTTATGATAAGAATAAAAAGGTAGGCGAATAGAATGACTGATTATTTAATTAAAGCAACTGCATTTGGCGGTAAAGTACGAGCGTATTCGTTAGTGGCGACGGAAATGGTCAATGAAGCCGTTCGAAGACAAGGGACATGGCCTACAGCGTCAGCTGCGTTAGGACGTGCAATGATGGCAAGTACGATGATGGCGATGATGCTAAAAGGAAATGAAAAAATGACAGTTAAAGTTGAGGGGGATGGGCCGATTGGTTCGATCGTTGTCGATGCAAATGCCAAAGGTGAAACGAGAGGATATGTGACCAATCCGCACGTTCATTTTGATTTAAATGAGCACGGTAAGCTAGATGTTGCTCGAGCAGTAGGGAAGGAAGGCTTCTTGTCTGTTATTAAAGACCTTGGTTTAAAAGAGCACTTTACTGGGAGTGTTCCGATCGTTTCTGGTGAGTTAGGTGAAGATTTTACGTATTACTTCGCTTCCTCTGAGCAAACACCTTCTTCAGTAGGTGTCGGAGTGCTTGTTAATCCTGACAATTCTGTTTTGGCAGCGGGTGGATTTATTATTCAATTAATGCCTGGTGCAGAAGATGTGATTGTAGAAGAAATTGAGAAAAGGTTGTCTACCATTCCTCCTATTTCAAAATTGATTGAACTTGGTATGCCGCCCGAAGAAATTTTGCAATCTTTACTTGGGGAGGAAAATGTTAAGGTGTTAGAGAAAGCACCAATTGTATTCAATTGTCATTGTTCTAAGGAAAGAATTGAGAATGCGATTATCAGTCTTGGAGCTGCGGAAATTCAAAGCATGATTGAAGAGGACCATGGTGCTGAGACTCGTTGCCATTTTTGTAACGAGGAATATCATTTTTCAGAGGACGATTTAAAACAATTACTAGAACAAGTGAAATAAAAATGAAATTTTGAAACGTTTCAATTGACACCTTTGTAGTGGTTTGGTACTATTATTTTAATAAAACCAATAAATTTACTAGGGATTAAAAGGAGGAACTATTTATGAAGGTCGTTCAATCTATTACTGATTTAATTGGTCAAACCCCGTTAGTAAAACTAAATCGTCTTGTTTCTGATAAGCATGCTGATGTCTATTTAAAGCTCGAATATATGAATCCTGGAAGCTCCGTTAAAGATCGTATCGCACTTGCGATGATCGAAGCGGCTGAAAAAGCAGGGAAATTAACAAAAGATACGGTCATTGTCGAGCCGACTAGTGGGAATACTGGAATTGGTCTTGCGATGGTTGCTGCTGCTAAAGGCTATAAGACAAAGCTAGTGATGCCTGAGACAATGAGTATGGAAAGACGCAACTTATTGCGTGCTTATGGCGCGGAGCTTGTGTTAACGCCGGGACCAGAAGGTATGGGCGGAGCGATCCGCAAAGCAACTGAGCTTGCGCAAGAAGAGGGACACTTCATGCCTCAGCAATTTGAAAATGAAGCGAATCCTGAAATTCACCGTAATACAACTGGTAAGGAATTACTTGAGCAAGTTGAAGGTCAAATTGATGGATTTGTTTCAGGTATCGGTACAGGTGGTACGATTACAGGTGCAGGTGGGTTGTTAAAGGAGCACTATCCGAACCTACAAATTGCTGCTGTTGAACCGTCTGATTCTCCGATCCTTTCAGGTGGTAACCCAGGTCCACATAAGATTCAAGGTATTGGAGCTGGATTCATCCCTAAAATTTTAGATACAGATGTATACGATGAAGTCATCCAAGTATCGACTGAACAGGCATTTGAATATGCTCGTCGTGCTGCAAGGGAAGAAGGAATTCTTGGTGGTATTTCTTCAGGAGCTGCGATTTATGCTGCGCTTCAATTAGCTGAAAAGCTTGGAGCAGGTAAAAAGGTAGTCGCTATTATCCCTTCAAATGGAGAACGTTATTTAAGCACTCCTTTATATCAATTTGAAGACTAAGCGACCATTCTTAATCCATAGAACAGAAAAGATATTGGGAAGCATTCGTTGCTTTTCTGATATCTTTTTTTAATAGAATTAGCATTAATAAATGTTGTATACCCATTGTAATGGCTCCGTACAACGCTGAAAAGCCTGCTACCGCGTTTTTCTTAGTTAATTACGTATGAATGGTAATAGTTTAGGGTTATATGAGACCACTGAAATAGTAAAAACCAAACTTTTTCAGTGCCCTTGGGTTATATTGCTGGGGGTATCTCGGTGCGAGAAGAAAAAAGGAACGGATCTTTTCTTTATAGCTATTCTCATGTAGAATATACGAAAGGAAAAGAGACAGAGGTGAGGACGGTGTCCAAACAAATGAAAAGACTGAAAAAAGCTAAGTCTTTTCCTCTTCACGAAAATAAGTGGTTTAAACGCTATACAAAGCTTATTGCAGATCATCCTCATCATATTTTATTAGAAAGTGGACGAGGTGGGCGTTATAGTATCATGGGATTAGAGCCTAGTGCAGTTGTAACAGGTAAAGGGACAACGTTAACAATTAAGGATCGAAATGGTGTCGAAACAAGGCAAGGTGCACTATTAGAGCTATTAGAAGACGTGCTTACCCCTTATTATCATCCTACGAGTGCAGAGCTTCCTCCATTTCAAGGTGGAGCAATGGGTTACTTCAGCTATGATATTGTTCGTGAAATTGAGGATTTACCGAATCAAGCGAAGGACGATTTGGCATTACCTGACCTTTACTTTATGATATTTGATGATGTGTTCGTATATGATCATACGGAACAACGGATGTGGATCATTGTATATGGTGACAAGCGTGAAGGAGAACAATTAGATAAACGACTAACAGACTACTTCAAGAAGTGGACCATACATGGTGATGATGAACAACAGATGATTGTGGTAGGTGACAGTCAAGGGGAAGTGAAGTCGTCTTTAACAGCAGAGGCATTCTGTAAGGCAGTAACGCGAATTCAGGATTATATCTCTGCTGGAGACGTCTTTCAAGTGAACCTTTCTGTCAGACAGCAAAAACCATTAAATGTTCCATCGCTAGAGGTATATAAAAGGCTAAGACAACTGAATCCTTCTCCTTATATGAGCTATTTGCAAACACCTGATTTTCAATTAGTTAGTGCTTCTCCCGAGTTGTTAGTGAAAAAGCAAGGCGATGAGCTTTCAACAAGACCGATAGCTGGAACGAGGTCACGTGGTAAGGACGAAATAGAAGACCAAGAGCTTGCAGGAACGTTAATTAATAATGAGAAGGAGCGAGCTGAGCATGTGATGCTTGTTGACTTAGAGCGAAACGATCTAGGGAGAGTTTCTTCGTATGGGACAGTGGAAGTCGATGAATTAATGGTGATTGAAAAATATTCGCATGTCATGCATATTGTTTCAAATGTGAAGGGCATGTTAGCAGAAGGACACACGTTATATGATGTTATTCGTGCTACGTTTCCAGGAGGGACGATAACAGGTGCTCCTAAAGTACGCACAATGGAAATCATTGAGGAACTTGAGCCTGTTCGCCGCTCGGTCTATACCGGATCAATTGGCTGGATTGGTTTTGATGAGAATATGGAGCTAAATATTGCGATAAGGACAATGATTTGTAAAAATGGCTATGCCCATGTGCAAGCAGGTGCGGGGATTGTGATTGATTCCATACCGGAGAATGAATATAAAGAATCATTAAAAAAGGCGAGAGCCTATGGAAAGCATTAGAGATTAGTGAAGAAGAGTTGAGAAAAAATCCAGTTTAGATGAGTTGAGGAGGTAATAAGATGATTTTAATGATTGATAATTATGATTCGTTTACGTATAACTTGGTACAATATTTAGGGGAAATGGGTCATGAGCTCGTCGTTAAGCGCAATGATCAAATTACGATTGCTGATATTGAGCAGCTAAATCCGGAGTTTTTAATGATTTCACCAGGGCCTTGTAGTCCTAATGAAGCCGGTATTAGTCTTGAGGCTATCTCAGCATTTGCGGGAAAAATTCCGATTTTTGGTGTTTGTCTCGGCCATCAATCGATTGCGCAAGTATTTGGCGGAGAAGTCGTACGTGCGGACCGTTTAATGCATGGAAAGACGTCTAAGATTGAACATAATGCGCAAACGGTTTTTAAAGGATTAGAAAACCCGTTAACAGCAACAAGGTATCACTCCCTTATTGTGAAAAGAGAAACATTACCTCAATGCTTTGAGATTACAGCTGAAACGGCAGAAGGGGAAATTATGGCTATTCGTCATAAGGAATTACCTGTTGAAGGAGTTCAATTTCATCCAGAGTCAATCATGACGGATGATGGTAAGAAAATGCTTCGAAATTTCATCGAAACCTATGGCAAGGAGACGTTAACGTGTTCATCTACGTAAATGGGGACATTATTCATAGAGACGAGGCACGCATATCGCCTTATGATCATGGTTATTTATATGGCCTCGGTTTGTTTGAAACATTTGCGGTTGTAGATGGTCATCCATTTTTGTTGGATGACCATTTTCAACGTTTGCAACGAGGTTTGACTGAGCTGAATATTCAATGGAGCTATTCTAGAGAAGTGGTGATGGCCATTTTACAAAAGCTGTTGAAGAAGAATCGACTTACAAGTGCTTATGTACGGTGGAATATTTCAGCTGGAATTGAGGATGTTGGCTTATATACAGGGCAGTATAAACAGCCTTCAGTCATTGTGTTTGTTAAACCGTTACCGAATAGACCGTTGGAAAAGAAAGCGGAGTTTCTTCAGCTTCGGAGAAATACACCTGAGGGTTCTGAGCGCTTAAAATCGCACCATTATTTAAATAATCTTTTAGCGAAGAGGGAGTTAGGGCCAAGCGGAGACAAAGAAGGGATCTTTTTGACGGAAGAGGGCTTTGTAGCGGAAGGAATTGTTTCAAATATATTCTGGGTACGTGATCGCATCGTGTATACGCCAGCGTTAGAAACCGGAATCTTAAATGGCATAACAAGACAGTTTGTATTAAAGCAGTTAGATCATTGGGGGATTCATTATGAAGAAGGCTTTTTTCTGTCAACTGATGTAAAGGAAGCAGATGAAGTCTTCATGACAAATTCGATTCAAGAGGTCGTACCGTTATATTTTGCTGGGCAAAGAAAAGGAGATCGATTCATAACGACTCAGCTTCAAGGCTCGTTTGAAAAGGGTCGCCGACGGTTGTGGAATAGTGACGAATTGAAGTAGGTAGGTGAAACAGTTGGGAAAATGGCAAGAGAAGATGAAAAAGAAAACAATAATAATGGGTATTCTCAATGCGACACCGGACTCATTTTCTGATGGCGGTCGTTATAATGATGTCGAGTTAGCGGTTATGCAGGCGGAGCGAATGGTTGCTGATGGTGCTGATATCATTGATGTAGGTGGTGAATCAACGAGGCCGGGTGCTACATTTGTTGAAGTGGAGGAAGAATTAGAACGGGTGCTGCCTGTTATTCGTGCTCTGCACCAGGAAGTGGATGTGCCAATTTCAATCGATACGTACAAGGCAGAAGTTGCTAATGAAGCGATTCAGGCAGGAGCTCTATCATTAACGACGTATGGGGGGCGAAATGGGATAAAAGGATGGCGCAAGTAGCTGCTCGCCATGGTGTCCCGATTATTTTGACACATAATCGAGAGAATCAGGTTTACGCTGATTTGATGTTTGAGGTTATAAATGATTTGCAAGAAAGTATTGCGTTATGTAAGCAGGCTGGTGTAAAGGAAGGCAATATCATTTTAGACCCTGGAATAGGCTTCGCAAAAACATATGAGGAAAATATGGAAGTTATGCGTCATTTGGATCGTATTGTCAATCTTTGTTACCCTGTTTTACTTGGGACATCACGAAAATCGATTATTGCCAAAACATTAGAGCTTCCAGTCGACGAACGAGTGGAGGGGACAGGTGCAACGGTTTGTTACGGTGTGATGAAGGGGTGCTCGATTATGCGTGTACATGATGTGAAGGAAATGGCACGAATGACACAAATGATGGATGCGCTAATGAGAAAGGGTGAGTAGAAGAATGGATCGAATCTATTTAAATGAATTACTGTTCTACGGTTATCACGGTGTCTTTGAAGAAGAGAAGAAGCTCGGTCAACGTTATATCGTGGATGTTGTCATGAAGCTAAATTTGATCGAAGCTGGACGGACAGATGATCTAACTTATACGATTGATTACGGTGATGCGTATGAACGCATTCAATCTATTGTTGAGGGTAAGCCTTATAATTTAATAGAGGTTGTGGCGGAGAAAATTGCAGCTGAATTATTACAAACATACACACTTTTACAGGAGTGTACGGTAAAAGTAACGAAGCCCAATCCACCGATTGCTGGACAATATAAGTCGGTTGCTGTTGAAATAACGAGGGGAAGGTCATGAAGCATATTGCCTATATTGCATTAGGATCTAATATTGGAAAACGCCACGCCCATTTGGAGAAAGCGATTGATTTACTTAGTCAAGAAGCTATGATTGAAGTATGCACACGCTCCTCTATTTATGAAACAGATCCAGTTGGATATGAGGATCAACAAAGCTTTTTAAACATGGTCATATCCATTCGAACAAGTTTAACAAGTGAGCAATTACTGGAAAAAATGCAACAGATCGAGCGAGATTGTGGTCGAACACGAGAAATAAAATGGGGGCCACGTACAATAGATCTTGACATTCTGCTCTATGATCAAGAAAATATGGAGATGGAGCATTTAATCATTCCTCATCCGAGGATGTGGGAACGTGCTTTTGTGTTAGTGCCACTAAAAGAAATTGCACCGACGTTGTATGTTGCAGCTAAAGGACAGACTGTTGAAGAGCTTTATGATACATTACCAGATAAAGAAGGGGTAAAGGTATGGAGTACTTTGGACGACGCATCCGAGCGTTTCGAAAACTAAAAGGCTATACTCAACAACGCTTTGCAAAAGAGGTGGGTCTCTCACTATCTGTACTCGGTGAGATTGAAAGGGAGAGCCGACAACCTACAGAAGAACAGCTAGAACGTATTGCTGCCACGCTAAATGTCGTTATAGATGAAGTGAAGGGAAATTAAATGGGAGGTGAAGAACATGTTGCAAATAGGTTCTATTAAAATGAAAAACCAAGTTGTTCTTGCACCGATGGCCGGTGTTTGTAACCCTGCCTTTCGATTAATAGCGAAAGAGTTTGGTGCAGGCTTAGTTTGTGCTGAGATGGTAAGTGACAAGGCCATTTTACACAAAAATGAGAAGTCATTAAGTATGCTATACGTTGACGAGCGCGAGAAGCCTTTGAGCTTACAAATATTCGGTGGTGAAAAGGATACGCTTGTAGAGGCAGCGAAATTCGTTGATCAAAATACGAATGCTGATATTATTGACATCAATATGGGGTGTCCTGTTCCAAAAATTACGAAATGTGATGCAGGAGCGAAATGGCTGTTGGACCCAAATAAGATATATGAAATGGTGTCAGCGACAGTTGATGCTGTTCAGAAGCCTGTTACAGTGAAGATGAGAATGGGCTGGGATGAGGAGCATATTTTTGCGGTAGAAAATGCACAGGCGGTAGAGCGTGCTGGTGGTAGTGCGATTGCGTTACATGGACGTACACGTGTTCAAATGTACGAAGGTGTTGCGAACTGGGATATCATCAAGCAAGTGAAAGGGTCTGTATCCATTCCTGTCATAGGTAACGGTGATGTGAAGACACCTGAAGACGCTAAACGTATGCTAGACGAAACGGGTGTGGATGGTGTCATGATTGGGAGAGCGGCTTTAGGGAACCCATGGATGTTGTATCAAACGATCAATTACTTAGAGCATGGGGTGACACCGGTTGAACCGCCCCCGCGTGAAAAGATCGATGTTTGTATGTTGCATCTGGATCGACTAATTGATTTAAAGGGCGAACATGTCGCTGTTCGTGAAATGCGTAAACATGCAGCATGGTATTTAAAAGGAATGCGAGGCAGTGGGCGCATCCGCGATCAAATCAATCAGTTTGCTACAAGAGATGATGTGGCTAACACATTGTTCGGTTATATTGAGCAGCTAGAAGAGCAGCCGGAAGAGAAGTTAAGTGCTGTTTGACTTTTAGCGTACTCTTCACTATAATTCGTTTGTGATAAGTATACTGCCAGTGTTGTCACTGGCAGTTTTTCTACATAGAATCGGGCATAAGAGTTTGATTACAAAGTAAGGAGTGAAATAGATGTCGCAGGAAATAGAGTTAAATGAATTGTTAACGGTGAGACGGGACAAGCTAAAGCAATTGCTAGAAAAGGGGATTGACCCCTTTGGAGAGAAGTTTGAGAGAAGTCACTCTGCTAGAGAAATGAACGAACAGTTTGGTGAGCTGGATAAAGAAATATTAGCCGAGCAGGAAAATGAAGTAATTCTTGCTGGACGAATTATGACAAAGCGCGGAAAAGGAAAAGCGGGCTTTGCTCATATCCAGGATTTAACGGGTCAAATTCAAATTTATGTCCGTAAAGATGCCGTTGGCGATGAGGCGTATGAGCTTTTTAATTCAATTGATATTGGTGATATTGTAGGTGTTCAAGGAACGGCTTTCAAGACAAAGGTTGGCGAATTATCGATAAAGGTACAAAGCTTTACGCTACTCTCGAAATCATTGCGCCCACTACCAGATAAGTTTCATGGTTTAAAAGATATTGAGCAACGTTACCGTCAACGTTACGTCGATCTAATTGTGAATCCGGAAGTTCGTGATACATTTGTTTTGCGTAGTCGTATTTTACAATCAATGCGTCGGTATTTAGATTCTAATGGTTACTTAGAGGTAGAGACACCGACAATGCATTCAATTGCCGGTGGTGCCTCGGCTCGTCCTTTTGTTACACACCATAATGCGTTAGATATGACATTATATATGAGAATTGCTATTGAACTTCATTTAAAGCGTCTCATTGTCGGTGGCTTAGAGAAGGTGTACGAAATTGGACGAGTATTTCGTAATGAAGGGGTGTCGACGCGACATAATCCTGAATTTACAATGATCGAATTGTATGAGGCGTATGCTGATTATCATGATATTATGGAATTGACCGAGAATCTTGTGGCTCATATTGCCAAAGAAGTTCTAGGGACAACGATTGTTACGTATGGAGACCATGAGGTGGATTTGACCCCTAAATGGAAGAGGGTTCATATGGTGGATGCGATTAAGGAGAAGACGGGTGTTGATTTTTGGCAGCAATTGAGTGACGAGGAAGCACGTCAGCTAGCGAAAGAGCATCGTGTGCCTGTTAAAGAGACGATGACGTTTGGGCATGTTGTCAATGAATTTTTTGAGCATTTTGTTGAAGAAGAGTTGATACAACCTACGTTTATATATGGCCACCCAGTTGCTATCTCGCCTTTAGCAAAGAAAAATGAGGTCGATGGGCGCTTTACCGATCGTTTTGAACTATTCATTGTTGGTCGAGAGCATGCTAATGCTTTTACTGAGCTTAATGATCCGATTGATCAGCGTCAGCGTTTTGAGCAACAGCTTGTTGAGCGTGAACAAGGTGATGAAGAGGCTCACATGATGGATGAAGATTTTGTTGAAGCGTTGGAGTATGGAATGCCGCCGACCGGAGGGCTTGGTATAGGAATTGATCGTTTAGTGATGTTGTTAACGAATTCGCCATCTATTCGCGATGTTTTACTGTTTCCGCAAATGCGACATAGAGATCAGCCTGAATAAGAGCAGACTGCTGTCGAAGTCCTAAAGGACTTCGACAGTTAAAAAAATATCGTACTTTTTCCTTTAAGGGGAATGCAGATCTAATTTTTTTAAAAAAGCACTTGCGCTATACAGATAAATAATGTTATATTATTTCTTGTCGCTAAGACAGAGAATACTTTTAGACAAAAAAAGATTTGACAATGACATTTCATTTTGGTATGATTTGAAAGTCGCTGTTAAACGATTAGTGACATTGACAAGTTCTTTGAAAACTGAACAAAAGCCAAGCGAAAAAGAGACAATTGTTGT
>NZ_BAUU01000022.1 GCF_000513115.1 Halalkalibacter hemicellulosilyticusJCM 9152
TAACCATTGACGACAATGCATCAATTGTGGAAGACGCAGGATCTCCATTATAATCTTTAGATACACGAGTTGATAAGGATGATAAGAAAGAATAAATAAGAATTGGTAGAAGGCGCATTTCTTTACCTTATTGGGTATGCGCTTCTTTTCGTGTATCTGGAAGACGCAATTCTGGTTAAGGAAAAAAGTGAAACCTTTAAATAAAAGTTATCGTCCAATCTTAGGGGGGAGAATTAATGATGAAAAACAAGATGTTCTTTGCTATAACAATCCTAATTGGAATGATTGCTTTGTTTGGTTGTAGTGATAATCAACAGGAAGAAAAACAAGTCCAAGAAGCTTCATTAGTGGAAGCTAGGGAAATAACAGTTGAAGAGCGTACCGTTGACGGATATAAAACCACTAAAGTGATTGATAACAAGGATGAATTAAAATCGGTTGAAAAAATTCTGGTAGATGCAGATTGGGAGGGAAATATAGAAGTTTCTATGGATTTACCACCTGAGTACCGTTTTAGTTTGAACTCATCGAACTATGCAATATGGGTGACACCTAATGGCGATAGACTTGAGATAGTTATCGAAGGTGAAACAAAGTATATAAATCTACCCGAAAACGAGTCAGAAACTTTATTTGAATTAATTACTGGTAATTAGGTAAATTAAGATAGCTGTTATTGAGCTAGCGGAAGCGTTCTCGAAAAAGGAACGTATTTTTTATGTTAATAAAAAGGAAATTAATGTTAAAATAAAGAGACAGGATAGTAAAGAAGATTGAAAGAAGTAATCCACAAAAAAAGAAGTATAAAAGGTGGACTTATTGCTCTGGATAACTATTGGTTTCATAATAATCGGATTTTCTATGAAAAAAGGTATGGAAAGTAAGCTCGCTTTTATAAAAGCGAATACGGAAGACGAGGAAAGTTCAACAAAAGCTAAGTCCATAATTTGGTGGATAGTAAGTGTCACAGCTTGGGGAATAGTGAGTATGATTCTTATTGTTTGGTGGTTTCATTATCATTTTGGATAACTGTTGGTTTCAAATGTACTTAAACAAATGGATGCGATGCTTTAATAAAGCATCGCTTGCCTGATTGTGCTAACGAAGCAGGTTTGTGGAAGATGACAATAATTGAATGGGAGGGTTCCCTTGATAAAAATAATTGATATTAATAATAGCAAATACGCAGAAGATGTTTTAAATGTTCAAATACTATCATATAGAGTTGAGGCAGAAATAATTGGTTCATATGAAATACCACCATTAAAGGATACAGTTTATACATTACAACATTGCGATGAAACTTTCTTTGGTTATTATGAAAATAAAGAACTATGCGGAGCAATTTCTTTAAAAGTAGTTGACGATGAAATTGATATTCATAGGTTAATCGTACATCCGAACCATTTTAGGAAAGGGATTGCACAATTGCTATTAAATTTTATTGAAAGTAAGTACGAGGTTAAAAAGATAAAAGTAGCAACAGGTTCTAAAAATTCACCAGCAGTTAGATTTTATAAAAAGAATGGATTTCAAGATATTAAAGAAATCATGGTGAATGAGCAAATATCCTTAACCTTTTTTGAAAAGAAATTATAAATTTTTAATGAAGTAACGAGTGCGGAAACAGCGTACTTTCTTTATTGTTCTTTCAAATGCACCTACGGAAATACGCTACACAATCTTAGAAAAATTAGAATTTGATTTGGAAAAAGGACAGTGGAAAAAGAAGTATGGTCGGTATTAAGCAGAGTATTTCTATGAAGGTAGCTATCGCTTCTTGGTCACAGTAAAATTGAAACAATTTTTAAATTTTTAATGTTCCAATCATATCGATTGGGACATTTTCTTGTTCAACAAAACGAGGTACGTTTCTTGTAACAAGAAACGCATTTTTTATGTCAATAAAAAGGAAATTAATGTTAAACTAAAGGGGAGGTTAGTACTATAAATTAAAATGTTTTGTTTTATTCTGATGAGCAGTCTATCTATAGAAGATATATGATTTAATTATTTAGCCACATGGTAGGGGGAATACTATGACTATAAGAGAAATTAGAGTAACTGATGCAAAGAACTTTTTAGAATTACGCAAAAATTTGGATACAGAATCTAAGTTTATGATGTTGGAACCTAATGAAAGAAAAACAACAATAGAATTGGAGGCGAAGTATATTGAAGATGTCTTAAAAAATAAACTTTCCTTAATATTAGTTTCTGAAATAGGTAATGAATTAGTAGGGTATTTATCTGCTAATAGAGAAAACTTCATGCGAATGCGCCATAGTGCGTATATAGTGACTGGAATCGTGAAAAATTATATAGGTCATGGGATTGGAACAAAATTATTTGTTGAACTTGAAAACTGGTGCAAGTTAAACGATATTCATAGGCTCGAACTGACAGTGATGTGTCACAATTTTGTTGCTGTTGCACTCTATAAAAAAATGGGGTTTGAAATTGAAGGAATAAAAAAACATTCTTTGCTCATTGATGGACAATATGTTGACGAATATTATATGGCTAAACTTCTATGAGATTTTTTCATTAACCTATTTAATTTATGCTATTTTGAGAAGGGGAATTGTGTTGAAGAAATCATCTGAATTCATATTAGACATTTCCGAGAGGGAGACATGATGCTGCTGGAGGATCTATACTGAGGGGGCTCACTTTTGCTTTGCACCCTCCAGTAATCTACGTATATGTCATCTAGACTAAACTTAATTTATCAATTGCTTGCTTCTCATTAGGAAAGAAAAATATATCTTTCCCGCTATTGCTTTCATAGATAAAGTCTTTCAAACTCTTACTTGAATATACAGAAAAGTCCCCTATAATAGCTATTTTCACATGATAATTGATAAACTTTTGTAATATTTCCCCTGCGAGTTTTGTACTTAAATGAAAAAAGCCCTCACATAATGCTGATTTATTCAAAATGATACGGTTACAGCCTGTTTCATAAGCCACTGTCGCCATAAAATCCAATGCCGATTGAACATCTTTTATTAGTATCTCACTGCTAGTTACAACAGCAATTTCAATATTATTCTGATTAACGGTATTTATTTTCATAATAGTCCTCCGTTCGACAAATAAGATTGTAGTACATTCATTCATTTTAACACGTTATGGAACCTTTGAGGTGGAAAGTCCAGAGAAGAAGTAGCAACTATGTTAAAGATGAGGTTAAGTGCATTGCAACTGTAGAGGTGCAATCAAAATTAGAATTGTTAAAAATACGGTGTTTTTTTCAAGATATTTTTTATGATGAGCCGTACGACTAGTGTTGTTGAATTGTAGTAAACACTGTCCAAGGGTGGATTTAATATGGCAGTCCTAATGATATTAGAGCATATACTGTCTTGAGGTGATTCGATGACAGAACAAAATTATGATGCCACCTACAAGCTTGGGAAAACGGTTGTTCATGTGATTAGTCCTGGAGAATTGACCCCAGAAGAACTTCAAAAAAGAATAAAGGATTATCATCTTGCGGGATGGTCAGCATGGAACTCGCTAACACCTGAACAACAGAAAGCACTTAACAAAGAGGCGCAGGACGAAAGCGAAGACTCTTCATGAGTCTTGGCATATCGGACAACCTTTATAGCTTATATTAAGGTTTAATTTTTTCTAAGTTTGGCATATTACGTTATTCCTTCTGATAGCATGACATCGTTTCTAACAAAAGTGGCACTCACTAATCATCGTGAATACCACCTTTGTTCATTACTAGGTTGTTCCAATCTCTTAAATTTAATTTATCTCCAAAAAGTGATTTTATCTGAACTTAAACGAATCGATTCATAACCTTCTTCTTTCGCTTTACCTATTGATAAAATCATTACTGGTACATACCGGCTTTTATCTATTTCAAAAGTTTCAGCTAATTGGTCGTGTTCAAAACCGCCTATTGGGTTCGTATCATATCCATGTGCACGAGCTATTAGCATAAGTTGCATTGCAAAGAGACTGCTGTCAATTTTAGCAATTTCAATCCTCATTTCTCTTGGGAGACTTGGAAAAAAATCCATAATCTGTTTCAGCTGTTTATCTCGTACATCGGCAGGCATTTTTCCTTGTCTAACAGCTTCATTATAGATATCTTCAACATTTAAATAGCTTTCTGTATCACCAAAAATCAATAGCATTGCTGAGGATGTATCGTTCTGTAAAGTATTGAATTGAACAAGTGGTTTTAGCTTTTCTTTTCCTTCCGGAGTATCAACAACAACTATACGCCAAGGCTGCATGTTTGCGGAAGATGGAGCTGAGCTGGCTTCTGATATCATTTCCCTTAGTTCATCTCTTGAAATTTTAATGTTTTCATCGTAATTTCGTACAGAACGGCGTCCTCCTACAATATTGGCAAAATCATTATTTTGTAGCTTGGTTAACATGTAATCTCTCCTTTTTGATAACATTAGTTTTTTGACATTATTCATGCCCTTCGTTATCATATTCCTAATATGAACTATGAACTTAGGTTTATAGCAAGTGAAAAGAGGTCATATTATGAAAATAAATGATGTTTCCCAAAAAACAGGTTTGCCAATCTCTACAATAAGGTTTTATGAACGAAAAAATTTAATACCAGATACGTTATTAACAAGAGATGTGAATAATTATCGTATTTTTAATGAAAAGGTCGTCGATTATCTAGAAGATGTGAAAACACTTTTGTCAATTGGATTTACTCTTAATGATTTAAGTACTTTAAATAATCAAGATTGTCCCTTAGCATACGAGGAAAAGGTGAAATTTGTTGAGAACAAACTAAAAGAGATTGAAAACAAGCAAAAAAAATTAGAGGAGTCAAAAAAAATCTTATCTGAAATACTAGTAGGTAAAGCCCATTTCAAAACAAAGTGTTGATTATTTTCTATTTTTAACGTATCTACTTCGTTTTGATTTAATGTACGATTAGACAAGTATCATATATTAAATCAAAAAAAATCGATATAATACTTGCGGGTAGTGAAAATTGGATGTATTATAGAATTACATCAAAAAAAATTGATTAAGGAAGGGGCTAATATGATTAAGACAATTCCCTTAAATTCTACTCTAGAAGTGACAGACTTTGCGGCCTATGAAAAAAGGTTTAAGGCATTGGCAGATCAAAAACGCCTACATCTACTAGCCATATTGTGTAAGGAAGGGTCAGCGTGTGTTTGTGATTTAACTGATCTATTGGATATTCCCCAGTCTAAGCTTTCATATCATTTGAAAATTTTATTAGATGCAGATATTATTATGAAACAAAAAAGGGTACATGGAACTACTACAAGATAAATAACAAAGTGATCGACCATCTCTTATCTGAAGAACTTTGTTGTTTATTTCGCCCAGCTCACTGAAGCTGGGAATTATTTTAGATATTACATCAAAAAAAATTGATTTATTAAGTGGTTAAAATCAAAAAAAGTTGATATACGGAGGGGATTTTATGTTTGAGACATTTAAGAGCTTTTTGATCATTGCTGCACAGTTAACTATTTTGTTTGTAGGGGTTTCATTTCTTCTGAATTTAATTCAGGCGTATATACCTTACGATAAAGTTAAAAAACACCTAAAGAATTCAAATCCAGTAGTCGGAGGGGTCATTGCATTATTATTTGCCTTTATTACACCCTTTTGTTCTTGTTCAACCATTCCAGTTATCTTAAATCTGCTTAAAAACCATGTGAGGTTTGGGGTTGTAATGGTGTTTTTATTTGCCTCGCCTGTACTAGATCCTACGATTCTAACTATTATGACGGTCATTATGGGATGGAAAGTAACCATCTTATACATAATTATTACTGCTTCGCTTTCTTTAATAATTGGATTACTTTTGGAGAAATTCGGATTTGAAAAGTCATTAAAAAATGTAGTAATGAGTGGGTATGAACATACATCAAAGACGTTTTCTTGGAGAAATGCATGGAAAGAAACTTGGGATCTTATGAAGTCAGTTTACCCTTATTTACTGATAGGTGCAGCCATCGGTGCAATCATTCATGGACTTGTG
Source organism: Halalkalibacter hemicellulosilyticusJCM 9152 (assembly GCF_000513115.1). Classification (GTDB taxonomy): domain Bacteria; phylum Bacillota; class Bacilli; order Bacillales; family Bacillaceae_D; genus Halalkalibacter; species Halalkalibacter hemicellulosilyticus. The sequence continues at coordinate 6,020 of NZ_BAUU01000022.1, forward strand.
CCAGCGGAATTTATTAGTACCTATTTCGGCAGTGATGTATGGTGGTTGATTCCACTGGCTGCAATAGTAGGGATACCGCTATACATTCGTTTATCAAGCATGATTCCGATATCTCAAATTCTAATTGTAAATGGAATGGCACTAGGGCCCGTAATGGCGATGATGATTAGTTCAGCGGGAGCAAGTTTACCAGAGTTAGTATTGTTAAAAGCAATTTTCAAAAAAGAGTTAATTGTTATGTTTGTGATATCTGTTTTAAGTATGTCAACAATATCTGGTTTCATCTTCTATTTTATTTAAGGGAGGAATTTAAATGTTTTTGAAGTTTGTCAATAGTTTGAAATTTAAAGACCCTAAGGTAAGAAAATGTTGCGATAGATGGAGTAAGCATACGAAACAACTCCTTATTGATAACAAAGTAGGTCAACGGAAACAGGAAATTGAAATGAAATATTACCTAAATGGTTAGATTGGGTAAACAATGATTTGAAAGGGGGTGGAAGTATGCTGAAAAACTTATTGAGTAAACTTAAAGAGAAAGAAAATAAGGAGTCGTCTTGCTGTAAGGTTGTGATTAAAGAAGTTCAACAACCATCTGGTAATTCAGATAAGTAGAGCTCTCGATATTGAGAGCTTTTTTTAAGATCTTTAAAAAAATGTTAGAAATAAAAGAGTTATAGTTGGTTTTTTACATTTGTCAAATGAATATCGGGTTGATGTATTGGTAAATCAAACTTAATAAAATTTCCACAAAATTAGGGCAAACTAGATGAAATCACAATAAGTTTTATGGAAATGTTTAGTGTACTAACAAAAGATCAATTTTGGTGAGTTATATATTGACATCCAATCGATAAAAGTATACTATTTGATTAAGTCAACTATATTATGAAATTTGGTGATCAGATAATGAATGTTCAAAATCAATCAAAAGAGCTTACTGAGCTTCTATACTCAATCAGTGATCGTTTCCATATGCGTGAGCAAGAACATCTATGTTGTTATGACCTGTCAGCCTCCGAGTGCCGCACTCTAAGTTATCTTAAACGCGACTCTGAACGTACAATAACGATGAACGAACTTGCAAAACAATTAAACATAACTCGTGGTGGAGCAACTCGTGTAATCGATAAACTGATTGATAAAGGATACGTGTTACGTAAAACACATCCCGAAGATGGTCGCGTTTGTTGTATTGTGTTATCTTCACAAGGGTCAGAACTGATTGATCGTATAGAAGTAGAGGTAGCGCTAAGGAATGAAAATATTCTAAAAAAACTTGATCCTGCAATGTGCCAGGTCGTTATGACTTCATTACAGGCATTAAATAGTGCAATGCAGCAGGTTCAACTCGGGGAAGAGGGGGATGAATGATTAGCATATCCTAAATTTTTTTGAGAATATAGTTGACTTAATCAATTAAATATTCAAGGAGGTTATGATGTGAACGAACAAAACAAGGTTGAATGTAAATGTGACCAATCCTCATCAAGAGCTTCTAATAATGATAAACGTAGAATTACTGTACACTTTTTAGAGCTAGATATGACCCGTGTTGGAGCATCGAGTTGCAGTACTTGCACAAGCGTAGAAGAGCAGGTGAGTCAGGTAATCGATGAGTTGAAACCGATATTGGAACAGGTAGATACGGTAATCGAGTTTAAGAAAACACTCATTCAAAGTTTAGAACAGACTAAGTCGTTACACTTTAAAGCATCGCCTACTATAAGGATAGCTGAAATGGAAATAATTCCAACAAAGGGAGACGTCCACGGCTTAGAAGATAGATATTGGGAGTGGAACGGAAATGATTATTCAACTCCTCCATCTGGTTTAATAATCGATGCTGTATTACGAGCCTATGTAGAAGATAAAAAAGTTTCAGATTTGGAAACTGAAGCTTTTCAAGTACCCGACTCCTTAAAAGTATATTTTGCTAAGCAATCTCCCGAAGAATTGGCTTCAGAAAAAGCTAATGATTGCGGTTGCCCATAATATCAAAATTTTTTTATGAAGGAGAGTATGGGGGAGATTCAGGTAGCAGGGAAAGCAGAAGGGCTTATTACAATGAAACAAAAAACATTATAAGTTATAAATATGGATACTGTACAGTAAGACAAAATGAAGAGGGTTGTTAAGTACAAAGACTTGACACTCAACTTTTAGGTGAAAAAATATTAAGAATTTGATCAATGGGTGCAAGGTGAAACAGCAAAAGTGTTTGTTTTGCACGTTACATGGTTTGCAGAAAGAATCTCACTTTCAGCCAACCTTATTTCATGTTGGGTCTGTTATAATTATGGTTAATCAGCACGCATGATAAGACTAAAACAGCTATTATAACGGCAAGTCACGCTTTTTAAATAGTATGATTGCACTAGCATAAAGGATACTGGCAAGTACACCTAAAACGACCATTGCAATATAGGCAAAAGCATCACCAGCAAATAATCGATCTGGGTTAAACAGAGCATATAGAGATAAGTTTCCAATCCAACTCATGTTCTCTGCTGAATTACCAAGCATATCTAACATAATAAATGCAATCGGAAGACCTGCGCCAAGGCCAAAACTAAATCTTGTTTCATTAGAAATAGCTGAAGCAAAAAAACATATCCCACTGATTGCGTAATAGAGAATTAATGCATAAACATTTAGCAACATAAATTTCCCAACTTCTAACTCGCCTGGGAACATAGAAGATGCAACACTCATTTGTACACCGGTAATCACTGCAAACAATAACGTAATTGAAAGCAGACTAAAAATTGCTTGTGTTACAGCAATTTTCCCACGGGAATTTGAGGTAGAAAGTAAATAGGCCATGCTACCTTTGTCTATGTGACTTGCTAAAAGACGATGGTTAACAATGATCGTTATAATTAATGGAAATAAATATAAGAGCATTGAATATAAAGAGCCTGATATGTGAGTTAACAATGTCGTCCCTACTTTAAACCCGATAGCATCAAGGAACTCTTTCGGCATCATTTCCATCATTTCTGCCATTGCCTCTGTATTTTCAGGATCAAACATGGAAGCAATCATGATAGCATAAAACGAATATATGATCGTGATGAGCAACCAAATAAAGCGGTTCGCTTTTAAGTCTGCTTTAAATAATGTGAATGACATATTATTTTCCCTCCTTGCTATAATAGCGCATAAAGATTTCCTCTAATGTTTGTGTTGAAGTATCAATACTTACTAAGCTACAATTTGCTAACGTTTTGACCATTTCGTTATAGTTCCCAGTAACAACGATCTCGACTTTGGTTTCGTCTTTGATTTCATAGTTCAAACCACTTGCCTTAATTTTTGCAATATCGGTGGTTGTAGCAAATGTAATATAAAACCTTTTTTCTAACGATGATTTTAATGTAGTAATATCTTCAACTGCGACCAGCCTTCCATCCCTGATGATTGCTACTCTTTCACAAGTACTATCTATTTCACCAAAAATATGGGAAGACATAAGAATGGTTTTACCACGACTTCTTTCTTCCTGGATAAGCTCGACAAACTTTTTCTGCATGAGTGGATCTAGCCCACTCGTTGGTTCATCAAGAATGACCACCTCTGGGTCGTGCATAAATGCCGCAATTAAACCAACCTTTTGTTTCATTCCTTTTGACATCCTGCGAATTTTTCTATCAGCTTCTAATTCGAAACGTTCTATGAGACTGTCTTGTCGTTTGTTATTGTGAGCACCTCGCATCCCTGCAATAAACTTGAGAAATTGTTTTCCTGTCATGTTATCAAAAAATGCAATTTCTCCAGGGACATATCCTAGTTTTTTTTGTATCTCAGAAGCCTGCGTCCGACAATCCAAACCTGCAATTGATGCGCTACCACTTGTTGGATTTACAAACCCCATTAAATGACGCATTGTTGTTGTTTTTCCAGCTCCATTTGGACCAAGAAACCCAAAAATCTCACCTTTTTTAACTTGAAAGCTTACATCGAAAATCCCTTTTCCATTGGAATATTTTTTAGTCAATGATTTTACTTGAATCATTTAAAGTTCCCTCCACCCCTAAAGTTATATAACAAAATGACACTTCCGTTACATAATATCATTTGGAATCTTTTCTGTCTATATTTTTTGTAACGAATAATTTGTCTTGTTATATAATTTTGTTTTAGAATACTATAGAGGTGGTTAGAAGAATGAATGGCTTTGAAAAAAGACGAAACGAGAAAAAAAAGCAAATTATAGATGCACTAACAGATCTTGTTGGAACTCGAAACCTAAGGGAAATTGGTGTGCGAGAAATTGCAGAACGAGCTGATGTCTCGCCAGCATCGATCTATAATTTTTTTGGAAGTAAAGAAGAACTTACGAAACAAGTTTTCTATCAAGTGACAGAAGAAGTTTTCGGGGAGTTTCAGAAGCTTGTTGATGATAGGGAAATGCCTTATAAAGAAAAAATTAAGACATTTCTATCGATATCAACTAAAAATCAAGAAATGCTAAATAACGAAGGTTTAAAGAATTTCATGTTTGAAGATCCTGATGTCAAAAAATATATAGAAGAGTTTTCGGTAAAAAGAGTTCTTCCTTTGTTTTTGAAGGTAATTGAGCAAGGAAAAGAAGAGGGATATATGACACACGAAATTTCTGCACGAGCGATTATGATGTACATGAATTCTTTATCTTCAATCATGAATAACCCTGAGGTAAGAGAAAACCTCGACGTCGAACTACGAAAAGAAATAACACATTTATTTTTGTACGGCTTATTTGGGAGTGAATGATGATAACCTATTGTCTTTTCATTTTGGTTTATACTCCGTAGCTAATATAACTTTGATGGTTTTTTATAAATGAGCACAAAATAGAAGAAACTATATATTCTGAATCCCCCTTATGGAAAAAGTTTTACTACTGCAATATTGTAAAAACATTTTGTTTGAGGGGGGTTAATTTTTTGTGTGAAAATTTATATTGACCATTATGGTCAATGGTGGTAAATTAATTATGACCAAAGTGGTCACTTATCTACATGCATAGGAGGGATAGACCATTTATTCAAAATTTTTAAGTCTTCCATTAGAAAAACAGAATCGAATTATCAATGCGGCGATGCAAGAATTTGTCAAAAGTGGGTTTGACAAAGCTTCTACCAATGAAATTGTCAAAGAGGCCGGTATATCAAAAGGCTCCCTGTTTAATTACTTTAATAATAAAAAAGAGCTCTATTTGTTTTTAATCGGTTATGGAAATAAGGTAATCGAACAAATTTATAAAGAAATAGATATGTCTCAAACCGACTTGTTTAAACGAATAGGGCAAATTGGGTTAATTAAGTTTAGAATTCAAAAAAAATCACCTAAAGTGTTTGATTTCCTGACATCGATAAATAACGAAGAGTCTGTTGAAGTCAAAACAGAAATTATAAAAAATAAAGAGCTTGCTCTTAAAAAAGGGTATGGGAAAATTTATGAAAATATTGATTTTTCAAAATTTCAAAAGGATATTGATATTAAAAAAGCAATGAACATCCTTAATTGGACGATGCTCGGATTCGCTGAAGAAGCGCAGAAAAAAATAAAGTCGTATGATGAAATCGATATGGAGATGCTTAAACAATGGGAGAGTTATTCAGACATATTGAAACGATCATTTTATAAAGAAGGGGATGAAGAATGATGACGAGCTTATTAGAGGCAACAAATCTGATGAAGAGGTTTGGTAAATTTACCGCTTTGGATGGGGTCAACCTTAAAGTGAACAGTGGGGAAGTCATTGGGTTTATTGGACCGAACGGAGCGGGTAAATCAACAACAATACGAATACTACTCGGTATCTTAAAGGCTACAAAAGGGGAAGTGAAAATATTCGGAAAGGATGCATGGGATGAGGCAGTGGAAATACACAAACGCATAGCCTACGTACCTGGGGATGTAAACTTATGGCCTAATTTAACTGGTGGAGAAGTCATCGATCTTTTTGTAAAACTTAAGGGCACAAATCATCAAAGCAAAAGAGAAGAATTGATCCAAAGGTTTGATTTAGATCCATCGAAAAAATGTCGTACGTATTCAAAAGGGAACAGACAAAAGGTTGCTTTAATTGCGGCTTTTTCCTCTGATGCTGATTTATATATTCTCGATGAACCAACCTCAGGCCTTGACCCGTTGATGGAAAAGGTATTCCAGGATTGTGTAGAGGAGGTAAAAAAGCAAGGGAAAAGCGTACTCCTTTCAAGCCATATCCTATCTGAAGTGGAAAGACTATGTGATAAGGTAGCTATTATTCGACAAGGAAAAATGATTGAAACTGGTACTCTGAAAGAATTGCGTCATTTAACGAGAACACAAATTCTTGCCGAAACAAAACATCCGATGAAGGGGATAAAAGAACTGAAAGGTGTTCATGAATGGGAGGAAACCGAACATGGTGTAACCTTCCAAGCTGACACAGAGGAACTTGATAACGTGATGAAGCATCTTAGTCAATTTGGAATTCTCAAACTGGAGAGTGCACCACCAACGTTAGAGGATTTATTTATGAGTCATTACGAAGGTCATGATAAGTCTATCGTGACACGAGGAGGTACGAATGGCTAAAAACTTATTTGCCAAAACCGTTCCGTTAGCGCTGTTTATTCTTCGCTTAGATCGTATTCGGATTCCATTATGGCTTGTTGGATTATCTTTTTTTACAATAATAATGCCTGTAGCATTTCAAAACTTGTACGGGGATGCCAAGGAAGACATTGCCGGAATGACAGAAACTATGAAAAACCCTGCTATGACAGCTATGCTGGGACCTGGAAATTTAGAAAACTATACAATAGGGGCGATGACGGCCCATCAGATGCTATTAATGACAGCGGTCATTGTCGGACTCATGGGGATCTTACTTGTTGCCAAGCATACTCGGGCAGATGAAGAAGATGGTCGTCTCGAAATGATTCGTTCCTTGCCGTCTGGAAAGCTTTCCTACCTTAGTGCTACCTTACTCGTGACTATTGGAACAAGTGTCGTTTTAGCATTAGTCAATGGAATCGGTTTATATGCTCTAGGGATAGAAACGATGAATCTGGAGGGATCTTTACTTTATGGAGCAGCATTAGGAGCAACCCTCTTATTTTTTGGAGGTATGACGGCCGTATTTGCCCAACTCTCAGAAAGTTCAAGAGGAACAATGGGTCTATCCATTGCTGTGTTACTGATCAGTTACCTTGTACGCGGAATGACAGATGTAAGCAATGAAGCGTTATCATGGATTTCCCCTCTTGGTTTGGTGACAAAAGCGGAAGTTTATTGGAACAACAACTGGGGTCCAATTCTCCTTATGGTAGGTGCTTCGTTCCTCTTATTCATCTTAGCAAATGTTTTGAATGCAGTTAGAGACTTGGAAAGTGGGTTTATACCTGCAAAACCAGGCAGAAAATATGCCTCTGCCTTTTTACAGAATCCCATTGGTCTTTCACTGCGGCTACAACGTACTGGAATCATTTCCTGGGCGGTGGGGATGTATGTGCTAGGGGCTTCCTACGGTTCTGTTTTAGGAGATATTGAAGCGTTTATCGGTGACAATGAACTGTATTCCCAAATATTGGTTTCGGTAGATGGGTTTTCTCTTATGGAGCAGTTTTTACCAATGCTTGTTATTGTCATCACTTTAATTGGAGTGATTCCTCCTATTATGGCGATCAATAAAGTTCGGGCGGAAGAGAAAAAAGGTCGATTGGAACATTTATTAAGTAGGGCGGTTTCCAGGATGCGGTTACTTGGAGGATATATCACTATCTCTGTGATGACTGGCTTTGTTATGAGCTCACTCGGAGCCATTGGTCTTTGGTCTGCTGGAACAGCCGTACTTGAGGAAGGACTAAGCTTTAGAATGATTTACGGAGCATTTATGAGTTATTTTCCAGCTATGCTCGTTATGATAGGAGTTTCATCACTACTCATCGCCTATTTGCCAAAACTGACTAGTCTCATATGGGTTTATGTATTTTATGGATTTATCGTCATCTATTTCGGTAGCATTTTTCAAATTCCTAATTGGGCAGCGAAATTATCACCTTTTGGACATGTTCCCCAAGCACCAATTGAAGATGTGACATTCCTTCCGATTTTCCTATTAAGCGTGTTTGCAGTATTACTTCTTACGATTGGATTACTAGGGTATAAAAAACGTGATATGGAATATCAATAAACTTAATGGTTCCAAGTTAACTCGTGATGTCATTATCCCCTTTAGCGTATTATAAAGTGATATTTGTTTGTTAACATTGATGTGTATTAACGGAGGCCTCTCTTGAGTTCAGTTACATTTGAGAGGCTTCTTTTTTGGTTGAAGCTCTTTTAAAAAACAGTATTACAACGGTACTATTGAAAAATGACTGAGTCAATTATGTTAATCAAGTGATTGGCTCTTCTTCGCCTTCGTATAATAACCGGCTATATTATAGGAGGAGAATACCAAAACAATTAATATTCTACTCACTTATTATATATTTTTTTATTTTATGTGCAAACTAATAAAAAATAAAATCCCAGTAAAAGGAGATTTTTTATGACTAAAAAACATAATGTAGGTTTATCATCTACTGAAATTGCAGGATTATGGGCTACTTATATAAATGATAGCTTATCAATCTGTATCACTAAGCATTTCTTGCAACATTCGAGCAATGAAGATGTTAAATCCTTAATTAAACTAACATTCGATTTATCAAGTAAACATATTGAGGAAATAAAGAACATTTTTGAAAAAGAAAATATTCCTATTCCTAAGGGATTTACCAATGAAGATATTGACCTTTCAGCTCCACCACTGTTTTTCGATTTATTTCCTGTAAGCTACGTTTACGGTATGAGCCGTATCGGTTTGATGACCTATGGTATCCAAATTTCTAACGTGGCCCGCGAAGATATTCGTACATTCTTCTCTAAGTGTTTAACTTCTACAACGGAACTCTATAATAAAACAGTTAATTTTATGTTATCTAAAGGGATATACGATCGTCCACCGATGATCCCATATCCTGATAAAGTTGAATTTATTACAGATAAAGAAACTTTTTTGTCCAAATGGTTAGAAAAGAAGCGCCCTTTAAATGTTCTTGAGCTATCTGAAATGTTTTTTAATATTGAGAGGAACTATTTTGGTTTAATCTTACTAATAAGTTTTATTCAAGTTGTAAAAGATGATAAAATAAAAAAATTTTTAATAAAAGGTAAAAAATTAGCTAAGAAACAAATTAATTTCTTAAACCATACTTTAATCAATGAAGATTTGCTTGGTACGATAATGGTTAATTCAGAAGTGACAACTTCCACTCAGTCTCCATTTTCTGAAAAGCTCATTATGAATCTTATAACTACGCTCAATACCCAAGGAATGACCTATATAGGTCATGCATTAAGTATTTCATCACGAACAGATCTTGCTTCTGAATATTTTCAACTAATTCCTGAAATCTTGCAGTATGGGAAGGAGGGTATAGACATCCTAATAGAAAGGGGATGGATGGAAGAACCACCCCACGCTCCGGATAGGGGATAAATGGAAGAGGATTAGGTTTGAACAATGTTGCTTCAAGAATATATAACGTAAAGATCGTTTGAAATATTGTTCAAAGACATACCTGATGTTACGAACTAGTAGGTGAATGCATATACACTAGAATTAAACGCAACTCCAGCTAGTTTGCCTTCTAGGACCATTTAAGGTTCTAGAAGGATAGATTATTCCAATTCATTTGTAAAGGATTGAAAATACTGGTTTTGGAGGGATAACATTGATGGAGACAGCTGTTTCCTAATAGAGGGAAATCACTTGATAAACATTTTGTCCTGGTGGTTTAGAGCCATGTTAATGATAAACAGGATCATTGTCGTTGATCAGTATCTTTTGGCATTCTAATCCACGCTCTCGACTATAATGGAAGTAAGCAGATTATCAAAGGAGATCATGCTCATTCATTTTGTAGACATGATATTGAACTACAGACAATGATTATCTAATAGAGTAAGCTATGAAACTATTCTAGCATTAGAAGGAATGAGAATGATAGGGGCGATTTTTTCTAATTATTAATCCACTTTGAAAAAATTGTTGAACATGCGTATAATGTTTCCCTTCTAAATCGTTATACATAATGAATAAAAAAGAAGGAGGCTATTATGACTATTTCACGTGATCAAAAGCTTTCAATTTATGATAAATCTCGAGAGCTTAAAGCAGAGTTTAACGAGTTAGTTGATGAATTTACAGAAGGTTTGTGGAGGTATTGTCGTTATTTAACGGGCTCACCTTGGGATGGAGAAGATTTGTATCAAGAAACGATGGTAAAGGCGTTTGGTAGTATACATCAACGATGGCATGCAACAAACCCAAAATCGTATCTATACAGAATAGCGACTAATACATGGATTGATCACTGTCGTAAAGAAAAAAGAATAATTGGTAGTATAGAGGAAGAAGTGCTAGCAGAAGAAACTGTTGATGGTTTAGAGATCGAAGAAGCTCTTAATCATCTAATAAGCCTTTTTACACCTAGACAATCTGCTGTCTTTCTACTTATGGAAGTATTCTCCTTTACAGCTAAAGAAGTGGCAGGGATTGTTCGGACTACTCCAGGTGCTGTTTATGCAACTGTACAACGCATGAGGAAAAAATTGAATAACCAACCACCAAAAATAAATTCAGAGTCTAATTCTACATCAAAATCAATAAAAAGTGAGCATTCTATTATTGAGAAATACTTAAATGCATTGAATAATGGAGATCTTGAAGGGGTACTGTCTATTTTTAGTGACGAAGCTTATAATGAAGCTTCATTAGGTTTCCAAGAGTTTTCTAAGGATGAGATGCGTTCAGGATCTATGCAGTTCGGTTTACCCGGTTTACGAGCTGAAAAATACAAACTTTGGGGAAGAAATGTCATTGTTGTATTTTTTGACGGAGAGCAAGGTGCAGAAATTCATGATATTCAGTATCAAGAAATTGAAAATGGAAAAATTGTTTATCATCGTAGTTATTATTTTAGGAAGGAATTTATGTTTGCTGCCTCTGAAGAGTTAGGTTACCCAGTGCAAATGGATAAACCTGTTGTTGATTGGAATTAGTATAAAAGAGATAGAAGAAAATAAATACTTAAACGTACCTCATATAGTGTTTCTGTTTGTTCCTTTTGATTTGGCATTGGAGAAGGGTTCAATATTTTTCGAAGTAATAGTTGCGGTTGTTATCACCGAAATAGTTAAATTCAAACTATTTCGGTGCACTTGTGGTTTGACTGCTTTTTGTTGCGACGAGTACTTGTAAGACAGAGCCGATGGCTTGAATCCAGCTTCCGACAAAATCAAGGTTGTCCTCATCACCTGTATTAAGTTCGATTCCACCAGCAATGGCTTGAAGTGCGTTACCAATTGTTTGTAAAAGTGTACCGTTAATACTTACAAGTGTTGAATAAGATTTTGTCTCATGGAACAATTCGGGTAGAGCGAGCGTGCTTCCGAGAGCTTGCAATAGATTTCCTTGAATGTTTAGAACTTTATTTGTCGTATCATGGTCGAAATGAATAATCAGACCGACTATGACTGTTGAATTGCCAATTGCTTGTATTTGATTTCCGATTTTATTTAACGTTTGTTCATCTATACTATCGGCAATGAGAGCATTTCCTGTCCCTTGCATCAAGTTACCGATTAAGGAAAGGTTAGTTGAAGACGCTTCTGTTTGTTTGGGGGAGGGGTACTTCCTAACGCAGAGACAATGGTGCCAACTGCTTGCAACCAAGAACCGAGTAACGCTTTTCCACTTTGGTTCATAATGAACCACTACCTCGTTTTTTACAGTATATTCAATGATCGTAAGAAAGGAACGGAAACAAACGAATCATAAAAGTACAGGGTACTTAAGGTGAGACCCTGAAAAAGTATAAATCAACTTTTTCAGGGCTCTTCTTAAGATGGTGCTCGTTATAGACTTAATGGACTTTTGGGACTGCCGCCCGTTGTAAATTTTTATTTATATTTCATCCTCATCGTCTTCTTCCTCATCCTCATCCATTTCGATTTGATCACTGACAACATCATATTTAAATTCAATCTCTGTACCGTCTAAAAAGCTAACCTGTACTTCTAAGTCTGAGAATTCAGTTGAATCAATCTGATTAAGAAGGGCATTGAGCACTTTTTTTTCAGTCATGTCAGTTGAAAGGACTAAGTTTTCAATGAAGTTTTCGCGAATAAAGCTTTGTGTGGATACTTCTTCTTTGCCTTCCTCTGTTTTGTTTACTACCGTAATTTCTTGATCATCACTCTTATATTCGACTATAACCGTTGTATCGTCGTCTCTTACAAATTCTAAAGTTAGCTCTTCAATGTGATCCATTGGGGAAACCTCCTAGTTATTTTTAAATACAATTATACGTATGTTGAAAGGATCAAACCTGATAGGGCGAATGGAGCGATTTTGTGTAAAAGAATGGTTATTTTTGTGTGAATATTTTTAAATTAGATACATTGTTTGCATCGTACGTATAGGATACTTTTTTCTCGGTTGCTTGTTTTAATTTCATCTCTAAAAGGGAGAGGACGTTTTTGGTTAGCTTCTCTACGAATACTTTTACTTCTTGCATTTTGTCTTCAGATCTACTTTCCTGGTAAAGTGTAACAAGATATTCGTTTAACTCGTTTTTTTGAAAAAGGTGTTGTTTAACAAAGGATTCTAATTCCTCGTTTTTTTCCAATTTTAGTTTATTTAATAGTTTTTGCACTTGTTGTTCAGTCTTTTGTTTGTCTTCACGAATAGTAACGTAATCCTCGTTATTAGGAGGTGAGACAAGATTACCCTCAATGATCGATTGGTTTGTTTGTTTCTCGTCTTCGTGGATAGTAGCGTTATCTTCCTTATGATTAGAAGATAGAGCAAGGTTATCTTGAAGGTTCGGCTGCTTGGTCTGTTTCTCGTCTTCGTGGATAGTAGCGTTATCATCCTCATGATTAGAAGATAGAGTAAGAATTTCTTGAAGGTTCGGCTGCTCGGTCTGTTGATCGTCATCGTGAATAGCTTCGATTGCCGCTTCGTTAGAAGACATGTTTAAGTCGTCTTGATTTACTTGCTCTGTTGGCTCGTTTGCTTCGAGAGTCTCATTTTCTAAGTCGTTCTCTATTTCTAATGATTGGGTAGATGGTGAAGGTAGCTGTTGAACCGTGTCCCAAACTGCTTTAATATCTTGTGCTACACGTTCCCACGTATAATGGTTGGTTGCGAGTTCACGACCTTTTTTACTCATTTTATCCCGTAGCCCATTATCAGATAGGATTTTTGCTAACGGTTCGACAAAGGATTCTGGCTGCTCAGGTTGTTCAATTACGATCCCATTTTCATTAGGATAATGACTTCAGGGTTGCCACCTCGTGCAGTTGTCACAATAGGTAATCCAGAGGCCATTGCTTCATAGTGTACTCGTGCGAGAGGCTCTTGCCATTGAGAAGGACAAACGAAAACATCGGCTGCTGCAAACCAGCGGTGGATTTCTGAGTGAGAGATAAAGCCAGTGTTAATGACAGGGATCGGCAATCGTGCTGCTAATGCTCTTACATATGCGATATAATCACTAATATCGTTTTGACTAAACCATTTACTCCCGACAATCACTAAAGCAATATCAGAATGTTTCTTCGCTAATTCAGGCATCGCTCGGACAAGAATATCTGCTCCTTTATTGGCAGAAAGACGACCAGCGAACAAAATCACTTTTTTTCCTTGAAGGTCGTATTGTTCACGAATTTCACGTCGCATTTGTTTTGCTAAAGGTGACTCAGGTGGAACAAACCGATCTAAATCAACACCGGAATAAATAGTTGTTCTTTTTGATTCAACCTCAGGAAATGATGCAGCAATCGTGTCACCGACATAGTTACTAATCGTAATAATTTGTGATAATTCTTGAATGGCTTTTTTGGCTTCATCAGGATTTATTTTTTCTGGCAGAAACATATCATTGTGCATGCTTAATACTAGCTTTGCATTTGGGCATACTTCCCTCACAGGTAAAACCAGTCTTGGTCGATTGAAGATATGAATGATGTCAAATTCATTTGAATGATTAATTAAAAAATCAGTAACTCCTTTCATATATGTTTCAAGTAAACCACCTTGTTTTCTAACATAACGGACTGAATCGACGATTTCATCTTCTGCTAAACTTGGATCTGTTGTTCCTAAAACGGTAAGATCATTTCCTTGTTTGATAAGATTAATAACTCCTGATATATACGTTTGAATTGCCCCACCTCTTATCGGAGGGACAGGTAGTTTTTCAGTGCAAATTAATAAAATTTTCATGAAGAGGATGCTCCTTTCCAAGCGGATTGAAGTTCGTCTATTGCTGGCCACTTACTCTCATCAGTTTGAACGATACGTGTACAAAGACTATCAAGTTCACTATCCATAAATAACTCTGGCTCATAAACGAGTTCTTTGACATTTTTATAGTATTCATTTGGTAACGACATATCAATTAGAAGAAGTTCAAAAAGGTCATTTTCAATCGGGTTCGCTTCGTGGTAGGCGTTAATCATTTCCAGCATCCACGTTACATCCCATGTGCCTAAATCGTCCATTGTTCCAGTTATTAGCTTTCTTAAATCCCGAATTGGTAAGTCATAAGCAACTCCATCTAGGTCAATCACCCACATGCCACCAGGTCCCATTTGTCCATTGGACCACCCGTAATCTTGATGAACAAGTCCCCACTCTTGGTTGCCGCGTGTGATCAATTCATAATAATTAGATTGAGTTAAACGTTCATAGGCTTTCTTTGCTTGCTCCTCAAACAGATCAGTGACGGAAAGAATGGTTGCGCTGGCTGGCATTTCTGGATAGGCGTGAGCAATATTTTTAAACCAATCCATTTTACGAATCACTTTTTGATAAGACTTAGGCCAACGGTTTAAACGAGATGGATTTTCTGCTCCAGCGGGAGGGATATACCCTTTGGATAAAGAATGAAATTCACCTAAGGCATGGCAAAGGAGTTTTGCACCTTCGATGTCTTTTGTCACCTGGTATAACGGTTCAATCCATTCTGCGACAAACCATAACTTTCCTCCTTTTTCAACGAAATTTTCACCTGAAGTTGTTTTAATAATAGGTGGAACACGGGCTTCTTTTTCTTTGACAAGGTATTCTTGAGCACCTAAACTAAATAAGCTTCGAGCCGGTCTTCTGTGCAAAATTTTTAAACTGCGAGGCCCATGGTTTGTATCTATTTTCCAGATGAGCCCACCTTTATCTGCTTTTGTCGTAATGACGACCATATTTGAGACAGTCATATCGTAATGAGTGATGACTTCCTGTGCCATCTCTTCTATATAAGCAGGAACGAAGAAATCACCTAGTGTTTCATCTTCATCCCATGGTGTAATGAGTTCTTCTTGCATACTTTTCCCTCCAATTATTGTGCTAACGTCTATAAAGTAACCTATTCTTTAATGTTCATTTGGGTATAGTTAAATGCCTAATTTGTCTATAATTTGAAAATAGGTTATTTTTAAAGTTTGATTGTGTACATAACTTTTTTAAAATGTATAAATTGTAATAGAGGAGCTAAGAGGCATTGGCCATTTAGGTGTACAGAAGGTTTAAACATTTAAGGGAAGGGGATAGAAGTCAACGATGTTTCGTGTCCGTTGGGAGTCAGTGGTGTTTATATATATGGATTAAAGTAGTGTCATTCTTAGTTGTGGGAAAAATAGAAAGCGAGCTTGTTTTGTTGACGAGAAAGAAGCTATAAATGGATAAAGATGAAGAGTGGAATTAAGAGAGCCAAGCTGTTTGTTCGTTAGCCTGGCCCGTTTTAATTTGAATGTTAAATTACTTCTCCACCATTAACATGGAGCACTTGCCCGGTGACGTAAGTGGAATCGTCGGACGCTAAGTATACATAAGTTGGAGCAAGCTCTACAGGCTGTCCTGGACGTTTTAATGGGGTGTTTGTTCCGAAATTTGCTACTTGTTCGGCCGGAAAGGAAGCGGGTATGAGAGGCGTCCAGATTGGTCCAGGAGCGACAGCATTGACACGTATACCTTTAGATGCGAGGTTTTGTGATAATCCTCTTGTTAAAGAAACCATGGCTCCTTTAGTAGCGGTATAATCCATTAAGACGGGATTTCCTTTAAAAGCTACAATAGAAGCTGTATTAATTATGGAACTACCTTTTTTCAGGTGAGGCATTGCTGCTTTAATAAGGTGAAAGCAAGAAAAGATATTCGTTTTAAATGTGCGTTCTAACTGAACGGTAGAAATGTTTTCAATCTTTTCTTGATAATGCTGTTCTGCTGCATTGTTAATGAGAACATCTAGCTGTCCGAATGTGTTAATAGTTTGATCAATGATTTCTTGGCAGAAGGATTCATCACCAATATCACCTGCAATAAGTAGACAAGAAGAGCCGTGTTTTTCAATTTCTTGTTTTGTTATTTCAGCATCTTCATGCTCATTTAAATAAGTAATGACTAGCTTAGCGCCTTCTTTTGCTAACGCGATGGATGCAGCTCTTCCAATCCCGCTATCTCCACCGGTTATGATGATCACTTTTCCATTCAGTTTACCACTGCCCGTATAATTTGGATCATCATAGATTGGTAAAGGTTCATTTCATATTCAAAGCCGGGTTGTTGAAATTGAACTTGCTTCGGTTGACCGTTAGTTTGGATGGAATCAAGTTTCATCGAGTGACCTCCTCAGTAAAAATATAACCAATCGTTTTATGTATAGTTCCACATTTTAAAAAATGTAAACATAAAAATTGGAATTGAAAATTTTAAAAATGAGGATACACGTTGATAGTACAAACTTGATATAGCCCGAATTGTTTATGTTAAAACTAAACAACCGACAAATGGTTGACCATTTGTCGGTTGTTTTCATTTTTATTCGTTTACAGCATCTTTAAGTTGTTTACCAGGCTTGAATGCTGGATTTTTTGTAGCTGGAATTTCAATTTCTTCTCCAGTCTGAGGATTACGACCTTTACGAGCAGAACGCTCACGTACTTCAAAGCTACCGAAGCCAACAAGTTGAACTTTTCCACCTTCAACTAGTGCATTTGTAATACTTTCAAAAACAGCGTCAACTGCTTTTGAAGCATCCTTCTTTGATAATTCTCCTTGCTCTGAAACGGCATTGATTAAATCTGTTTTGTTCATTAAAATAACTCCCTTTCTTTCCTTTGATTGAAAACTATTTGTCATCATATTTTTTTAGACAAGCAGTTCAAAAAATGCTGCAACTAAAATTTCTCACGAAAGCCTAGTCGTGTCAAGAGTTTCATCGGAAAATCCATGATTTTTACCCAAAAATACCTAAAAAAAATGTCCTTTTTTGACATTTTCGCTAAAAAAGGACATTTTTAATAGGATGCATATTAATAGGTTTTTGTCAAATTATTCACACGCACATATCTTTAAATCTAGCCTACCGATTCTAAATTTTGCGAACCTTAAAAGTAGAAATCATGAGAATAGATAAAATCAATGTAAGAAACATGAAGAAATATGAAGGTAAATAAGGTACAATTAATATTTGTAAGGTCAAAATACAACCCGCTGCAGTAATGGGTAAACCAACAAAATGAAATTTCGGGGTTGTAACGTTAAATCGAGCTAATCGGATAGCACCACATAAAATGAAAAAAATGGTTAGAAACATCCCTGGAAGACCGAAGGAGTTTAGGCTTGCTTGGAAGATTAGAAACGCAGGAGCGACCCCAAAGGAAACAAGATCACTAAGAGAGTCTAGTTGCTTTCCAAAATCAGAAACCGCATTAAACCGTCTAGCTGCTGCACCATCAAGCCTGTCACATAACGCAGCGATTGTAATAAACAATAAGGCAATATGAAGTTGATTTTGAATAACATAAATAATAGCAAAAGCACCTAAACATAAATTGACAAGCGTTAACGCATTAGCTATTTGACTTTTTATCTTTTTAGCTGTGTTGTCTAATTGTTGTAACAAAAACATATATCATCAACTCCTTTGTTGTATGATACGATTTTAAAAACTCATTTCTACAATCATAACATAGTGCTTTCTCATGCACTAGAACATGACTCTAGGAGATTTGGAAAATGAAGAAAAATTTTTTTAGAATATGTGTAGAGTTAACCAACCATCGGATTTCGTCATACTTATTAAAAACGTTTGCCACGTCTACATTAAGTAAACCGCTAGTTGTTCCTTTCGCTCGTACATTCAATCTTAATCAGGAAGAGATGGATCGACCATTACTATCCTATAAAAATTTGCATGAATTATTCACACGAAATTTAAAGGAGGGGAGTAGAGAGATCGACCATCGAGATTATACTGTTGTTAGTCCAGTTGACGGTGTTGTTGCTCAAGTTGGACAATTAAATGCTGGAGAGTCGTTTTTAATAAAAGGACAAGTGTACAAATTAGAAGAAATGTTTGAATCTCAAAAAAAAGCAAAAGAATATGCGAATGGTCAATATGCTGTTATATATTTAAGTCCGAGTCATTACCATCGCATACATGCTCCACTGACAGCTACTGTTAGAGAGAGATGGTCACTTGGAAAACGGTCATATCCAGTTAATGAGTATGGTCTGACGTATGGGAAACGCCCTTTATCAAGGAATTATCGTATTATTACAGAAGTTGAGGTCAACGATAAATCGTTAGCACTTGTTAAAGTTGGAGCAATGAACATTAATACAATTGAGCTCACTCATCATAAACGAAATGTTGAGAAGGGGGAGGAGTTAGGATATTTCTCATTTGGATCGACCGTTGTTCTTTTGGCTGAGGAAGGTCTACTTCAATTTAATGAATTAAATGCAGGACAATCACTTCTAATGGGAGAAAGTATAGGAGAACTTATTTTAAGAGAGGGGAGATAAGATGGGCACATATGTAAGGGTTGCGACACAGTTGGCCAACCGTTCTCCACTTCCATTACTTTGCCCAAAGGAGCGGTGGAACGAGAAGCTTACAAAAGAAATTATGGATTTGTCAGACGAAGAGCTGACTGATCATGATTCCTCAACATTATCAAGTCAAGCTGTCCGTTCAGGTTTACTTCTTTGGAATGATGAACTAGAGCTGTCGCATTCAATCTCACAAGGAATTCCTGAAGAGATTGGCAGCCTTTGGCATGGTATGATGCACCGGAGAGAAGGAGATTTTAGTAACGCAAAGTATTGGTTTCGTCTTGCAGGAGAACAGTCTGTGTTTACATCTTTATACGAAAAAGCAAGTATAGTATCATCTGAAGTAAAGTCATGGGGACGGTGGGATCCTTTTCGGTTCATTGATGAAGTGGAAAAGGTGATTCAATTAAATGGGGAGGATTCATCCGATGCGATGATTCTTCGAGAAATCCAAGTGTTGGAATTGATGTTATTTATTGACCATAGTCGAAGTGCCCTTTAAGGTACTGAAAAAGCCTCGAAAGCGAGTTTCTGGAGCGCAATGGAACGAACTTGTGGCTACATATTTCGTAAAAATATGCGGAAGAGCCCCAAAATAATGAAAGCCGGTGAAATTTTACTTGTCGTAAAATTTTACCGGCTTTTCATTTTCAGAGGAGGGGTTTTGTCCCAAACTCTTTAGATAAATTATTGTGATTCCTTTTGAGCTTTCTTTAAGTCGTCCTGGACGCTTTTTTCCCATAGAGGTACTTCTGTTCGATAGGCTGCACGTCCAACCATCTGAGCGGCTACAGGAGCTGTTAAGAAGACAAAGATGATCGCAAGCAACAATTTCATAATAAATTCACCTTGGATGAGCAAGAAGAATAGAAAGGTGGCAATGATAATGGAGATGACTCCGAGAGTGGCGCTTTTCGTTGCTGCATGTGTACGTCCATATACATCAGGAAAACGAATAAGACCAATTGAACCGAGTAAGCTTAAAAAGCCACCAATTATAACAAAAATACTAATAATAATCTCAGTCGCGGTCAAAGACAACACCCCTCTCAATAAATTTCGATAATGCAATTGTACCGATAAAGGCCAGAATACTTATGACAAGTATAACTTCAGAATAGGCGACGGTCTCTTGTAAGATCATAAGAATGCCGATGAAGCCTATTAAATTAATGCCAAAAGCATCAAGTGCGATGATTCGATCTGGCATAGTAGGGCCTATCACGGTACGAATGAAGCAGACGAATAGCGAGATCGACATGATGACGAGTACAATCGTGAGAATCATATGAAACATTACTTCGTCACCTCCATAATAGCTCGTTCAAATGTATTATGAATTTGTTCGATCATAGCATTTTTATCTGGAACGTGAATCGAATGAATGTATATCGTTTGATTATCAGACGAGAAATCCATTGATAATGTTCCTGGAGTTAGAGAAATTAATGATGCGAGTAAAGTAATCTCAAACTCTGATTTTAATTTCGTTGGAACAGCTACAATTCCTGGTTTTATGTTCATTTTTGGGCTCAGTACAATTTTAATGACGTCGATGTTAGCTAACACTAATTCTTTGATGAATAAAAGTACTAGTTTAATGATCGCCCATACTCTTCGAAAGTAAAAATCGAATCTTAGAAAGCGCCGTAAAACGAACAGGATCAGGATCCCGATGACATATCCAACTAGAAAATCGACACCTGTGTAACTGTTTTGTAATAACACCCATACGAGAGCGATGACAATATTAGTTAAAATTTGAAAAGCCATAGCAACTACTCCTTAAGCACAGATTCGATGTAAATTGATGGATCTAAAATTTGCTCAGCTACTTGTAAAGAATACTGAAAGACGGGCTCTGCTGCAAATCCAAGTACGATCGTTAAAGCAACGAGAGGTACGATTGGTAAAAGTAGTTTACCTACACGGAATTGTGCCTGTTCTTCAGTGTGCTTCTGTTCTCCCCAGAAGGCATACATAAAGATTTTGATCATCGAGAAGAGAGTTAATAAACCTACGGCTAATGCAACCCCAGCGATGACATATCCCCCTTCTTGGAAGCCAGCGAGGATAATCGGAAATTTACTAAAGAAACCACTTAATGGTGGAATTCCAGCAAGTGAAATCGCACATATAAAGAACATCCACGCTAGGTAAGGGTGGGTTTTTAGTAGTCCTCCCATTTTTTTCAAATCAGTTGTTCCAGTAACTTTTTGTGCAGCGCCTGCAAATAGAAACAAGGCAGATTTAACGATAATGTGGTGAGCAATATAATAGATCGCACCGGCAATTGCTAATTGCGTATAAATTCCAAGTCCCATCACCATATAGCCGACCTGACTAATGATGTGATAAGAGAGAATTCGCTTGAAGTCAAATTGTGATACGCTCCAAGTACGCCGAAAATCATCGTAAGTCCAGCTAATGTCACGATTATATAATGTGTAAAGCTAGGATCGTGAGTGAAAATGAGTGTAAACATGCGGATGATCGCATAAATACCAACCTTTGTTAAAAGTCCACCGAATAATGCTGCGATAGCTGCAGGTGGTCCGTAGTATGATCGCGGGAGCCAGAAATATAAAGGGAAAAGAGCCCCTTTCATACCGAACACGAGTAAAAACAAAATCGCAATGACATTTAAAACACCTGTCTGATCGAGCAATGCTACTCGTTCTGCAATTTGAGCCATATTTAATGTTCCTGTTACCGCATAGAGATAGGCGATCCCAACGATAAACAAGATAGATGCAAAAACGTTAATAATGACATATTTCAATGATTCACGAAGCTGATATTTCGTCCCTCCATGAACAATAAGAATATAGGAGGCAATTAACATGACTTCAAAGAATACAAATAAGTTAAACAAATCTCCTGTTAAAAAAGAACCGTTAACACCTGCTAATAAGAAAAAGTAAAACGGGTAGAAGTAAAACTTCTCACGTTCAGGTGAAATCGTTTGAAAGGCGAAAAATAGACAAACAAAGCCGACGATACTTGCTAATACAACCATCATCGTTGCAAACATGTCTGCAACGAGTACAATACCAAACGGCGCTTGCCAGTTTCCTAACTCAAGAGTTGTAATACCATTTTGGAAGACGAATATAGCAATATAAATCGCTAAAGCTAGCATCGCGGTCATTGTAATGGCACTAATAACACGTTGGATTGTATGTTTCTTTGAAAATAATATCAAAACTGTTCCAATAATAAACGGTATTAATACAGGTAGTAAAATTAAATTATTCATCAGCAGATCCCCTCAATTGGTCTAAATCATCCGTCTTATGCTCCTTATACGTACGATAGGCTAGCACAAGTAAAAAGGATGTGACCCCAAAACTAATGACAATGGCTGTCAAGATAAGTGCCTGTGGCAACGGATCGGCATACGCTTCTGATCCAAGGCTTAACAGTGGGGGTGTCCCACGCTGCAATCCAGCCATCGTTAATAAGAGTAAGTGGGCTCCGTGTGATAGAAGGATTAACCCAATTATGACACGTAACATGCTTTTCGTTAGTATCATATACGTTCCCACTGTAAAGAGGACACCTACAGTGATGGACATTAAGATTTCCATTACTCATCATCCTCCGCAATTGTTAATATGATTGTCAAGGCTACACCAACTACGACTAGATAGATACCTAAGTCAAACGGAAGAGCAGTTGTCAGCTCTGTTTCTCCTAAGATGGGAAGTTGGTAGTATTCAAAGAATTGCGTGAGAAACGGGTAGCCAAAGAGCATACTAGCAACCCCGGTTCCAATTGCAATTAATAATCCGATCGCGATCATTGAAGCAAAATTGATCGGAAGTGCTTTTTTGATTGTTTTCATATCGAATCCAAGATACATCAGTAGAAAAGCACTTGCTGTCATTAATCCTCCGATAAATCCTCCGCCAGGATCATTATGACCTGCAAAGAATAGATAGACGGAGAAGGAGAGGATGATAAACGTGACAAAGCGCGTAACCGTATTTAGCATTAGGTCATTTGTCTTTATTTGGTTTGGCTTCATACATCTTCCCTCCCTGTCATACGAAGTTTCACAAGTGCGATAACACCTAATGCGGCGATACCGAGAACGAGAACCTCAAGTAACGTATCTAATCCACGGAAGTCAACGAGAATGACATTAACCATGTTGTAGCCGCCAGCGAGCTCTTTAGAGTTTTCAATAAAGAATTCCGCAATGGTTGGTAGGTTTGCTTCTGAACCGAGAGCAAATGAACTAAATGCAATAGCAGTGACGAGTCCACCTACACCTAGAGCAATTAATAGGTTAACGATATTAAATCGTGGTGTGAACTTCTCTTTTCTGAGATCTGGCAAGTGATAGAACGCCAGCATAAAGAGAACGACCGTAACCGTCTCAACAAGTAACTGTGTTAACGCTAAATCTGGTGCACGGAATACAACAAATAGTAAGGCTAATAGGAAGCCAAGCACTCCAACAACAATGACGATCGTCATCCGATGATGAATGAATGGAATCGAGACGGTGGCTGCAATAAAGACAAGTGTAAGCACCCACATAAATGGATCAATACCTGATAAGTTAGTCGTTTCGATCGCAAAAGCATCATATTTAATCATCGTGTATCCGCACAATAGAATGATAAATACCGTCATATAGGCGAAATAATCACGAAGTAAACCAGTCATTTGGATACGAGTAATGGCCTGTGAGCCGCTAATCGTTCCACTAACTCCATTGTCATAAAACCAGTTAAGCGGGTCGCGTTCACGCATATAAATGCTTAGCTTTGTCCACTTCTTCATCAGTAAGTAAATGACCGTTCCGAATATAATGACTCCAAATGTCATGAATAGCTCAGCGTTAAATCCGTGCCAATGGTAAATGTCGACATGGAACACTTCTCCATCGGGTAAGAGCGAAGGCAAAATGGCTGCCATTGCTGGTTGGATTAATGTGTACGCCAATATATTAGGGAAGAAACCGAAGACCACAACAAGTGAGCCTAATACAATTGGACTAATTAACATACCGATTGGCGCTTCATGAACATGGTCAACCTCTAATTTCTCAGGTTGGAATTTACCAGTAAACGTCTTGAAGAACATGATCATACAGTAAACAAATGTGAAAATACTCGCTATCCATGCAAGGATTGGGAATAAAAGTCCCCACGTTTCCATGCTGAAAATGGATAACTCTGATGCACGTAGTACACCTGTAAAGAACATTTCCTTACTTAAGAACCCATTAAATGGAGGTAGCCCAGCCATTGATGCGATTCCGATCAATGATACGGTAAATGTTACAGGCATAATCGTCATTAAACCACCAAGCCTACGAATATCTCGTGTGCCCGTTTCATGGTCAATAATACCAGCAGTCATAAACAAGCTACCTTTAAAGGTTGCATGGTTAATCAGATGAAACACAGCAGCTAATATAGCTAGCGTAAAGTAATCTTCGCCCATACCAAAATACATCGATGCTGAACCAAGACCAAGTAAGCACATAATTAAGCCGAGCTGACTGATCGTCGAGAAAGCTAGGATAGCTTTAAGGTCTTTTTGTCTGACAGCTGATAAGGAACCCCAAAATAATGTGATGATCCCAAAACCAGATAGAATCCAAAACCATTCGGGGACCCCACCAAAAACAGGTGTTAATCGAGCGACTAAGTAAATACCCGCTTTAACCATTGTTGCTGAATGTAAATAAGCACTAACAGGTGTCGGTGCTTCCATTGCATCTGGTAACCAGATGTGAAACGGAAATTGAGCTGATTTTGTAAATGCTCCTAATAAAATAAGAAGCATTGCAGGAATAAATAGCGTACTTCCGGTTAGTAGGTCGACATTGGCAATGAGCTCACGAATACTAAATGTACCTGCCATAACATAAACAAGGCAGAAACCACCAAGCATTGACAATCCACCCATTACGGTAATAAGCATTGATTTTTGTGCGCCGTATGTTGATTTCTCGCGGTGGAACCAATAACTAATTAATAGGGATGAAGCTAAACTTGTGACTTCCCAAAAAACATAGAGAACAATTAAGTTATCAGATAGGACAACCCCAAGCATCGCACCCATAAACATTAATAAGTACACGTAAAAATTGTTTAGTTTTTCTGTCTTCTTTGAAAGGTAATAGATGGAATAGAGCACAACTAAAGCACCTATCCCTGTTATGAGTAATAGGAACAATAAACTTAAACCATCTACATAAACAGTAAAGTTGATTCCGAGTGATGGAACCCACGGAACGACTTCTTTCACGACGTCACCATTAGAAGTGATTGGTAAGAAGTTAATGAAATAAATAAATAGAACCACTGGCAAGATTAAAACAAACCAGCCTGTATGTATAGACCTTAAGTATTTATACAAAAACGGAATTAAGATGGCTAACAAAAAAGGGGAGATTGTAGCCCAATGTAAAAGCGTCAACAGACATACCTCCTTATGAAATAATAGTGATGATTAAGCTACGATTATGTTTACTCCTCTCTCTTTACCTTTAAAGACAGTATTACTTTTAGGCTAATTGAAATTATAACCTATAACGAAAACTCATGCATCTAATGTACTTATTAGGATATGCCATTTTATCGAAACTTATAAATATGAAGAAAATCAGTAAAAATCCTTTTAAAAAATTTTTTTGAGCAAATATTTAAAGCGATTACATCGCTTGTGTAAGTAGCTATTTTGGAAAAACATGTATAGATTTCTAGTGAGTGAGCCATTCTAAATAACAAAAGAAGCAAATTCAACTGGAGTGTATCATATGAGTAAGAGACAGAAATGCTTAGCAGCTGTTAGTTTGTTTTTAGTTTTATTTTCAAGTGGGTGGTATGCTCATGAATATAATGAAAGGCAAATTCATTTGAAGGGGTTGGATACGTATCAAATTCAACAATTAGATGACGGAATTGATCGTACAGGTCCTTTTAAACCAAGGGAATATATACGGATTGGACCAAGAAATCGCCGATAAACTTAAAAAAGGTTGGCTACGTATTATCGTAGTCAACCTTTTTGTATGAAGTAGTAAAGATGTCCAATCTGTACAGGCTAGTTATTGGAATAAACAGACCACTTACAAGAAAAGCTCAACCTTTTGTAGCGGCTATACTCAAAGCTTTTAAAGTAAAGACAACTAAGCGGTTTGATATAAGGTTAACGCTAGGGCATAATCAATCATACACATATTTATGAAGAAAGTTTTATTTTATCTGTTAGAGAGCGTCTAGTCAATTCAAGGCGGATTAATTCAATAAAATCATGACTTAAATTCAACTCGATAGCCTTATAGTAAGTTTCAATTAATAATTCATCAGAAAGGTTTTTCATTATTATCCTGTCTAGTTCAAGATAGACAGGTTCACCTCCTTTTTCCCATTCTATGTGTGCTTACCATATTGAAAAAAAAGTAGAATACATGATGTGACCTATGCATATAAATGTACGTTTATTAATTAATTTAATCCTACCATGATAAGGAAATTAGAACAACTGTTCTAGTTATCCACACTTACCGGTGTATAACCTGTTAATACCCTGTTTACTTTTGGGTCAAACCCTTACCCTGGATGGATTGATATGTGTATAAGTTTATCCACAGTGTTGGATGGTGATTGGATTTGTCGAAAACTTTTTTGAAATTAGTGATAAAAAGAGAAAAATGTAAAAAGATGTTGTGCTCATTTGCTTACATTATTGTGTATGACACTTATTGAAAAATAAATAAAAAAACGGTATAGTTAAAGTTTGGTAAAGGAATATTGGAAAATGATAAAGAGGTGTGGCCTTGTGTTAAAACAGCTGTTGCCAAATCAATATGAGAAGAGCATTTATGACATTCGTTTTGATGAATTGAAGAAAAAAGGAATAAAAGGGATCATTACAGATCTTGATAATACGCTAGTTGAGTGGGATCGACCTCAGGCAACTCCTGAAGTTCAGCAATGGTTTAAAGAGCTCAAAGAAATGGGCATGAAGATTACGATCGTTTCGAATAATAATCTTAAACGTGTAAAAGCATTTGCTGAACCGGAAGAAGCTGTTTTCATTCATAGTGCACAGAAACCAAGAAGACGTGCTTTTAAACAAGCGTGTCAAGAAATGAATTTGAAGGATGAAGAAGTTGTTGTCATTGGAGATCAAATGTTTACGGACGTATTAGGTGGGAACCGTGCAAATTTGCATACAATTCTTGTTGTACCTGTAACGAATACCGATGGACTAGCTACAAAATTTAATCGTACGATGGAACGGTTTGTATTGAAATGGATGAGAAAACGTGGACTAATTAAATGGGAGGATTAACAAATGGAAGAGAGAACAATCACATGTGTTGGCTGTGGTATTGAAATCCAAACAACCGAAAAGAACCAACTTGGTTATACACCTCCTTCGGCTTTAGAAAAAGATGTCGTTACATGTCAACGTTGTTTTAGGTTGAAGCATTATAATGAAGTTCAAGATATTTCCCTAACAGATGACGATTTCTTAAAAATACTTCACGGGCTTGGCGAGCGTAAAGCATTAATTGTGAAAATTGTTGATATTTTCGATTTTACAGGAAGCTGGTTACCAGGTTTACATCGATTCGTTGGAAATAATGAAGTCTTGCTCGTTGGAAATAAGGTTGATCTACTACCTAAATCATTGAATCACAATCGTCTAGTTAATTGGATGAAAAAATCAGCTAAGGATTTAGGGTTGCGTCCAGTGGATGTTTGTCTAATGAGTGCTGAGAAGGGGAAGGGAATTGAGGAAGTAGCGGAAGCTATTGATCATTATCGGAATGGTCGAGATGTTTTTATTGTTGGATGTACGAATGTTGGGAAATCAACCTTTATTAACCAATTAATTAAAGCATATGGTGGAGATACCGAACAGCTCATAACAACCTCTCATTTTCCGGGTACGACACTTGATATGATTGATTTACCATTAGACGATGGTAAGACTCTTTATGATACACCAGGTATCATTAATCACCACCAAATGGCTCATTATGTCGATAGTGAAGAATTAAAAGTGATTACGCCTAAAAAGGAAATAAAGCCGAAAGTATTTCAATTGAATCCAGAGCAAACTTTGTTTTTCGGTGGTCTTTGTCGATTTGATTTCGCTGAAGGGGAACGCTCTTCATTTACATGCTACTTATCTAATGAATTAATGATTCACCGTACGAAAAAAGATAAAGCAAATTCATTATATGAACAGCACGTTGGAGAATTGTTAGTGCCTCCTGGACCGACCTCTAAAGAAACGTTACCTCCTTTAGTAAAATCAACTTTTCTCGTGCGTGAAGAAAAAATGGATATTGTTTTTTCAGGACTTGGTTGGGTAACGGTACATGGCCAACATTTGCGGATTGAAGCATATGCTCCTAAAGGTGTGAACGTCTCAATTCGTGAATCGATTATATAAGAGGTGAGTGCAAGTGAAATCAATTTTTGGATTGTTGGGACACCCAGTTGGACATTCAATGTCACCACTCATTCATAATGATGCATTTATTTCATTAGGAATGGAAGCAGAATATCATGCTTTTGATGTTACACCTGAGTTGTTGAAGGAAGCTGTGGCAGGGATACGTGCTCTAGGTATTATTGGTTGTAATGTAACGGTCCCTCATAAAGTCGCTGTCATGAAATATTTAGATGAAATAGATGAACAAGCACAACTAATCGGAGCTGTTAATACGATTGTTAATGATAACGGTCGATTGATTGGATATAATACGGATGGAAAAGGTTATGTTGAATCATTGCTTGAGCTAGAACCCGTGCTTAGTGAAAAACGCGTTTTAATCATTGGTGCAGGCGGGGCAGCGCGTGGCATTGTGACGGCACTATTGGGTAGAGGGATAGCAAGTTTGACTATAACAAATCGCACAATTGAGAAGGCGAAACCTTTTAAGAAATTAGCTGAAACGTTTGATACGAGAACGGTTCTGATGACAAGGGAAGAGGCTGAAAGTAAGGCAAAAGAATTTGATGTTATCATTAACACAACTTCTGTTGGGATGAGCCCTCACATAGAGCAATCACCTTTTTCTTTAGAGAACATTAGTGACCATGTAGTCGTTAGTGATTTAATCTATAATCCAATTGAAACTGCCTTATTAAAGGATGCAAGAAAACGAGGTGCCAAAACATTAAATGGCGTAGGAATGTTCGTTAACCAAGCGGCTTTATCATTTGAACAATGGACAGGCCAGAAGCCTAATCGTGAGAAAATGAAACAGCTTGTTTTGAAACAGCTAGGAGGGAAAACATGTTAACAGGTAAACAAAAGCGTTATTTACGCTCTAAAGCCCATCACCTACAACCGATATTTCAAGTAGGTAAAGGTGGCGTTAATGAAAATATGAGTAAGCAGATTTCCGATGCTTTAGAAGCACGTGAGTTGTTAAAGGTTAGTATATTACAAAACTGTGATGAGGATAAAAAAGATGTCGCACAAGCTTTAACATCGTCTACTGGTGCAGAGCTTGTACAAATCATTGGCCATACAATTGTTTTGTACAAAGAATCTAATGAAAACAAAGAGATCGTCTTACCGTAAAAGTTAAAAGTCAAACTATTTTAGTGCCCTCTAAAAGGAGTGGAAGTATGAAGCGAATTGCTCTATTTGGGGGAACTTTCAATCCTCCTCATCTTGGTCATATGCTAATGGCGCAAGAGGCGCTCTATACATTTGAACTTGATGAAGTGTGGTTTCTACCTGTTGGACGCCCTCCTCATAAATCTGATCATGATTTGGCGTCTAACCAGGATCGGTTAGATATGTTATTGGCAAGCATTGATGGTCAAAAATCATTTCATATTTCAACGGTTGAACTTGAAAGAGAAGGGCGTTCTTATACAATTGATACCGTTCGTTTATTAAAAGAAATGTATCCGACGCATCATTTTTTCTTTTTGATTGGCGGTGATATGATTGATTATTTGCCAAAATGGGAAAAGATAAATGAACTCTTGAAACTAATATCTTTCATTGGCGTTTCACGACCTGGAGCCAAGTCTCAATCAAGCTATGCTCAATATGTTAAGCAATTCGACATGGTTCAAGTCGACCTTTCCTCTTCCTCTATTCGTAAACGTGTGAAGGAAGGGAAACCTATTACGTATATGGTTCGAGATAGGGTAGCGTCGATTATTAAGGAGAGGGGATTATATGAATCGTGAGCAAGCTTTAGCGATTGTTAAGCAGCATTTAACAGATCATCGGTATGTTCACACGCTTGGAGTAGTAGAGTCTGCTGTTGAACTTGCGAGACGATTTGGAGCAGATGAAGGTAAGGCGGAATTAGCAGCTATCTTACATGATTATGCGAAGTTTCGAAATAAGGATGAAATGCGTACTCTAATAAGAGACCATCTTCAAGATCACACCTTATTGGAATATAGTAGTGAACTTTTACATGCACCATGTGGAGCATACTATGTCAAGGAAGAACAAGGAATAACAGATGAAGATGTTTTGAACGCTATACGCTATCATACAACGGGCCGTGTAGGCATGAACTTGTTAGAAAAAGTGGTTTTTCTAGCGGATTATATTGAACCTAATCGTCAATTTCCAGGCGTTGATGTTGTCCGTGAGATCGCAAAGGTTGATCTAGACGAAGCGATTATTCAAGCATTAGAAAATACAATTACGTTTCTTATGAAGCGCCGTCAATTAATTTACCCTGAAACAATGGCAACCTTTAATGATTTAATAACAAAACAAAAAAAGGAGAAGTGATGCATACATGACATCCTCAATTTTACATCTAGTCGTTCAAGCAATGGATGATAAGCGTGGCGAGAACATCGTTGCATTAAATATGAAAGGTGTGTCGGTGATCGCTGACTATTTTGTCATTTGTCATGCTAATTCAGATAAGCAAGTACAAGCGATTGCAGAAGAAGTGAAGAAGTCTGCTCAAAAAGAAGGAATTGAAATTAAGCGCTTGGAAGGCTTTGATCAAGCTAGATGGGTTTTAATTGATTTAGGAGATGTCGTCACTCATGTTTTCCACAAAGATGAGCGTCCATATTATAATTTAGAGAAGCTATGGGGCGATGCACCTGAAGTGGCTCTTGAAGGAGTTATAGACTGATGACACTGAAGCCGGGGTTATCTGTGACAGTAGAAGTTGTACGTAAGACGGATTTTGGATTTTTCGTTAGTGATGGTAAAACGGATCTACTCCTTCATCAACGTGAGATAAAGGGAGAAATTGAAATAGGTGATAAAATAGATGTCTTTTTATACCATGACCATCAGCAGCGCTTGGCAGCAACGATGGAGGAGCCGTTATTGAAGAATGGCGAGATAGCGTGGCTTGAAGCGGTTACGGTTAAAACAGGTCATGGGGTGTTCTTTTATAATGGGATTTCACGTGATTTGTTTTTGTCGATGGATGAATTGCCATACGATCGAAGCCTTTGGCCACAGCCAGGAGATAAGCTTCCCCTTTCTTATACTTGGGATAAGAAAGGACGATTAATGGCTAAAATGATGAGAGGTCAGGCAGTAGAAAAAGACGCTATTGCTGCAGAACAATCATTGAAAAATAAAGAAATTACTGGGTACGCCTATCACTTTTTAGATGATGGTACGTTGCTTTTCTCTGAGGAAGGTTACTTGGCTTTTTTACATGATGATGAAGTGACTGATCCTATTCGTTATGGTCAGCGCCTTACTGTGCGAGTGGTATTTGTTCGTAACGATGGACGTGTAAATGTGACGACAATGCCGATACGATCAGAGCAACAATCTGAGGATGCGGATAAAATTATGGAGTATTTAGAGCGACGAAATGGTGCAATGCCGTATTGGGACAAAACACCACCAGAAGATATTGAAGCGCGCTTTCGAATAAGTAAGGCTAAGTTCAAGCGTGCTCTTGGTAAGTTAATGAAAGAAAAGAAAATTGAACAACGTGATGGCTGGACTTATTTACGAAAGAGTTAAAGGGAGTTAATAATATGAGTTATCAATCGTTTGCATCCGTATATGATTACTTAATGTCAGAGGCTCCATATGATAAATGGCTATCTTTTACGAGGAGAAAGCTTGAGGAGAAACAGAAGTCTTTTTCGAACTCGTCCATTCTAGATATTGGTTGTGGGACAGGAGAAATGCTTATTCGTTTTCATAACAATGGTGCAAAGCAATTAACAGGGATCGATCTTTCTATTGATATGCTTTCTGTAGCCCATAAGAAATGTGAGCAAGTATCTTGTTCACCGTTTCTAATACAGCAATCGATGTCAGAATTTCAAACTGAAAATCAGTATGAGTTAATTACGATTTATTGTGATTCAATCAATTATTTAGAAACAGAAGAAGAAATGAAGGAAACGTTTCGACGCTGTTATGAGCACCTTAAAGAGGATGGGTTACTCCTATTTGACTGCCATTCAATTTCGAAAATAGCTCAATTTATTGGAGAAACTTATACAGATGATGATGAGGATGTTTCATACATTTGGAACTCCTTTTCCGGAGCGGTTAATAACAGTGTTGAACATGAGCTGATTTTTTTTCAACGAGGTGAAGATGGACGGTATGATCGTTATGAAGAATTACATAAACAACGTACATATCCCCTTCAATCATATGTAAATTGGTTAGAAAGAGTTGGTTTTACTGTTGAATCAGTAGAGGAAAACTTTACAGAAAATCAAGCGACTGATGAAAGTGAACGTTTGTTTTTTTCTTGTTCGAAGTAGTACAGAGTCTAGGACATAACAAAAGTGTTTAAACGTTAAAAAGTGTAGCAAAGGGACAAATTGGTATAGAGGGGAGAGAAGAATCATGGAATTAAGCTTCATTGGGAAAGTGGCAATTGTAGCAGCTTCAAGTCAAGGTTTAGGCAAAGCTATTGCGGAACAACTCGTACAAAAAGGGGCAAATGTCATGATTTGTGGACGAGTCCTGAAAAAACTGCAAAAAGTAAAAGAAGAGATCGACTTTAAGGTTAATGGAAAGCTTGATTATATACAGTGTGATTTAACGAATCCAAATGACATTAAAAAGTTAGTCGACACAACCCGTCAGACGTTCGGATCAATCGATATTATAGTTAATAATTCAGGTGGTCCGAAAGCTGGAACATTTGATCAGATCACGGATGAAGATTGGGAGCACTCATTTCAATTAAATCTTATGAGTTATGTTAGATTAATTCGAGCTGCTCTACCAGACCTGAAGCAATCAGGTGGCAGAATTGTTAATATTGCATCTGCTTCGGTTAAACAACCGATTCCAGGGTTATTGTTGTCTAATACATTTCGAACGGGAATTGTCGGTTTAGCGAAAACATTAGCTGAAGAGCTTGGTCCATATAACATTTTAATTAATACGGTGGCTCCAGGCAAAATTGCTACGGATAGAGTAGCTGAATTAGATCAGTATACTGCTGAAACAAAACAGAAGACGAAAGAGGAAGTAGAGCAAGCCTCTATCGATGCGATACCGCTTAATCGCTATGGTACGCCAGAGGAATTTGCTAAGGTAGTAGCCTTTTTAGTATCTGAAGAGAATACATATATGACGGGTAGTACCTTTTTGATTGATGGTGGTATGGTGAAGTCGATTTAAAGGTATATATAATTATGAAAAAAATTTTAACAAGCAGGATTTTTAGTAAATGTGTCGTAATTAATTCAAGTAGTAGAGGGGTTCAATTGATATGCCCACAATCGTATGAACCCCTCATTGATTTATCTTTTTCTTGTATGTTCATTCATCAAGTTGGAAATGAGTTCTTGATCTTCATAATATTTTGCATGTGTTTGTTGAAAGAGATGATCAAACATATAGTCAACCTCTTGTTCTAAAACTTTAATTCCCTCACCTGTAATGCCTCCAGGTACACAGACACGCTCTTGTAGAGTTGGTAAAGTGTAAAATCCCTTTTCAAGTAATTTTCCTAATCCAATTATCATATTGGTTGTCAGAGTTGTTGCATCTTCCTTTGAAATCTGAGTCTGCCTTGTTGCGCCATCAATAAATTGTTGAAGCAAATAGCTCATAAATGCAGGTCCACAACTAACAATATCTGATGAAACACGAGTGATGGATTCGTCAATAACGAGTGGTTTTGATATAGTGGACATAAGTTCATAAATAAAGGCTCTGTCAGCTTCCTTGCACCGTTCACCAAAGCTTAATAAAGACGGACCTGTCATTGCTCGGTTTAAGATACTTGGAATTGCTCGAGCAACTTTGCTCGGAATCATTTCCTCTAATTGTGAAACCGTAATAGGACTTGTAATTGAAATAAGTATTTGATCTGAGTTTAAATGATCCTTTAGGTCACGTAAGAGATTAGGAAATTGAAGCGGCTTTACACAAACAAAGATAAGGTCGCAATGCTGCACTAAGTTTGTGCTCGATTCTACGACCTCAATCATTGGAAGCTTTTCTGACAACTCATAGGCTTTTTCAATTGAACGGTTTGTCATCATAAAGTCATGATCCCTATATACATGAGCATCGATAAAGGATTCTAATAAGATTGTGCCCATACTCCCTGTTCCGATAACTCCGATTTTCATCGTACATTCCTCCCGCCATTCAAAATTCACATACTTATTATAATGAACTATATGAATGCACGTTTGAAACTATGCGGAAAGAATATCAATCCTTACCGTAAAATGTATTCTTTCACCATTTGCTCTGTTACTTGTTTTCGCATTGGAAATTGGAAGGCTGAAGCAATGGAATTCATTTCTGTCGTAATTCGGTTTATTTCATTTGTCTCAAAATGTTGTCCTGCTTTTGCAAGCGAAAGTGCTTCTTCAATGGCGTGTTCTCTTTCTGCGTCTAGTTTTAAAAACTCTTTCTGTGCTTGGCGATGCTTTTTCACTTGTTCTGCAATTTGTAAATGTACGGCCATAGTATAATCTCCTCGTTTCAAAAAAAGAAATGTCTGTATAACAGAATAAAGGAAGTGAGCTAAATGATCAAGAAGATTCAACGTTATAGGAGACATGTTGGTGTAGGAATTGTTGTTTTATTGTCAGTTGTGTTGATTTACTTATATACGAATCCTCTGGAAAATGAAACAGTTGACATTGATTGGGGACAAGCTTCATTGGATTATGCGGGAGAAATAGAAGATGAGGCTATAACAGAGCCGTTAAATGAGTTGATTATGGTTGATATTAAAGGTGAAGTTCAACGTCCCAATGTTTATTCATTGCCACTTGGAAGTCGGGTATACGAAGTGATTGAGCTAGCGGGTGGGCTAACAAAGGAAGCTGATGAACGACAGTTGAATTTCGCTCAAGTAGTAGAAGATGAAATGGTCATTTATGTCCCAGCTTTTGATGAATTGTGGGATCCGGTTAATATTCAACAGGCAAATGGTCTAGAAACAGGGAAAGTTTTTATTAATACAGCAGATGAAAAGGAGTTAGAAACGTTACCAGGAATTGGCCCACAAAAAGCAGCAGCTATTATTGCTTATCGAGAAGAGAATGGACCATTTCGTTCAGTAGAAGAATTACAAAGCGTTTCTGGTATTGGCGAGAAATCTGTTGAGCGTTTAGAAGGAGAGATTGATTTTCGATAATACACTAACGCGCTTTTCTTAATAGGTAAAAATTTATAAAATCCGACGAAGAAATAAGAGAAGAATTGAAGATGCTAGCGGGATATTCAATGAAGAGCATTTTCTTCGCACGTTACAACGCTAATAAGAAAAGTCGCTGTCGCGTTTGTCTTAGTTGACGTTTTTTAATAATTTTTCTACACTAACGTAAGTAAAGAGAAGAGGTGTGCTTATATGGAGAGAATTTCATGGGATCAATATTTTATGGCTCAAAGTCATTTATTAGCTTTGAGAAGTACATGTACGCGTCTAATGGTTGGGGCAACTATTGTTCGGGATAAACGAATCATCGCAGGTGGCTATAATGGCTCGGTATCAGGTGGAGCTCATTGCATAGATGATGGCTGTTACGTTGTAGAAAATCATTGTATACGGACCATTCATGCAGAGGTCAACGCACTGCTACAATGTGCAAAGTTTGGTGTTGGAACAGAGGGTGCTGAAATCTATGTTACTCATTTCCCGTGTGTTCATTGTTCGAAGGCTATTATTCAAGCAGGTATTAAAAAAATATACTATGCAACCGATTATAAAAACCACCCTTATGCAGAAGAGATGTTTAAAGAGGCTGGTGTTGAAGTGAAGCAAGTTGAACTAGAAATGCTCAGTGTGGATCAGTATCATTTGGACAAGCTTAAGTTTACTGCTGAGCTATTGGAAAAGCTTGAAGGTGCGGGTATTGAACAAGAAGAATTACTTCGATTACGCGATGAGGCAAACACGCTATATACACAAGCTCCTATTAAGGGGTAGTCAAATGCTTCGATACTTACCTCTTATTCCTTATATGGCAACGCTTGGACTTATTATTTCGTTACGAGGTCCAAGCATACTGCTGTATCTTCTTTTCCTTCCTATTCTCGTATTACTCCTTTCCAAAAAACACTCGTTTCGACCATTATTATTTATACTATTTTTACCTTTTTTGTTATTTGTATGTATTGGTTTTTATGTCAAAGACGATACGTCTGTATTTAATGGGGAAGAACAAGAGTTAGAAGGAACGATCATTCAAATTCCCCAAATAGACGGTGATCGAATGGCATTTCGCCTTCGAACGCTTGAAGGTGAACTGGTTGAGGTTCGGCTCTTTTTTTTAACGGAAGAAGAGAAGGAATACGCATTAACGTATGGGCCTGGTGATATCTGTCAAATCAGTGGGGCGTTAACAACACCTAATCCCCCTACCAATTTTGCTCAGTTTAACTATCCGAGATATTTGAAAGAACATAATATGTATTGGGTATTACAAGCTGTTCATCTTCATTGTATACAGCCTTCAACTTATTCTATATCCGAGAGGCTACAACGCTGGCGTTGGCATCACATGGAGAAATTGGAGCAGAATCTAAGCCCTGAAGTAGCGAGTGTCGTACATGCCCTCGTATTTGGAGATCGCACATTAATGGATGAATCTGTGTTAGAGGCATATCAACGACTAGGCGTCATTCATTTATTGGCTGTTTCGGGTATGCATGTAGGGTTAGTCGTTGCTGCTAGCTTTTACCTTATGATCCGATTTGGAATAACACGTGAACGAGCACTTGAATGCTTAATTGTTTTTTTACCTGTTTATATCGTGATTGCTGGTGCAGCTCCTTCAGTAATACGTGCAAGTTTTATGACGATTGTCGTGCTGCTTTGTCTACGTCTAAAGCAAAAAATTCCCCCACTTATCGGCGTTACAGCTATATATCTCCTTTATTTATTTCTCTCACCTTATTCCTTATTTCAGCTTGGTTTTCAGCTTTCTTTTCTTGTTTCCTATGGTTTGCTTTTATCAGCTAAAACGATTCGTAGCTATACCTCTTATTGGAGTCAACTCATAGCTGTAACAATGATTTCACAACTACTTTCTCTTCCTATTTTGTTATGTCATGTGTATGAAATTGCGTGGCTTAGCTTACCTATGAATTTGTTTTTTATTCCACTCATT
Organism: Halalkalibacter hemicellulosilyticusJCM 9152; assembly: GCF_000513115.1. Classification (GTDB taxonomy): domain Bacteria; phylum Bacillota; class Bacilli; order Bacillales; family Bacillaceae_D; genus Halalkalibacter; species Halalkalibacter hemicellulosilyticus. The sequence goes on from NZ_BAUU01000022.1 coordinate 43,514, forward strand.
ACATTCGTCTTTTTGCCTTTATCGTTTATTGGATTTATTATTTCGCTCTTTCTCCCCATTACTTTTAATGCTGCATTTTATGTATTAGAATGGATGGTTCCGCTTAGTCATCATATTTTAACGATGCTATCTAACAAGACATTTGCAACTATCGTTGTTGGTGAGCCTTCAGAGTGGATGGTTGTGTTTATGTATGTGGTCATTTTCTTTTCGCTGCTTTGCTTTGAAAGGCGAAGTAAACATTGGTGGAAATGGCCAAGTATTTTACTACTAGTTGTGCTAGTGATTCAAATAGGAAAGCCGTATGTGGACTATCGTGCACATGTAACGATGATTGATGTTGGGCAAGGAGACAGTTTTTTAATTGAGCTGCCCTTTCGTCGAGGCGTGTATTTAATTGATACGGGAGGTCAGCTTACCTTTGTTAATGAACAATGGCGTGAACGTCGAGCCCCATTTGATGTAGGGAAAGATATTGTTGTACCTGAATTGAAGCAAAGAGGGATTGGTCGATTAGACGGTTTAATTCTGACTCATGGTCATGCTGATCATATTGGTGGAGTAGAAGCAGTAGTTAATATGATTCAAATAGATAAAGTGTTATACAGCTTTGGTGAAGTAGAAGGAGAGCTTGAGAAGAAAGTCTTAACGACATTAGCTCAGCACGGTACCGTTATTCATTTTGTTAAGGATGGTATGAGCTTTGAGAAGGATGGCGTGACATTTTATATATTAGCGCCAGTTGGACAGGAACAGGAGCTAAATGATCGTTCAATAGTATTGTATGTTGAATTGGAAGGAATGACGTTTCTATTTACAGGTGATCTAGAAGAAAGTGGAGAGCGTATGCTATTGCAACGCTATCCTGATTTGCAGGTTGATGTACTTAAAGTAGGTCATCATGGTAGTCGTACTTCGACGACTGCTCCGTTTTTAGAGCAATTGGATCCATATGCAGCATTTATTCCAGTAGGGCGCTCAAATCGCTATGATCATCCTCATGAAGAGGTCATTGAACGATTGGCGAATCATGGTGCGTTCATTTGGCGTAGTGATCAAGATGGAGCTGTTCGATTGACTATTCATAATGGGAAGGTATCTATTACTAGGGCAATGATGCAATAGGAAAAGCCCACCTATGCATAAAAGCGATAGATGAGCCTCTCTTTACATTGCCTACTTTTGATTTTAGAAACCAGAGAAAATATCAACAATTGATGCGATGATAAAAAGTGTGGCAAAAAAACCAAAAGATACAACAAAGGCAACACCAGAGTCAATTGCATCATTTCGTTTACTTTGAACTTCTTTTTCAAATTGATTCATCTGGCACCCCTCCTTTTCCCTCATAAGTATAAGTGATGCGTAAAAAAAAAGCTAGACCGATTCAATTAAAAGGAGTTGATTCAATGAATTGTTCAAGAAATCGTTCACATTTTTAAGTGAGATGAAGGGAAATTTCTTTGCTTCTTTCGTATCGTCGGCGAATTGAAACAACTGTAAAGAGTTGTCACCTATAGTTTTAAATCGCATAGGATACTATAACTAGTGCAGGGGCGATTTATCGTTGTGAGTGTGATTACCCGGGGTCACAGTTCATGGCGTTTATTATAAATGGGGGCTTGGCTAATACGAGCTTAAGCCTCCTTTGCAAAACTTATACTTGTCATTTTTTCATGAATTGTCTAAGCTAAAGACACAAGTAGATGATTCCATGCGTAGCTTTTCCAATAGATGAAAAACTATGCATGCAAAATGGGGAATGAATGGTGTCTTATTTAACAATAAAAAAAGAAGTGGAAAAGGGAAAGATTGCTCCCGTATATTTCATGTATGGCCTGCAATCATTTCTAATGGAAGATATTATACAAGCTATCATTCGACAACAGGTTGGCTCATCGGACGATCCTAATGTGATTACATATAATGTTCAGGAGACGTTAATTGACCTTGTGATTGAGGAGGCAGAAACAGTGCCTTTTTTCGGTGGGAATAAGGTGGTCATCGCAAAAGATTGTCTTTTTGTAACAAGTGCTAAACAAGATACAAAGCTTGATCATAATTTAAAGGTGCTTGAGCAATACTTGGAAAATCCTGTACCTGAAACAGTTCTTATTATTTGTGCACCTTATGAAAAACTAGATGAACGCAAAAAACTAACAAAGCGTTTGAAAAAGCAAACCGTCGTCGATTGTTCTCCATTTGATTTGAAAATGACAGAACAATGGCTAGAGGAACAAGTTAAAGCAAAAGGAGTTTCATTTGTTGGACAAGCGAAGGAAAGGTTAGTCGAGCGAGTAGGTATTCAGCTACTCCAGCTTTCGTCAGAAATAGAAAAGCTCACCTTATATGTTGGTGAACAAGGGGAGATAACGGAGGGGGTTGTAGACTTATTAGTTGCACGCTCACTTGAGCAGGATGTCTTTGCTCTAATTGAGTATGCAGTGACAAGGAGAGTGGATCGTGCATTAATCATTTATCATGATTTATTAAAATTGAAAGAGGAACCACTCAAGATTCTTGCCTTGATCGCGCGGCAAATTCGTATTTATTATCAAGTGAAAGAAATGTTAAAAAAATCTTTTTCACAAGGTGAGATTGCATCGCAACTAAAGCTTCATCCGTATGTTGTTAAGTTAGCAAGTAAGCAAATAAGACGTTTTACAGAGGGTTTTTTACTACAAATGCTTGAAGCGATAGCAGATGTTGATTATGCGATTAAAACAGGAAAAATGGATAAGGTACTCGCTGTTGAATTATTATTAATGAAATTTTCTGAAGATGGATAGAGAACATAAAAAAACCGGCAGAAAGCCGGCTTTTTTATTGCTTCTAGTTAGGCAGAAAGTCCGTTTAGACGCTTAGATAAGCGAGACTTTTGGCGAGAAGCGGCATTTTTATGGATAAGTCCTTTACTAGCTGCTTTATCAAGGCGCTTTACAGCATCTTTGAAAGCTACTGTAGCTGCTTCCTTTTCGCCAGCTTCTACTTTTGCTTCAAATGTTTTGATTGAAGTACGAAGAGCTGATTTAACAGCGATGTTTTGAGCACGACGCTTGTCGTTTGTTTTTACACGCTTAATGGCTGATTTAATATTTGGCATTTATTTCACCTCCTGAGTCATCACCTATCATGAACGGTTCGAAACCTTGTATTCAGGCGATTCTACAACAAGAAGGATTTTACCAAAAACGGCGCTTAAATGCAATAGGAGAATGAAAACTGTCTGCTTAGCACACGCTATGATCATAGAAAAATTTTTGCTTGCTATTAAGGAGTGATCATTGTGACGGAAGAGTTAGATTTAAGCCGTTTCCAAATTCGTACAGATTTAGCTGTTGAGGCTCACCAAATTGCTGTTGAGGAACAAGAAAACAATGAACAAAGTGTCGATGTCACAGGTGTACAGATTGAAGAAGAAACTATTGATGATGTCACTATTACTCGAGTTACGATTGATGAAAAGGGTGCAGATCGATTAGGGAAGAAACCAGGACATTATTTAACATTTGAATCTCTAGGGATTCGTAAAAAAGATACCGATATTCAAGAGAAGATGGAGCGAGTGTTTGCAAATCAGTTTAGTGCATTCATGAAAGAGATCGGAATCGGGCCAAATGATACTTGTCTCATTGTCGGACTTGGTAATTGGAATGTAACACCAGATGCACTTGGTCCTATCGCTGTGGAGAACTTGCTTGTTACAAGACATTTATTTGAATTAGCTCCTGAGCAAGTAGAGGATGGTTTCCGTCCTGTTAGTGCAATATCTCCTGGGGTCATGGGGTTAACTGGAATAGAAACGAGCGATGTTATCTTTGGAGTAATTGAAAAAACGAAGCCTGATTTTGTCATTGCCATTGACGCCTTAGCCTCTCGTTCTATTACGAGAGTCAACTCAACGATTCAAATAAGTGATACCGGCATTCACCCAGGCAGTGGGGTAGGAAATAAACGTAAAGAAATTAGTAAAGATATACTTGGAATCCCTGTCATTGCTATTGGAATTCCAACGGTTGTCGATGCGGTTTCAATTACGAGTGATACGATTGATTATGTTCTGAAGCATTTCGGACGAGAAATTCGAGAAGGCAATCAGCCGTCAAGGTCACTTGCTCCAGCTGGTATGACATTTGGAGAGCGCCGTACATTGACAGAGGAAGACTTACCAGATGAGAAGAAGCGTGAAACGATCTTGGGAATGATCGGTACATTGCCAGAGCAGGAGAAGCGGCAGCTTATTCAAGAGGTCTTATCCCCGCTTGGTCATAATTTGATGGTGACGCCAAAGGAAGTGGATGTGTTTATTGATGATATGGCTAATGTGATTGCTCAAGGGTTAAACGCTGCTCTACATGAACATATTAATCAGCAAAATGTCGGTAGCTTTACTCATTAATGTTACTTAGTTAAATATGGTGAATGATAGGCTACGAAGAAGGTTGCTCCTACCTTCTTCGTAGCTTTTTTTGATGAACTACAAAATCAACTTAAATATAACTTTGCTATTTTCTTAGTTCTTTTTTTCACTCACATTCATATGGTGGAATGAGGTCGTTTCTTTTACTTAACGTATTGATGTTGTTTTCAATGTAGCTAACTGATAGGAGATGAGACGATGAGAAAGAAAAGACAGTTAAGGTTTGGTGTCGGTGTAAACCGGACAAGCATAAAGAAGCTATTTTCATTATTTATTATTGGGATAATGGGATTATTTATTTTCACTGGTATTCTTACTTCGTTTGAACCAGGACATGGACTAGCCTCGAATCAAATTCATGAATGGTCATCAACGATTAAAGGGGAGCATTTTCTGTACTTATTAGGAATGGAAAATCATCATTTTCATTCCGTTTTGCCAGATGATAGCGAGCCCCCTAGTATTAGCTCTGTGTTGTTTGAAATCGCTACAAGCATTACTCCAAATGATCCTAGAAGTTTACTCGGAAGGGAGCTACCTGGGTTTGCTTTATTTGATGGTAGTATCTTAATAGCTGGGGAAGGAACGGATTATACGAATATACCTGTGGAATCAGCCCCGCCGATGGATGTCATCTTAGCAGAGCGTGAGGCGACACAGGAAAGCTTAGAACGTCTTGAACAATTAGAGCGAGAGCGTGAAGAGATAGAAGAATCAACGGATGGACGCAAGGTTGTTCACATTATTCATTCTCATAATACGGAATCGTTCTTACCTGAATTAGAAACAAATGAACCAAATGAAGCATTTCACAATAAAGTGAATATTACACTAGTGGGAGAGAAGTTATCTCAGGAATTAGAAAAGCGTGGGATAGGAACAGAGGTAGAGGAACGGGATATCCAGGAGAATTTGCGAGAGAAAGGTTGGAATTATCCACAATCGTATGATGCTTCAAGAAATTTTGTTGAAGAAGCTATGCAGGAAAATAGTGATCTGCAATATTTCTTTGATATCCATCGTGACTCTCTTCCAAGGGATCGCACGACCGTAACGATTAATAACGAAGAATTTGCACGAACAGTATTCGTTATTGGTGGAAATCATGAAAACTATGAAGAGAATTATCAGCTTGCAAAATCACTCCATAATGAATTGGAAGAGCATTACCCAGGATTAAGCCGTGGTGTTATATTAAAAGATGGTCCTTATACGAATGGACGATTTAACCAGGATTTATCAAGTAATTCGGTATTAATCGAATTCGGAGGAGTAGAAAACACATTAGAAGAAACATATCGTGCTGCAGAGGCTGTAGCGGAAGTATTTGCTGAATTTTATTGGGATCATCATGCCGTAGATGGATAGGAGGATCAAAATGAAACGAGCTCTATTATCAATCGCTGTTGTCAGTTTGTTCCTTTTATTTGGAATATTGCTTGGTGTTCAGCTTGTAAGTGAAGAACTTGGAATAGATAAGCCTATCCCGCTTGAGATGAATCAAATCGAAACGAAGCTTCAAAATGAAAGCTATGAAGAGATAGTGGATAAAGGAGAAAAGGTGGAAGAGATAGGGCGGTTTAATTTTTTCTCAGATCTAGGAGAAGGGATAGCAACTGGTTTAAATAAATTGAGTCGAGCTTGTCTTTCAAGAATGGTTTCTACGATTTATTATTTGAACGGTAATGAGGCTTCAAATTAAAAGGATGAGAAAGTATAATGATTGCGAATGTAAATAGTTTCCACCTTGTTTGATATTGATGCTATTGAAAAGGTACAAATCCATGTTTAATACCTTTAATTGGATTAGTAGTGGCTTTACTCATTGCTCGCCTGATACGAGAAACCGACTCGTATCAGGTTTTTCAAAATAGGTAACGGTTTGGCACATTGATTAAAGAACACCGAAAAAGGAAAAAAGTTTTCAACCTCCTTCAACCTACTTTCTTAAGTAGCTTTTATTCTTAGTTGATAGATAAGTGGGTGAAAGGTATAATACAGTGTAGTGTTCTGTACGATTTTGTAGGAGTGATCATGTGATGAATAATGAACAGCGGTTAGCGCGACAATCAAGGATAAGGAACTTTTCCATTATCGCGCACATTGACCACGGGAAATCAACACTTGCAGACCGAATTTTGGAGCAGACGGGTGCATTGACTGACCGTGAAATGAAAGATCAAACGCTAGATGCAATGGATTTAGAACGTGAACGAGGGATTACAATTAAGTTAAATGCTGTTCAGTTAACGTATAAGGCTCAAGATGGGGAAGAATACATCTTTCATTTAATTGATACGCCTGGACATGTCGATTTTACATATGAAGTGTCACGTAGTTTAGCGGCCTGTGAGGGGGCGTTGCTTATCGTTGATGCGGCTCAAGGAATTGAAGCGCAAACGTTAGCGAATGTCTATTTGGCGCTTGACAATGATTTGGAAATCCTGCCGGTCATAAATAAAATTGACTTGCCGAGTGCTGAGCCTGATCGAGTGAAACAAGAGGTTGAAGATGTGATTGGATTAGATGCATCAGGAGCTGTATTGGCATCAGCGAAAAATGGAATAGGAATTGAGGAAATATTAGAGCAAGTTGTGGAGCTAGTTCCAGCACCTCAAGGTAATCCACAAGCACCATTGCAAGCGTTGATTTTCGATTCATTGTATGACTCGTATCGGGGTGTAATTGCTTATATACGAATTGTTGAGGGAACGGTTAAGCCGGGTCAGAAGATTAAAATGATGGCAACTGGTAAGGAGTTTGAAGTTCAAGAAATTGGAGTCTTCACTCCAAAGGCTGAGAAACGTGACGAATTAACGGTTGGAGATGTTGGGTTTTTAACGGCGTCCATTAAAAATGTGAGTGATACACGTGTAGGGGATACGATTACTGACGCAATGAGACCTGCAGATGGGCCATTACCAGGATATCGACGTATGAACCCGATGGTTTATTGTGGGCTGTATCCAGTTGATACAAATGATTACAATGATTTACGAGAAGCGTTGGAGCGTTTAGAATTAAATGATGCTTCGTTACAATATGAGCCTGAGACATCACAAGCATTAGGTTTTGGTTTCCGTTGTGGCTTTTTAGGGCTTCTCCATATGGAAATTATACAAGAGCGTATTGAACGTGAATTTGGGATTACGTTAATTACAACCGCACCAAGTGTTGTTTATAAAGTATTGACGACAAGTGGGGAAGAGGTAACGATCGATAACCCTTCCAATATGCCCGACACACAAAAGATTGATCAAGTGGAGGAGCCGTATGTGAAAGCAAAAATTATGGTGCCAAATGAATTTGTTGGTGCGATTATGGAGCTTTGTCAAGGAAAGCGCGGTATCTTCATTGATATGCAGTATTTAGATGATATACGCGTGCAAATTGTGTATGAGATTCCATTATCGGAAATCGTCTATGATTTCTTTGATCAATTGAAATCAAGTACGAAAGGGTATGCGTCTTTTGACTATGAATTAATTGGATATAAACCTTCGAAGCTCGTTAAGATGGATATTTTACTTAATGGTGAGAAGGTTGATGCTCTTTCTGTTATTGTTCACCGGGATTTTGCATTTGAACGTGGAAAGGCGATCGTTGAAAAACTAAAGGAATTAATCCCTCGTCAACAATTTGAAGTTCCGGTGCAAGCAAGTATTGGAACGAAAATTATTGCCAGGTCAACAATTAAAGCGATTCGTAAGAACGTGTTGGCAAAATGTTACGGTGGCGATATTTCTCGTAAACGTAAGCTACTTGAAAAGCAAAAAGAAGGTAAGAAGCGGATGAAATCAGTAGGAAATGTCGAAGTACCGCAGGAAGCCTTTATGGCTGTTTTGCGTATGGATGATTAAAGGATTAGAAGAAACTAATAGAGTGATTCGTATTTCTATCGAATGAATAGTGTGTCAATCTCCAAACGAAACGCATAGATTTCAAATTTAACTGCACTCCAATATGTAGGACTAACCTAACATTGGAGTGCAGTTTTTATGGTTTTGTGATCAGATAACTTAAGGTGATACTCTGAGAAGTCGAGTATACTTTTTGAATGCTATTATGTTCAACATTTTATTTGATTAAATTCTTTCGATTAGCAGAGATAGGTGGAAGCTCTAACCAACCATTATGAATCATTAGCTCTGCACCATCTTCGGCATAAAGGCCGACATTGGCTAGTTGCTTTGAATATTTTGCAGCAATATCCCTACGGAAACTTAAAGCGATAGACCCGCCTATATTAGCTAAGGAGATAGCTGTTATCGTATTTGTTTGAAACATCATAAGTTTATCCGAAAAAACAGGAACTGTAACATCTGTCACTTCAGCATCCCATGTCATAGGTGCAGGTAAATTACTTTCTTCTAAAAGAGTTTGTAGCGCACTTAAAATGCTTTTCGATAATTCTACTCCCCTTAAGAAGTGCTTTCTCACTTTTTCTATTTGAGATGTTTGCGCGAATCCAAGTAATAAAGATTTACCATGTATGTTATTCGTGTAATTCATATATATGTGTGTAATTTCTTCTGCTGTTAACGGTCTTCTTTCTCCAAGCCATCCCTTTAGGAAGTTCTCGTTTTTAATTAATTCAGGTTCCTTCGGAGTAGGCAAATGTGGGGGACGAACAAATATACCTTTATTTAGTAATAATTGTTTTGTGGCATCTTCTATTGCTACAGCATCGGTTAAATATTTGTTATATAGCTTTCTGATATCTTCTCGTGCAGCCGCGGAGATGGCAGCTCCATTTGATGCAATTCCAGCTTTGCTTAAGCTCCTAATGAAATAGAGAAAGTATGTATCAGAAAATAATCGAGGTGCATTCAAATTTACATCTTCTAACGAGAAGCCAATTGGAATTGGAAAGTCTTCACGCTTAAAAATAGTTTCTAATTCCATTAAATGATTCTGTGAGGTAGTTAATGTTAATTTAATGATTGATTTAATTTCTGAATCTTCTACTTTAGCTAAAAAGTACTTTAACATGGGAATACTTGCGCTTTCGGTCATATAACTAGACCAAAGAGAACCAATTTCTGTCGCAGTTAACCTTATGTGCTCACTCACTTTATTACCCTCCTGATTTTTTACGAATAAATATATTTTTGCCTATAATTTACATATTATGTATCGATTTGAAAAGGATTGAACTTATATGGAAAAAAGTGCTGAGTAGAATATTTTACAATTCATACAAGAGAAGTATTTTAACCTTATAAAATAACAGATCATTTAGTTGCTAGATTCGATTAGATACTTTAGAATACAAATGGAGATACAATTTTGTTAGTGAAAGCATTTATGGCTATTCTATCAATGGGTGATTAAATCAAATGGGGGTGTTCCACTGGGACACCCCCATCATCTTGAAAAGGTTTGCTTTTAATTTTTCAATGTTCTTCAACATGAATGAAAGGAGGGGTCTGGTGGTAAAAGCAGCATATATTCATATCCCTTTTTGTGAGCATATTTGTTATTATTGTGACTTTAACAAAGTCTATTTGAAAAACCAGCCAGTGGATGAATATATTGAAGCTCTATTAACTGAAGTAAGGCGCTCTGACGTATATTCTTATTCGCTGGAAACAATCTTTATTGGCGGGGGAACACCAACGGCTTTGTCTGCAGAGCAATTAGAACGACTTTTAAAAGGTATACAGCAAGTGATGCACTTGGATCGTTTACGAGAATTTACAATTGAAGTGAATCCTGACAGTATTGATGATGAAAAGCTATTGGTCTTAAAGGATTTCGGCGTAAACCGTCTAAGTATGGGTGTTCAAACCTTCGATGAAAAGTTATTGAAGGAAATTGGGCGAACTCATAATCGGAGTAGTGTGCACGATGCAGTTGAGCGTGCAAGAGCTTTAGGGTTTCAGAATATTTCTCTAGATCTAATGTTCGGTTTACCGAAACAAGAACCAGAGCATTTTCGTCAGACATTAAAAGAAGCTTTAGCGCTAGAGATTGAACATATTTCAGCCTATTCGTTAAAGGTAGAGGAGAAGACGATTTTTTTTAATAGGAAGCGTCAAGGCAAACTAACACTTCCTCCAGAAGAGGATGAGGTGGAAATGTACAAAGATTTACGTGCATTGACGGCGAAAGCGCAGCTAGCACAATACGAAATCAGTAATTTTGCTAAGAAAGGCTTTGAAAGTCAGCATAATCTCGTTTATTGGAACAATGAAGAATACTTTGGTTTTGGTGCAGGTGCTCACGGTTATTTAAATGGAGTACGTTACCAAAATCACGGTCCAATACCGAAATATTTACGAGCAATTGAGCAAGGAAAAATACCGATCGTATCGAACCATCACGTGAGTAAAGTGGAGCAAATTGAAGAACAAATGTTTTTAGGCTTACGAAAGCTAGAAGGTGTAAGCAAAGACGAATTTCGGGATAAATTTGGTATGTCTATACACGATTGTTTTTCGAAACAACTTCATACACTACAATCGCGAGGGCTTTTAATCGAATCTGTAGATCGTATTCAACTGACAGCCGAAGGATTACTATTAGGTAATGAAGTATTCGAACAATTTATTGCGATTCTTGAGGAACAATCAATTAATTAAGTGTTTTTATTGACAAATGACAGTCCATTTGGTAATTTATCATTAGATTTAGCACTCGAACAGATTGAGTGCTAACAGAGGTGGTGAGGGGATGTTAACAGAGAGACAATTGCTCATTCTACATGCAATCGTTGACGATTATATCCGTTCTGCTGAACCTGTTGGATCAAGAAGCATTTCTAAGCGTGAAGATATTACGTTTAGCCCGGCTACGATTCGTAATGATATGGCAGACTTAGAAGAATTAGGTTTCTTAGAGAAACCACACAGCTCCGCAGGTCGTATACCTTCTCAGAAAGGTTATCGGTTTTATGTGGATCATTTGTTGTTACCTCATCACTTAACAAACTCAGAGCGATTAGATATTCGTTCTGGTTTTGATGAACGAATACGGGAATTAGAGGAAGTCATTCAACATTCTGCTCGCGTATTATCGAGTATGACAAGTTATATTTCTGTTGTACTAGGGCCTGAAATGTTTGAGACTTCATTGACTAGTATTCAGATCATTCCGTTAAGTAAAGGGTCAGCAACCGTTATTGTTGTGACCGACACAGGCCATGTTGAAAGTCAAACCATCGCTATTCCTGATGGAATTGAAGCTGCTGAGTTAGAAAGAACGGTTAATATCTTAAATGAACGATTAAAGGGAGTTCCGTTGTACAAACTCAGAAAGAAACTTCAATATGAAGTCGCAGATGTGTTACGATTACATGTCCGAAATTATGAGCATGTCATGAATTTACTTATGGCTTCATTTGAAATGGAGAAACACGAAAAGCTATTCTATAGTGGTAAGACGAATTTACTAACACAACCAGAATTCAAGGATGTTGAAAAAATCCGTATGCTTCTTAATATGCTTGAAGAAGATGCCACTATGTTGCAAATTTTAAAAACACCACATACCGGTGTACAAGTTAAAATAGGTGAAGAAAACCAACTTGAGGCGTTTGATCATTGTAGTTTGATTACAGCAACGTATTCAATTGGTGGTAAGCAAATGGGCACAATTGGAATATTAGGTCCAACTAGAATGGAATATCGACGAGTGATTGGTGTTGTAGATACACTATCGAAAGATTTAACAAAACTATTAACAAACTTGTATCGTTAATTGGAGAAATGATAACATAGTAAGGATGTCAAAAGGCAATAAAGACGTCTTTTGACATTTCACTATGTCATCTTTCAATATACATAAGATTCATGTATTTTATTTAGGAGGTGAACGAGATGGCAGAAAAAGAAACACAAACGGTTGAGGAGACAAAAGCTGAGCAAGAACCAATTGCTGATGCAGAGCATGATAGCGATGAAGCAGTGGAGGCAGAAGCTGAAGTCGTAGAGTCGAAAGAAGAACAATTTGAAGCACAAATCAATGAATTAAATAATCGACTATTACGTACTCAAGCAGATTATGATAATTTCAGACGCCGTTCTCGTGAAGAGAAAGAAGCAGCGGCTAAATATAGATCACAAGTCGTTATCGAATCATTATTACCTGTATTAGATAACTTCGAACGTGCTTTATTAGTAAATCCTGAATCAGATGAAACAAAGTCTCTATTACAAGGGATGGAAATGGTCTATCGTCAATTACAAGACACATTAAAAAATGAAGGTGTGGCGGTAATTGAAACAGAAGGCCAAACGTTTGACCCACATCTTCACCAAGCGGTGATGCAAGTGGAAGAAGACGGGTTTGAATCTGGTCAAATTGTGGAAGAATTGCAAAAGGGTTACAAGTTAAAAGACCGAGTCCTACGACCAGCGATGGTTAAGGTTAATGCTTAAAAATGAAATAAATCTAGTATACGAATGGAGGAACAATAACAATGAGTAAAATTATTGGTATCGATTTAGGTACAACGAACTCTTGTGTGGCAGTAATGGAAGGTGGAGAAGCGACTGTAATCCCAAATCCAGAGGGTAACCGTACGACACCATCTGTTGTAGCATTTAAGGATGGGGAGCGCCAAGTAGGGGAAGTGGCAAAGCGCCAAGCGATCACAAACCCAAATACGATTATTTCGATTAAGCGTCATATGGGTACAGATCATAAGGAGAGCATTGAAGGAAAAGAGTATTCTCCGCAAGAAATTTCTGCAATTATTTTACAGAAGCTTAAATCCGATGCAGAAGAATACTTAGGTGAAAAAGTAACGAAGGCCGTTATTACTGTACCTGCTTATTTCAATGATTCACAGCGTCAAGCAACAAAAGATGCAGGGAAAATTGCCGGTTTAGAAGTGGATCGTATCGTTAACGAACCAACAGCGGCTGCGCTTGCTTACGGTCTTGATAAGGAAGATGATCAGACGATTCTTGTTTATGACCTTGGTGGTGGTACGTTTGACGTGTCCATTCTTGAATTAGGAGATGGATTCTTCGAAGTTAAGGCGACATCTGGGGATAACAAGCTTGGTGGAGATGACTTCGACCAAGTTATTATTGACTATCTTGTTGAGCAATTTAAAAAAGATAACGGTATTGATCTTTCTCAAGATAAAATGGCCATGCAACGTTTGAAGGATGCAGCAGAAAAAGCTAAAAAAGATTTATCTGGTGTCACACAAACACAAATTTCATTACCATTTATTACAGCAGATGCAACGGGACCTAAACATCTAGAATTATCTTTGAGCCGTGCTAAGTTTGAAGAGCTTTCTGCTGATTTAGTTGAACGCACACTCGAGCCAACTCGTCGCGCCTTATCCGATGCAGGTCTATCTGCAAGTGAAATTGATAAAATTGTATTAGTTGGGGGTTCAACACGTATTCCTGCTGTACAAGAAGCTATTAAAAGTCTAACTGGGAAAGACCCTCACAAAGGGGTAAATCCTGATGAAGTAGTTGCACTCGGTGCCGCTATTCAAGCTGGAGTGTTAACTGGAGATGTTAAGGACGTTGTATTACTAGATGTTACACCTCTTTCTTTAGGAATTGAAACAATGGGTGGCGTATTTACGAAGCTGATTGAGCGAAACACAACGATCCCAACATCAAAATCACAAGTGTTTTCAACTGCAGCTGATAACCAGCCTTCTGTTGATATCCATGTTCTGCAAGGTGAACGTGAAATGGCAGCAAATAATAAAACGCTTGGACGTTTCCAATTATCAGATATTCCACCAGCACCTCGTGGTGTACCTCAAATTGAAGTGTCGTTTGACATTGATGCAAACGGGATTGTAAATGTTAAGGCAAAAGATCTAGGTACAAATAAAGAACAATCAATTACGATTACTTCTTCTTCGGGATTATCAGATGAAGAAATTGATCAAATGGTGAAGGATGCTGAAGCGAACGCAGAAGAAGATAAGAAGCGTCGTGAAGAGGTTGAACTTCGTAATGAAGCAGATCAGCTTGTCTTCCAAACAGAAAAGACGATCAAAGATTTAGGGGAAAACATTGATCAAGGTGAAAAAGAGAAAGCAGAGGCAGCTAAAGATAAGCTGAAATCAGCAATTGAAGCTGATAACATTGAAGAAATTCGTACGGCAAAAGATGAGCTACAAGAGGTAGTAACAGCTCTTACAACAAAGATGTATGAGCAGGCTGCTGCACAAGCTCAACAAGCACAAGGTGCTGAAGGTCAAGCTGAACAAGCGGATGATAATGTTGTCGATGCTGACTATGAAGAAGTGAATGACGAAGAAAAGAAATAATCACCTTTCACATAAGTCAAAGTCAACTTAGTTGACTTTGACTTTTTCTAAGAGGATAGGTGAAAAGGATAGTTTTGTCTTGTAGCAAGAGTTTTTCTAAATGAATAAGAATGATAAAATTTGAGGAAGCAATGTGGGGAAAGCATAGAGGTTGTTGGCCAACTCATAGGTGAGCGACGGCTTCGAACGTTACATGTTTTTCTGAAAGAACTCGACTTACAGAAAAGCTGAAAGCCATTGTAACGGCTCCACACTCCGCTATAAAGAAAAGACTGCTGCGTAGCTTTTCTTATGCTTTTGATAAATGTAGAAATCGAGTAAGGAACAGTTCGTTACTTTTCTTATTGCGAAAAGTGTTTGTAAGGTGGTAAGATGAACGTTATGGAATAGAATCGGGAGTGGATGACATGAGTAAACGAGATTACTATGAAGTCCTTGGTGTTGATCAGAATGCTTCAGTTGATGAGGTGAAGAAGGCGTATCGTAAGCTTGCGCGTAAATATCATCCAGACGTCAATAAAGAAGCGGATGCTGAGGCAAAGTTTAAAGAAGTAAAAGAGGCATATGATACATTAAGTGACCCCCAGAAGAAGTCGCACTATGATCAATTTGGTCATACAGATCCAAATCAAGGATTTGGTGGTGGAGGAGATTTTGGTGGTGGCTTTGGCGATATATTCGATATGTTCTTTGGTGGCGGCGGACGTCGTAATCCGAATGCACCTCGTCAAGGAGCTGATTTACAATATACGATGACGTTGGAGTTTAAGGAAGCGGTGTTTGGGAAAGAAACAGAAATAGAAATTCCGCGAGAAGAAACGTGTCAAACATGTTCGGGATCTGGAGCAAAACCAGGAACTAAGCCTGATACATGCTCGCATTGCGGTGGATCGGGACAGCTAAATGTCGAACAAAATACACCGTTTGGTCGTGTTGTAAACCGTCGAGTTTGTCATTATTGTAATGGTACGGGTAAGCAAATTAAACATAAATGCTCAACTTGTGGTGGGCAAGGTAAAGTGAAAAAACGTAAGAAAATTAGCGTTAAAGTACCTCCAGGAATTGATCACGGCCAGCAACTACGAGTATCAGGTCAAGGGGAAGCTGGTTCAAATGGTGGACCACCAGGAGATTTATTTGTCGTATTTAATGTGAAGACACATGAATTTTTTGAACGTGAAGGTGACGATATTTACTGTGAAATGCCGTTAACATTTGCCCAAGTAGCACTTGGTGATGAAATTGAGGTGCCGACTTTAACTGGTAAAGTGAAATTGAAAATCCCGGCTGGAACACAGACAGGGACGAATTTCCGTCTAAGAAGTAAAGGGGTACCTAACGTACATGGGCGAGGTCAAGGTGATCAGCATGTGAAAATTCGTGTAGTGACACCTAAGAACTTAACTGAAAAGGAAAAAGATTTATTGCGTGAGTTTTCGCAAATGTCCGGTGGTCAACCAGATGAACAAAATGATAGCTTTTTTGCGAAGGTAAAGCGAGCATTTAAAGGGGAATAAGCTCATACAGCTTATGTTAAGGAGTTGAGTTGGATGTTAAAATGGTCAGAATTTAGTATTCATACGAGTGAAGAAGCGGTGGAGCCAGTTTGTCATATTTTACATGAAGCTGGGGCAAGCGGTGTAGTGATTGAAGACCCTAGTGATTTAGTAAAAGATTGGGGCGATCGTTTCGGAGAAATATACCAACTCTCTCCAGATGATTATCCTGAAGATGGGGTAATGATTAAAGCGTACTTTCCTGTAAATAGCTTTCTAACTGATACAATTGATGGTATTAAGGAGTCCGTTAATGGACTCCTTCAGTATGATATCGATTTAGGGCAAAATAAGGTTCATTTGATTGAAGTGGATGAGACAGAGTGGGCAACTGCTTGGAAGAAGTATTACAAACCTATTCGCATCTCTCATTCACTAACAATTAAGCCTACATGGGAAGAGTATGAGGCTTCAGATAATGAAATGATTATAGAATTAGATCCAGGAATGGCTTTCGGTACTGGAACACATCCAACAACGGTTCTTTGTATACAGGCATTAGAAAAGTATTTAACGAGTCCTGCAGCCGTCATTGATGTAGGGACGGGATCAGGAGTGTTAAGTATCGCTGCGGCAAAGCTTGGGGCGAAAGAAGTCTTAGCGTTAGATCTAGACTATGTTGCTGTGAAGAGCGCGAAAGAGAATATTGATAGAAATGAAGTGACTTCTCTCGTTCGAGTTGAGCAAAATGATTTATTAGAGGGAATCTCTGGCGAATATGATTTAGTCATTGCTAACATATTAGCTGAGGTTATTATGACATTTGTTCAAGATGCGGCAGCGGTTCTTAAGCAGAATGGAACATTTATTACTTCAGGAATTATAAAAAGGAAAAAAGATGATGTGAAAAAATCTTTAGAACAAGGTGGATTTATCATCAAAGAAGTCATCGAAATGGAAGATTGGGTTGCACTTGTTGCGACAAAAGCTTAATAAAGCGAGGAAACGAAATGCAACGCTATTTTGTATTACCTGAACAAATGAAGGATCATGAGGTAAGCATAACTGGAGAAGATGTTAAACATATCACTAAGGTGATGCGGATGTCTATAGGTGACGAAATTGTGTGTAGTAATAATGCATCTCGCACGGTTCGTTGCACAATTAAAGACATATCAGATCAGCAAGTTATAGCCGTTATAGCCGAAGATATTCAACCGAACACGGAACTTCCCATTGCGGTGACAATTGCTCAAGCATTACCAAAAGCGGATAAGCTAGAATGGATCATCCAGAAGGGAACGGAGCTCGGGGCACATATATTCCAACCGTTTGCTGCTTCAAGATCGATTGTGAAATGGGATCAAAAGAAAGCCATTAAAAAACGAGAGCGGCTTGAAAAGATTGCAAAAGAAGCAGCAGAGCAATCTTATCGCGAAAGAATTCCGTATGTTGCTGATTTTATATCATTTACAGAGCTTCTGAAAATGGTTCAGCATTATGATAGAACGATCATTGCCTATGAAGAAGTGGCGAAGGAACAGTATCATACCTATTTTGCTGATACACTTCAAGGGTTAACATACGGCCAACGATTGCTTATTATTATAGGGCCAGAAGGTGGATTATCGGAAGAAGAGGTGGAGAAACTTCAGGAACAAGAGGCTGTTCCTTGTAGCTTTGGACCACGTATTTTAAGAACAGAAACGGCAGCAATATATGCACTTTCTGCTATTTCGTATCATTTTGAATTAATGAGGTGAAGAACATGGCCACTGTTGCCTTTCATACATTAGGTTGTAAAGTGAATTATTATGAAACTGAAGCGATATGGCAATTATTTCAGCAAGCAGGTTATGAAAAGGTTGAATTTGAAGCAACGTCAGATGTGTATGTCATAAATACCTGTACGGTAACGAATACCGGTGATAAGAAAAGTCGACAAGTCATTAGACGAGCGATTCGTAAAAATCCGGATGCGGTAATTTGTGTTACGGGCTGTTATGCACAAACATCTCCTGCTGAGATTATGGCGATACCTGGAGTTGATATTGTCGTTGGAACACAAGATCGTGTAAAAATGCTTGATTATATTGAAGAATTTAAGCAAAAACGTGAGCCAATCAATGGTGTAGGGAATATAATGAAGTCCAGAGTGTACGAGGAATTAGATGTTCCGGCATTTACAGATCGGACTCGTGCTTCGTTAAAAATTCAGGAGGGATGCAATAACTTCTGTACATTTTGTATTATCCCGTGGGCTCGTGGGCTTATGCGTTCGCGTGATCCAGAAGATGTTATGAAGCAAGCTACTCAGCTCGTGGAAGCAGGCTATAAGGAGATCGTATTAACGGGAATTCATACTGGTGGTTACGGTGAGGATTTAAAGGATTATAGCTTGGCACGATTATTGGAGGATCTAGAACAAATACAAGGATTAAAACGAATTCGAATTTCTTCTATTGAGGCAAGTCAATTAACAGATGAAGTGATTCGAGTCATTGATCAATCAGAAAAGGTTGTTCGCCACCTGCATATCCCACTACAATCAGGTTCAGATACAGTATTAAAACGGATGCGCCGGAAATATACGATGGCATTCTTTGCTGAAAGACTAAAACGCTTAAAGGAAATCATGCCAGGTGTGGCGATCACTTCAGATGTTATTGTCGGCTTTCCTGGTGAAACAGAGGAAGAATTTGAAGAAACGTATCAATTTATTGCTAAACACAAGTTCAGTGAACTACATGTATTTCCTTATTCAAAGAGAACGGGAACTCCTGCAGCACGAATGGATGATCAGGTGGATGAAGAGATAAAAAATAAACGAGTCCATCGATTAATTGAGCTATCAAATCAACTAGCAAAGGAGTATGCTTCCCAATTTGACGGGGAAGTTCTTGAAATGATTCCTGAAGAACGTGATAAGGAAAATGGAGGCAGTGGCTTGTACATTGGCTATACTGATAATTACCTTAAAGTGAAGGTTCCGGCATCTGATGATTTGATCGGCAAGCTTGTAAATGTAAAAGTGACCAAGCCAGGATACCCATACAATGAAGGTGAGTTTGTTCGAGTTTTAGATGAAGAGCCGATTGGAATAGCTTAATGTAAGTAAACGATAAGCACTTAGTTTTAGCCAAACGCTGAACTAAGTGCTTTATTGTATGTACTCTAAATCAGAATTTCCATTTAATTGATTCAAATAGTCATCGATGTTTTCTAGATTAACTTCAAGCGTTTCAGTCATTTCATATTCAGGTATCTCATGGCCGTAATAGTTTTCATATAGTCGTTCCACAATTAATTGTCCCCATACGAATTGACTTTGTGAAATGGTACTGTTAATTTGATTGTTTTGAACACCATCAATAATCATTGGTAAATCATCGAAGGTGACAGCAATTTTATCTTGGAGTCCTTTCGCTTTCCATACTGTTACGGCAGCAGGACCAGAAAGCGAATCAATTCCAACTAATGCATCAAAGTCTGGATAGTCTTCGATCATTTGTTCAATGTTAGTGATGGTTTTCGATGGGATGCCTTCATTTGACTTTATTTCTACTATATTAATCTCAGGATACTGTTTAAGTGTATTTTTGACACCCTCTATTCTTGAATTGAGGTTCAGCATCGTTGATAATCCGGTACTTATAATAAGGTCACCATGATAATCAAGTAAACGAGCGACAACCTCACCTAAATGCTCGCCAGCAGCTAGATTATCTGTGCCAATATAGGAAAGTCGTTTACTTTCAGGTGCATCCGTATCAAAACAAATAACAGGAATGCCTTCTAATACTGCTTTATTAATGAACGGGGTTAGGGCGGCAGAATCGGTAGGGCCGACTGCAATTCCATCCACTCCTTGCTGGATGAAGTGCTCAATAATTTGTATTTGAGATTCGACATTAGCAGTTGAGGGAGCACGTATAATGACTTCGACTCCCATTGCTTCTGCTGTTTCCTTCGCACTAACGGTTACAGCTTCAAAGAAAGAGTGAGCGACAGGATAGATAATAGCAAAGGTAATAGCATCTTTTTCTTCAAGCTGCACATTCGTGTCGTTAGGAAATAATTCAGGCTCATCTGTTGTGATGATATGACAGGCGCTAGCACTAAAAAGAAATAATGAACAGATTATCATGACAGGTAGTTTCACTGACGACAACCTCCTTTGTCATAGAATCGTAGAAAACATGCTATGTTTTAATCAAATACTCGTAACGGCTTCACGATAGGTTTTCTTATTTCATTCAGCTTCACTAAACTTTTTCGTTTAAATTCTCGTGTAGTCATAGTTGTGATGCGCTTAAACATATTACAAAAATAATGGGAATCACTATAACCGACTTTTAATGCGATTTCATATGTTTTTTCATTTGTCGTAATGAGCAACTCTTTTGCTCTTTCAATTCGGATAAAAGTTAAGTATTCCTTTATTGTTTGTCCTTCTTCTTGACTAAAAATGTGACTAAAATAAGCTGGACTAACATTGACAACGTCTGCAATTTTTTGCAGAGATAGTTGTGGATCGGTATAATACTCCCTCATAAACGCTTTCGCTTTTTGAATAAGAGGGTAATTTTTACTTTTGAGTTGATTCCGTAGTTGAATAACTTCAGTTAGAATAGTTGTCATATAACTAGCTAGCTGTGAAGAATCATGAATCGATTGATTAAGCTCAATTTGCTGGATTGAAGAAACGATGTGATCATTAGAGTTGTTGCTTAGACTCTTCAAGTAATCTGTAACAGTTGCTGTGAATTCCATTAGAAAGTAATAATAAATAAATGAATGGCTCTCACTTTTTCGATTTAGTTCCTTTATGAGTCCTCTACATAATGGCTCGATTTCCTCGGTCTGTCCATATGATAGGAATTGCTTCATTTCACTTCTGTTAAAAAATGATTGTATGCCCGTTATTGGGAGAGGTGCATAAAAGCTTCGGTTGTTATACACCTGCGCATAGGCTTCTTGATAAGAAATGGGAATGTCTTGAATACGATCTTTAACTGATCCAATTCCAAATATATTTTGTGAAGATGCTTTAAATGTTTCTTGAATATGTTGTATTTGCTTTGTAATGATTGGTTTAGCGTGGGCTTTTAAAATGTAAACAGTCTCTTTACCATTACGTTGAAAGCGAATACTTGAATGTATGAGTGAGTGCAATTCTTGTTGGGTTTCAATCATAACAACAGCGTAATAACTAGCAATAAGTTGAATATTAAATTTGCCTGCTTCTTTAATAGCATTTGTAGTGGAATACATACCTTCACATAGTTCTAATAGGAATTGATTTTTAGTTAAATGTTCATTTTCAGTTGCCTTATTTTGTAGTTCATTAAATTTTTCTCTTTCATTCTTTTCTAAGTCTATCTGTTTTGATAATTTTTGTAGCACGTCTAATAAATCAGTAGCATTTAATGGTTTTAAACAATACTCGGTAATTTGGATTCGTAAAGCTTCTCGTGCATATTCAAATTCATCATGTCCACTGAGAATAATAATTTTTGTATAAGGTAACTTATCTCGTATTATCCGACTTAATTCAAGTCCATCCATAAAGGGCATTTTAATATCAGTTATGACAATATCAGGTTGCTCTTGTTCAATTAAGGGAAGAGCCATTTCACCATCGGGCGCATCTCCGCAAAAGAGAAACCCATTATTCGACCAATCCATACAATGTCTAATCCCTTCCCGCACTTCAATCTCATCATCGACTAAAAATACTTTCTTCATAAATCTCACCTCTCCATAGGAATGGTTAAATGAATAGTAGTGCCCATGCCATATACACTATCAATCTCAATACCATATGGCTCACCATAATAGAGTCGAATTCGCTCTTGAACGTTGTACATACCATAGCCACCTTTTGCAGTTTGAACGGGCTCATTTGCTAATAAACAGCTTCTAATTTCGGCTAATTTTGTTTCTTCGATACCGAGACCATTGTCTGTTATGCGAAAACAGATGTGCTTGTTTGAGTCGAAATCTCCTATGATATGGATAAAACCTTTTCCTCTTTTGTTTTTTATTCCATGGTAGATAGCATTTTCAATTAATGGTTGCAGTGTAAGCTTGTGAATAATAAATGGCTCAATCTCTTTATTGATCGTAAATTGTATATCTAAAATATCGCGATATCTCATTTTTTGGATCACTAAGTAGTTTTTTACGTGACTTATCTCTTGTTCAATTGTGATTAAATCTTTCCCTTTATTTAAAGATATTCGGAAAAAATGAGACAATGCTTTCGTAATGGTCATGACATCTTTCTCTTTTTTAGCTTCAGCCATCCAAATAATTGTATCTAGTGTATTGTAGAGAAAATGAGGGTTAATTTGAGCTTGTAGTGCTCGTAGCTCGGCCATTTTTAGTTGTTTTTCTTTATTTATACTCGTTTCGAGAAGTGTTTTAATTTTTTCAATCATCCTATTGAATGATTGACCAAGCTCTGAAATTTCATCATAGCTATGATTTTCTACTTTCACCGTCAAATCTCCATTAGAAGCTAATTTAATTTTATCTTTTAAATGGCTGATCGGTCTAATGAGTCTCGAAGTAATGAAAATGTAGAGCGAAATCGTGAAAATAATACTACTGACAACTGTTAACATAATTAAGTTTCGAATGCTGTTTGCTTCCTTTAATAATTCCTTTTCTGGAACTACACCAAAAATGTGCCAACCTGTCGTATCCGATTCATGCGACGTGATGAGTACAGATTGCTCCGATTCTGCTTCATGCAAATCATTAATGAAATCGGTTTCAATATGTAGGATTTCGGTATACAAATCATGGTGATAAATCGTAAATGGAAAATTCTCATGATTTGACTGAATAAAAAATGGACCATTTTGCTCTAATGAAGCTTCTTCTAAGAGGGAAAGGATAACGGTGTGATCGACAATAATATTCATATATCCAATCGTTTCATGAGTAATATCCCAAATAATTGGTTGAGTAATAGAGATGACTGTAGCCGAATTAAATTCTGTCAGCTCCATAATCGGTTTTGTAGTATGTCGATTCACATCTATTTCTTCATTTATAGTAGAAGAAAGTTGATTGGCATGTAATCCTTTACTTTCACTTAATGCTTTTCCACTTTGGTTGATGATCGTAATTTCGAGAATATGGCGACTCATTGGAATAATCTCACGATAGGTCGTAAACATATTCAAAATGGATTTGGCATCCTCGTAATCATGTTCATTCCAGTCTTCCATCAAAAATCGTATCGTATTCTCTTGTTTGCCAATTTCGGTGAACCTCATTATATTTTGAAAAATCCCATCAATTTCTTGACTGAGCTGTGTACCTTTTAGCTGAGCTTTTGAAATGGCATTTTCGGAAATAATATTCATCGCTTTTTGGTAAGAGATCATACCTACAAATACTAACGGGATAACGGTTAAGACAACAAACATAATAAGAAACTTAGTCCGTAAACTAGAAACGAATAAATGCTTTATGCTCATAATAGTTCCCACCCACATCTAATTAGGTCAATTTGTAAGCGCTTTAATGTGTATTTTATATCATTCGTAATTAAATTGAAATCTTTTTTTTGTAACTAGCTTAATCTCGACGAATAGGGTGGGGATTCGCTTTTATTCTTGTTGTTCTTCAATCATTTTATAGACAAGATCTGTGTTATTTAGCGTTTATTTTATCATGGGATTGCACATGTATATGTGCAATCAAAAAAAAGTGCAACAAGGTTAAAAAAAATTACACAAAAAAGAAATAAGATCTATGAGATTCAAAATAAATTAACATTTTATCAAAAATTCATTTATTAACTTTCAAATGAAAGCGTTTTATAATGGCCGTACGCTAATAAATTCAAGTCGCTATTAGCGAAAGATAAGGGGGAAAGGTCAATGGCAAAAGTCGTTCGTACAAAATGGGTATTACTATTGGTCGTGTTAGGGGTATGCTTTTTAGTTGCTTGTGGTGATGCCTCTGAAGTAGATCAGGAAGTGGAAGATGGGGTTGATAGTGGAGTGGAGGTTGATGAAGAGGCCAATCAATCAGAGCAATCGGATTCTCTCGTCATTGGATTCTCTCAAGTTGGTGCTGAAAGTGAGTGGAGGACAGCGAATACGCAGTCGATTCAAGATGCCATTGCAGATGCAGGACATGAATTACAGTTTTCAGATGCGCAGCAGCAACAACAAAATCAAATCATGGCGATACGCTCCTTTATTTCACAAGGTGTAGATGCGATTGTTTTTTCACCAGTTGTTGAGACAGGGTTTGAGACCGTATTACAAGAAGCAAAGGACGCTGAGATTCCTGTATTCCTAGTCGACCGTGCGGTTGATATTGATGATGACTCGATGTGGGTAACGTTCTTAGGATCAGACTTTGTTGAAGAAGGTAGAAAAGCAGGTAGGTGGCTCGTAGACGAGCTAGCAGATGTTGAAGGTGACATTAATATCGTTGAATTACAAGGAACTGTAGGTTCAGCACCGGCAATTGATCGAAAAGAAGGGTTTGAAGAAATTATTGCTGATCATCCACAATTGACAATCACACAATCACAAACAGGTAACTTTACTAGAACAGAAGGTAAAGAAGTCATGGAAGCTTTCTTACGTTCAGATGGGGATAATATTGATGTTTTATATGCTCATAATGATGATATGGCGATCGGAGCGATTCAAGCGATTGAAGAATATGGTCTTAAACCCGCTGAGGATATTATCGTTATTGGCGTTGATGCAGTAAAGGGTGCATTTGAAGCGATGGTCGCTGGAAAGATGAACGTAACCATTGAATGTAATCCTCAGTTTGGCCCACAACTTGTCGAGTTAATAGAAGCGCATTTTGCTGGTGAAGAATTGCCGAAGAGAATAGCTGTAGAAGAGGATATGTTTACAATGGATCAGGCTGCTGATCTAATTGATTCAAGAACGTATTAATAGAAAAAAATAAGCCACTTGATCCCAATGAGGAAAGAGAGTGGCTTATAACATGATGATATTTATTAAGTTGCTTGGAGGTGGAATAGTATGAGTGGTAAGAAACCCATTTTAACTATGGAAGGGATAACAAAAGAATTTCCAGGTGTAACAGCGCTATCGGATGTCACGTTTCGGTTATTTCCAGGTGAGGTACATGCATTAATGGGTGAAAATGGTGCAGGAAAATCGACGTTAATTAAAGTATTAACAGGTGTATATACGTACGATCAAGGAATCATTTCACTTGAAGATAATGAGTTGCATGTGACGAGTCCGATTCACTCTCAAGAAGTAGGAATTAGTACGGTGTATCAAGAGGTTAATTTATGTCCTAACCTCTCTGTTGTTGAAAATATTTTCATAGGACGTGAATTGTTTAAGCGTGGGAGAATTGACTGGAAAACAATGAAAGTCAAATCTGAACAAATATTGAAACGCCTCGACTTAACGATTGATGTGACAAAAGAGCTATCATCATATTCCGTTGCGATTCAACAAATGGTTGCAATTGCACGAGCTCTTAATATTTCATGTAAAGTTCTTATTTTGGATGAGCCGACATCGAGTTTGGATTTAAATGAGGTACAGCAATTGTTTAATGTAATGAGAAAGCTTAGACAAGAGGGCATGGCGATTATTTTTATTAGTCATTTCTTAGATCAGATCTATGAAATAGCAGATCGAATGACAGTATTGAGAAATGGTCAATTGATTGGAGAGTATTTAACAAATGAGTTACCACGTTTTAAATTAGTGGCAAAGATGATCGGAAAAGAAAAAGAACAGCTCGATGCTAAGCTTGAGAAAGAATCGCAGACTCATATTGAACAAGAGCATCCTGTCTTCTTAAAAGTAGTGGACGGCTCTAAACAAGGGAGTATTCAACCATTTCATTTGACGTTACATTCTAATGAAATCGTCGGTTTTGCAGGGTTGTTAGGTTCGGGGCGAACCGAAATAGCACGATTATTATTTGGAGCAGACAAATTAGATGATGGAGAAATGTATGTACGTGGTCAAAAGGTCGATTTGTCCTCACCTAAGCAAGCGATTAAACACCGCATTGCCTTTTGTTCAGAAAATCGAAAAGCTGAAGGGATTATACCTGAATTAACTGTTAGAGAAAATATAATTTTAGCGATACAAGGTGTCTATGGTTGGTTTTCATTTATACCAAAAAAGAAGCAAATCGAGTTAGCTGATCAATATATCGAATTGTTAAACATTAACCCTCGAAATCCAGAACAATTGATCAAAAATTTAAGTGGTGGTAATCAACAGAAGGTTTTATTAGCACGCTGGCTAATAACAAATCCAGATTTACTGATTTTAGACGAACCTACTAGAGGGATTGATGTAGGTGCGAAAGCTGAAATAGAAAAGTTAATGATTCGTCTTAGTGAGGAAGGGAAATCAATTGTTTTCATTTCTGCTGAACTTGAAGAAGTGATTAGATGTAGCAGACGAGTCATTGTGTTGAGAGATCGTGAAAAGGTGTCTGAATGGGTCAATGAAGGGCAATTGGATCAATCACATATTATGGAGGAAATGGCAGGTGGAAGTGGATGATGAAATCTAAGCTGTTTTGGCCACTTGTAATGCTTGGCCTCATTTTACTTTTGAATTTAGTGATTAATCCAAGCTTTTTTGTTATTGAAGTGAGAAATGGGCATTTGACTGGTAGTTTAATTAACATTTTAAACCGTGGCGCACCATTAATCCTCATTTCAATTGGCATGACGCTTGTCATTGCTACAAAAGGAATTGATTTAGGGGTAGGTTCAGTTATTGCGATGTCAGGTGCTATTGCTGCAACCGTCGTAGGAGGTAGCTTTGGGGCATCAACGGATAGTTTAACACCTCTTTTTCTAGCTATATTGTTTGCACTGATGTTGGCGATTGTTACGGGTCTTTGGAATGGGTTATTAATTTCCAGACTTGGCATTCAACCGATTGTAGCAACATTAATTCTAATGGTAGCAGGGAGAGGAATTGCTCAACTTATCACGAATGGACAGATTACGACTGTATATTATTCTCCGTATTCATTTATAGGAGGAGGGTATTTATTTATGTTACCTTTCTCGATTTTCATCGTTCTATTTGTTCTATTCATTGCTATGTACTTGACTCGAAAAACAGCTATCGGATTATTTATTGAATCAGTGGGTGGAAATCCGACTGCAAGCCGCTTAGCAGGGATCCAATCAAAAAATGTCATCTTAATGGTTTACATGTTTTGTGGATTATGTGCAGGAATTGCAGGGTTAATTTTGAGTTCGAATGTCATGAGTGCAGATGGAAACAATGCAGGCTTATGGTATGAGCTTGATGCGATTTTAGCAGTAGTAATCGGTGGTACGTCATTAATGGGAGGAAGGTTCTATTTAATGGGGACAGTGATTGGTGCCCTTATTATTCAAAGCTTAACGACGACGATTTACTCCATTGGGGTTCCAGCCGATATTATTTTAGTTGTAAAAGCTTTAGTCGTCTTACTCGTTTGTCTCCTTCAATCCCCACAGTTTAGAGAGAGGGTATCAAGTATGTTCTCTCGTAAAAAAACAGTGAAGAATAAGGGGAAGGAAGTGACGATAACATGAATCTATTACACGTAAACAAACGGCTTATTCCAGTGTTTATTACTATTGGACTTTTTTTACTCATGTATGTATTTGGCTTAGTGAGATACGAGAACTTTTCCTCGCCGCAAGTGTTCCTTAATTTATTTATTGATAATGCCTTTTTAATTATTGTGGCGGTCGGTATGACCTTTGTTATCTTATCTGGTGGAATTGATTTATCAGTTGGATCGGTGATTGCTTTGACGAGTATGGTCATTGCTAGTTTGCTTGTTCAAGGGGTGCCAGTTTGGCTGGTTATTCCTATAGCCCTTTTAGTCGGTCCGGTGTTGGGATTTTTAATGGGCTGTTGTATTCATTATTTTCAGTTACAGCCTTTTATCGTGACATTGGCAGGGATGTTTTTAGCGAGAGGGCTAAGCTTTGTTATAAGTGTGCAAACAATTACGATCGATCATGATTTCTTTAAATACATGGCGAGTACAAGAATTTATGTAGGTAATTATTTCCTTTCTTATAGTGTCATTATTGCTTTGGTTGTTGTTGCAGCGGCTATTTTCATTGCTCACTATACAAAGTTTGGACGGAATGTATATGCCATTGGAGGAAGTGAGCAGTCTGCAATGTTAATGGGGCTTCCGGTTGGAAAAACCAAAATTATGGTTTATACATTAAGTGGCTTTACAGCTTCATTAGCTGGAATTGTGTTCACCTTTTATATGTTATCAGGCTATGGCTTACATGCTAATGGGTTTGAATTAAATGCAATAGCTGCTGTCGTTATAGGTGGAACGTTATTAACCGGTGGAGTTGGATATGTTGCCGGAAGTGTTGTAGGTGTTCTTATTTTGGGGACGATTCAATCACTTATCGTTTTTGAAGGGTCACTTAGTGCTTGGTGGACGCGAATTGCGATTGGGTTATTACTGCTTTTATTCATTGTTCTACAGCGGATCATCGTGATGAGGACTGACCACAAGAAGGAGACAGTTTCAGCTCATTAGTTTTTGAAGGGGGTGTGAGTAATCGTACGGAAGAAGGTTAGGTGTATATCTGATCAAGAATTTTAAAGGAGGAATAACATGAATCGAATAATGAAGCAAAAGTGGTTGTCTATTAGTTTAATAGTTCTATTGCTATTCCCTTCTATGATGAATCCAGCACCAATTCTAGTACATGCAGAAGAAGATTCATTAATCCTACATTATAATATGTCTTCATTTGTGGAAGAAGATGGGGACATAAAAGTAATCGATGTATCTGGAAGTGAACAACAATATGATGGTTTATTTAAAAATCCTGAAAATGGTCAATTTCTCCATAATGAAGAAGGGGGATTTGTTTCTTTTAATGGAGGCGGAGCGAATTCCAATAGTGGATATATTGAAATTCCTAAAAGTCCTGAAGGTGAGGATCTTCTTGAAGGAGTAGAGGATGTAACGGTTTCTGCACTGGTGAATTGGGAAAATGATGGTCAAAACCGTTGGATCTTTGGGCTGGGAAAAGTTTCAGATGATATCGAAAATGGTAACGCTTACTTTTTTGCGACACCGAGGCATGGAATTGAAAATAGCAATGTAGCAGCAACTGGTATTTCAGAGGCTGGATGGAGAAATGAAACGTTAATTAGAGGCAATGAAGGACTAAGATCTAATAGCTGGGAAGTTATTACAGTTGTGTTCTCAGGCTCTGAGGATACATTAAGTTTATTTGTTAATGGGGAGGAAGTCGTGTCCGGATCAGCACAAGGCAAGCAATTAGCGAATATTATTGATGATAATGCTTCATTTTCGGGCTTTATCGGAAAATCTATTTTTGGAAATGATCCTTATTTTAAAGGGGTGATTGGAGATTTTCGTGTGTATGATGAAGCTCTATCTAACGCGCAAATAGAAGAGATGTATACAAATACGTTGACTCAAGTAACCGCAATTAATGAACTTGTTTTGCAAGATGCTTACGAATCTCTAGATTTAATACCATATCTTTCAGAGCAAGATGAGGATGTAGATCACGTCACTCGTCATTTATCATTACCTACTCTAGGTAAGCATGGTGTTAAGATTGAATGGGAATCTAGTCATCCAGATGTTCTTTCTCACAGCGGTGTAGTAACTCGTCCAAGTGTTGAAGATGGAGACACGATGATTGATTTATTAGCAACTCTTCACTATGAAGGGTTAACTGTTACAAAGACGTTTACGGTTATTGTCCTTCAAGAGTGGTCAGATGCATATAAGGTTGAATCTGATGCAAATGCCATTTCTATTTACAATCATGAGCAAGTGAAAGGAAATATTCATTTACCGACTGAGGGTGAGCACGGTTCAAAGATTACGTGGGAGTCTTCACACCCATCAATTATTCGTGGAACAGAAGAAGCTGAAGGGCAATTACATCAATTAGGGTGGGTAACTAGACAAAGTGAGGATGTAGCTGTTACGTTAACGGCTACTGTTACATTAGATGATGTATTTGAACAACGAGAGTTTGAAGTGAACGTTTTAAAAGATCCTGGTGAAGTCGACTATGATGCTTATTTCTTTTCCTATTTTACTGGTGAATATGAAGGTGGGGAAGAAATCTCCTTTGCAACTGCAGAAGACCCTTTAATGTGGAGGGCATTGAACAATGGACAATCTGTTATACAGTCGACGATGGGTGAAGAAGGACTACGTGATCCGTTTATCATTCGATCTCCAGAAGGCGATAAGTTTTATATGCTTGCAACAGATTTAAAAATGGGAGAAAGCACGAACTTTGATCAAGCGCAAATAACAGGCAGTCACTATTTAATGATTTGGGAGTCAGATGACCTAGTGAATTGGAGTGAGCAACGCATGGTGAAAGTCGCTCCAGAAAACGGTGGCAACACTTGGCTCCAGAAGCTTTTTATGATCCGAATACAGGTGATTATGTTGTATTTTGGGCTTCGTCTATGAAGAATGAAGATACGTACGGAGATTATCCTAATGGACGACCGGCGGGTCAGTATAATGTGATGTATTATGCTACGACTCGTGACTTTCACACCTTTTCAGAGCCGAAAGTGTTTATAGATGACGGCTTTCCGACGATTGATACGACCTTTATTGAGCATGATGATACACTTTACCGATTCACAAAAAGTGAGGTTAATTTCAGGGTGTATTATGAGAAAGCATCACATATTTTCTATGACGCAGATGGCATTGAAGAAAATGGCTTTCAGTTTGATCTAATTGAAGGTACTCGTGATGGGAACCGAGGGTTAATTGGTCACCAAGGCAATAATGAAGGACAAACGGTTTTTAAAGATATTCATGAAGAAAAGTGGTATTTATTTTTAGATTCATGGCCTTACCATGTACGTTGGTCAGATAATTTAGAAGATGGTCAACAATTCGTCGACAATTTACTACCTACATCAGATTATGCTTTACCACCAGGACCGAGACATGGAACCGTTATCCCGATTACTCGTGATGAGTATGACCTTGTACAGGAACATTATGCCATTCCAGGTCCTACTCCAGTCGAAGAGCCTGTCGTTCGATATTCGTTTAATCCAAATGATGTAGAAGGGACAACCGTTAAGGATGTCTCAGGTAATGGTTTTGATGCACGTTTACAAGGTGGAGCAACCATTACAACAGATGACACAATTGAGTCTTCATCTGGAGCTGTTGAGTTAGATGGAGATACAGGATATGTTGAGTTACCTGAAAACCTGATACAAGATTTGAACTTAGAAAGTATGACGATGTCAACTTGGGTAAAGGTAAAGGGAAATCAAACGAATCAACGCATTTTTGACTTTGCTTCAGACACTGGACGAATCGTAAATCGAAATACGATGTATTTAAGTACACAAGGAGATTCGAATCAGTTAGAATTTGCCGTTATCACGCCTTTTACAGAGAAGTTCAGTAATGAACAGACACCATTAGCAAATAATTATAAATACGCGTTAAACGCGCAGCGTTTACCAATAAATCACTGGCAGCATGTTGCGATTACCATTGATGGCTTTGACGCTGTTCTCTATGTAAATGGAGAAGAGGTATTTAGAAGCTCTACGTATAATGTTGAGCCAAGAATGTTAATGGAAACGACAATGAATTATTTAGGGAAGTCAAGACGAGATGTACATCCGCATTTTAACGGATTATTTGATGAGTTTCATATATACAACCGAGCATTATCAAGCGAAGAGATTATTAAGTTAGCGGACGAAGATGTGTCAATTCCAATCGAAGAACCAGAGTCTAATTTAATTTTACATTATGATATGGCTAATATTGATGAAGTGACGGTTCCCGATCAAACTGGCTCGTATGATGGACAGTGGGTCAATCGAGAGCGTGGAGATTGGATTCAAGGAAATCAAGCTGGCGCGATAAACTTTCAAGGGGGAGATGTACAGTCTTACATTGAGCTTCCTGAAGGGATAGTAGATGGTTTAGATAGTATGACTGTTTCCTCATTAGTAAATTGGAAAGGGGATCGGGAGGCTGAGTGGATCTTTGCCTTAGGTCAGGATGATCAGAAATATTTCTTTGCGACACCAAGTCGGAATTCAGGTGATCGTTCAGCACGGATTGGCTTAGGGATTACTAGCTGGCAAAATGAAGCGCATGCTAATGCGATAACTGGGCCATTAACTGCGAATGACTGGAAACTAGTGACTGCAGTAATGGACGGTATGGAGGAATCGCTTACATTGTATATTGATGGTGAGGAGGTAGCTTCTGGTTCAACAAATGGCTATACGTTAGAGGAGATTGCGAATGTTTCCGGGCCAAGCGGGTTTATTGGTCGATCATTCTATAGTAGTGACCCTTATTTTGGAGGAATGGTAGCGGATTTCCGAATCTATGAGGGGGCGCTGTCATCTGATGATGTGGAGAAATTAAGTGTTGAATCAGCTGCTAAAGTAGAAGATTTAAAAGGGTTTTTAGTTGAACATGTTGCTAACCAAATCGATTTTAGTGATATTTTAGCCAATAATTTAAATGAAGAAGAAGTGATGTATTCTTTATCTCTTCCTAGTGAAGGTGCGTATGGTATGACTTTTACATGGGAGTCTAGTGATTCTACTGTTATAACCAATGAAGGAATTGTGATTAGACCTTCTTATGAAGAGGGAGATCGAGAGGTTACACTTTCATTAACGGTTTCTGATGGAATTCAATCTGTTGAAAAATCGTTTACTGTAAAGGTCTTGCGATTGCCGAGTGAATATGAAGCGCTAATTGACGATGCTAGAGCTCTATATATTCATCATATTAGAGATGTACGAGGCCATCTCACATTACCGACAAGTGGTGAAAATGGATCAAAAATGACTTGGCATTCAGACAATCCTGAGATCATTTCTGAATCAGGGGAAGTCACTCGTCCAGCACATGGAGAAGGTGATCAGCAAGTAAAGCTCATAGCAACGATTACGAAAGGTGAAGAAATGATTATGAAAGGCTTTCTGGCTACAGTTAGGGAGTTGCCTAAACAGGAGGAATTAGAAGGGTATTTGTTCAGTTATATGAAGGGAGAGGGACGATCTGATGGAGAGCAAATCTATTTTGCTTTAAGTGAAGGAAACGATCCCCTACATTATTATGACTTGAACGATGATCAGCCTGTCATTACTTCACAACTAGGAGATCAAGGAGTCCGTGATCCGTTTATCATTCGTGCACCAGAAGGTGATCGTTTCTATATGATTGCAACTGATCTAAAAATCTATGGAAATTGGGATTGGCATAGAGCACAAACGAATGGAAGCCGCTCCATTATGGTTTGGGAATCCAACGACTTAATTAATTGGTCTGAACAACGGATGGTTGAAGTTGCACCACCGGAAGCGGGAAACACATGGGCACCTGAAATATTCTATGATGATGAAAAGGGAGAATATGTGATCTTCTGGGCCTCGAAATTATATGAGGATGAAGCACATCGACAAACGGGTGCAACTCACAATCGAATGATGTACACGACAACGAGAGATTTTTATTCGTTTAGTGAGCCTGACATTTACATTGATCGAGGATACTCCATTATTGATACGACTATGATTGAGCATGAAGGGCAGATATATCGCTTTTCTAAAGATGAACGAAATAATTCCTCCCAAGCTCCTAATGGAAAATATATTTTCCAGGAAGTTGGCGATTCGATCTTTGATTCAGGTTTTGACATGATTAGAGAAGGGGTAGGACGTCCTGATGTAGGGCATACGGAAGGGCCAATCATTTTCAAATCGAATAAGGAAGAGAAGTGGTATTTATTTGTTGATGAGTTTGGTGGTAGAGGATATGTACCTTTAGAATCAACCGATTTAGACTCGGGTGAATGGTCTGTACCAAGTAGCTATACATTCCCAGAAAATGCTCGACATGGATCTGTATTACCAATTACTAGCTCAGAATATGAGAATTTACAAACGACATTACCACGTATACAAGAATCAAATGATGTAGCGATTACAAGCATTGAGCTTGACGAGAGTGATGTAACAATTAATGTGGGAGAAGAAGCCTTATTACATGCACATATCTATCCAGA
The DNA here is from genome assembly GCF_000513115.1 of Halalkalibacter hemicellulosilyticusJCM 9152. Lineage (GTDB taxonomy): Bacteria > Bacillota > Bacilli > Bacillales > Bacillaceae_D > Halalkalibacter > Halalkalibacter hemicellulosilyticus. Next base: position 77,797 of record NZ_BAUU01000022.1, read on the forward strand.
CAATGCAACCAATCAACAGGTTGTTTGGACTTCAAATGATCCTGCTATTGTTGAGATTAATGACGAGGGTGAAATAGTTGGTATTGAAGCTGGAACAGCTACTATAACAGTAACAACAGTGGATGGTGGATTAATGGCGATAGCCTATGTTCATGTCATTGAGCAATCAGGAGAGGAGCCGCCACCAGGAGGAGAGGAGCCGCCACCAGGAGAGACGAGCCCGCAAGTACGGAG
>NZ_BAUU01000021.1 GCF_000513115.1 Halalkalibacter hemicellulosilyticusJCM 9152
ACCTTCATGTAGCTCTTACGCTCTAAAATCAATCCATTAATCAGTCATAGTACGAACAAGTGGTTTGAAATCCTGCGAATAAGTGAGCATTTGAAAGATATATCTATCTAACTGAGGGAGTTCAACGCCCACCTGCGGAAAGCGTGCCTCCCATCCCGGTAGCGAGGTCGAAGAGACGCACCCTGACGACTAATAAAAAAAACCTGTCGACTTGTCTCGCTTTTGCAAGATTTTGTCGTTAACGAATATCGTTAAGCTTTTTCTTTGTTATTACTTAAAAAAAGTGAATGACAAGCCGATATAATAGAAAAATGAGCGAGTTTAGGAGGAAAAGTGGATGAGTATCCAGACATCAAACTCGTCAATTACAACATCTAGTGTATTCTCGCATAAACCATTGACGAATGAAGCCGTAGAAGTCGTACAACATGATCTAAAGCAAAAAGAATCAGTATTACCCCAAGCAAAGGAAGAACGCTATAATAGAACTTATTTAGAAGAACAGGTTGAAGTAATGAATGATTTCTTAGAAGTAAGTCAGAAATCTTATAAATTTCATATACATGATGATTTGAATCGTTTGTATGTGCAAGTAGTAGATCGACAAACGGAAGAGGTTATTCGTGAAGTGCCTCCAGAAGATTTTCTCGATATGTTTGCGTCTATGTTGAAGCAGGTAGGGTTGCTTGTTGATAAAAGGATTTAATCTAGGAGGGAATTAAATTATGGTAATGAGAATGACTGGTTTTTCCAGTGGGATGGACATTGAACAAATCGTTAGTGATTTAATGAGAGCTCGTCGTATTCCAGTTGACAAGTTGATCCAAGATCGCCAAGCGATTGAATGGAAGACAGAGGATTATCGTGAGATCAACCGTAAATTAAATACATTTCATACTAATATTTTTGATACGATCTTACGACCATCAAATATGCTTGCAAAAACAGTTTCAAGTACAAATTCTGGTTTAGTGTCAGCTACTGCTAATTCAGAAGCAGGTAATATGTCGCTACGAATCAGCAAGGTTACGCAGCTTGCCACAGCAGCGTCTAATAACAGTACAGGACGGATTACACAAGAAGGTGAACAGCTTTCTACTACGCAATTTCTAATGGATCAACCATTTAATGCTGATAGTGAAACCGTATGGAAAAAAGGGATTGTTAGAGATGAAACGATTAGAATGTCTTCTGCTTCTAATGTTGTTTCTTTAAATCCTGGTGATGAAACGATTATTAATCCCGAGGACGCAGTTGTGAAGGTAAATGGACGTTTGTACCATATTACGGAAGATGCTAGTGACCTTGATGGACCTGATGGAGAACAGTTAGTCTATTTTAATGCTAATGAAGGTACATTGCAGTTTAAGAATGATATTGCTAGAGAGGCGTCTGTATCGGTTACTTATATAACAGAAGCACCAGCGGATGCCACTCATGCCGCATATCATTATACAACTGGAAATGTGACAACGTATGACCGAAATGGTGAAATTAATGATAAATTTGTCGTTAGAGGAAACCAGTCGTTAACATCTGTATTCAGCCAATTGAATCGTTCTTCAGCAGGTGTCAATGGGTTTTATGATCAAGAAACGGGGAAAGTATCCGTATCAAGAACTCAAACTGGACAATTTAATCCAAATGCAGAGGGAACGGAAGGTTTTACAGGTGAAATGCGATTCGATGGTGCTTTGTTTACTGAGCTATTTAAACTTGACTCAGAGCAAGAAACCGCAGCACAAAATGCAAGATTTACGATGAACGGACTTGAAACGTCTAGACAGTCGAATACGTTCACAGTTTCAGGTATGACTGTTACACTTAAGGAAGAATTTACTCAAGAGGTCACGCTTAATGCTTCAACTGATACGGACAGAGTAATGAATACGATTAAGAGCTTCGTTGATGAGTATAATGAGCTTCTTGATCATATGAATGGAAAGCTAAGTGAAAACCGTAATCGTGATTATAGGCCTTTGACAGATGAGCAGCGAGCAGCGATGTCTGAAGACGAAATTGAAAAGTGGGAAGAACGAGCTCGAAGTGGATTGTTAAGTAGAGATCCTGCACTCAGATCTATTCTTGATAAAATGAGAATGGATATGTATACTCCGGTTAATGGGGAACTTGAAACGGTATTTAATCAATTAACGACGATCGGTATTACGACTACTCGAGATTATTTACAGGGTGGTAAGTTGGAAATTAATGAAGAAAAGCTACGTCAAGCCATTGAAGCAGATGCAGAAGGTGTCTTCCAATTATTTGCGGGGGGAGAATCTGATGGCCCAGCTAATGAGCAAGGGATTGCACGTCGAATTAGAAACTCTGTAGATAATGGTATTACGACGTTAGCTGAACGTGCAGGTGGTTTTAAGGGAAGAATGCAGCCGCATCAGTATACGTTAGGTCGTAATTTAAATGATTTAAATGATCGTATTTCTGATTTTGAACGTAGGTTGACAATGGTAGAAGACCGCTATTGGAGACAATTTAATGCAATGGAAGCTGCAATGGCAAGAGCCAATCAGCAGGCTGAAACGCTATTTTCTGCATTAATGCCAATGAGATAATGATTTTAAATTAGGAGAAGGGTGAATTCGTATATGGCAACTCAGCTACAGTCAGTTTATAAGAAAAATTCAATGCAGACCGCTTCACCTGGTGAATTAACATTAATGTTATACAATGGTTGTTTGAAATTTATTAAGCAAGCGAACAAAGCAATTGAGGAAAACAATGTTGAAGCTAGAAGTCACTCCATTCAACGTGCTCAAGATATTATCCGTGAATTAATGGTCACATTAAAGATGGACTCAGAAGCTTCTGAAAATATGATGAGGCTTTATGATTTTATTTTAAATCGTTTAATAGAAGCTAACGTTAAGAATGATGTAAAGGCTTTGCACGATGCTGAGGAACTTGTTATTCAATTTCGCGATATGTGGAAAGAAGTTATTCAGTTAGATCGTAAGGAGAGACATGGTGAAGGTGGAAAAGCCTAATGTCGGTAATTAAAAAGAATCATGAAGAATCTCAAACGTTATTAACGTTTTTGAAGACGGATTTGCCAGAGGATCCAGATAAACGTGATCAGTTCATAAGTGAACTAGAGACAAAGTTAGATGTTAGAGAAGCTCTCATTAAGCAAATCGATCGTCCACCAGTAACGGATGACGAAAAGGAATTAGCGAAAGAAATCATCATGATGAATGAAGAAATCTCAGAATTACTCGCATCTAAGAATCGAGAAATACAGAGAGATATTGAACAGACGAAAAGGAAGAAACAAACTGGACGCAAATACGATAACCCATATGATGGCCCAACCTCAGAAGGGATCTTTTTCGATAAGCGTGGGGTTTGAATGAGAGAAGCTCGATTTCAGCATAGAGATATGTTGAGGTCGAGCTTATTTTCATAATCAGAATTTATAAATGCTTATTTTATACTTTTCGGGTATAGGACAATATGGATACAAACATTTTATGACGTGTCTATTTTGAATAGTGGAATCGTTTTGTTGAAAAACATGGAAAGAATCTTCATCTAATCTAAAGTGGGAAATTCCGTGGTTGTGGGAATCCCCAAAATGGGGTTCACATTATTTGTCTGTGGAGGTTGCCATGCATGTGTGATAGTATGGGAATCCTCATTCCCTTATTTCTCCTTTCTTTCATTTTTTCATGTTTTGACGGTTCCTCATTCCTCTATTTCGGTTATTAAGGTTCTATTTGGTCTCATATAGCTCAAATAGAGGAATGACGATTACACATTCTTCTCTGGAAGCGGATTTTCCTTGATTTAGAGGAATGAGAATAACCCTTTTTAACAATGATGAAACCGATTTCGAATGAGTGATTTTGTGCTATACTATAGCCAAAAGCTAAGAAGGCCACCGAAACTTAATGCCCTTAAGCTAAGTAGGGAGAGGTTTGTATGAAAAAGGGTGTGACGATTTACGATATAGCAAAAGAGGCACAAGTGTCACCTGCTACTGTTTCAAGGGTTTTAACAGGTAATGCGAAAGTAAAGCCCACGACGATGAAGAAGATTACAGCTGTGATTGAGAAGTACAATTTTAAGCCGAATGGATTAGCGAGAAGCTTATTGCAAAAGAAAACTAAAATGATTGGCTTTATTTTACCAGACATTAACCATCCTTTTTTCTCGACATTTGTGTTAAAGGGGGAAGCGCATGCACTTGATGCGGGCTATACATCGTTTGTTTGCAATACGATGAATGATAGTGAAATGGAATCGAAGTATTTACATGCATTGTTAGAAAAACAAGTTGATGGGATTGTGTTCTTAGGCGGACGGATTAATGCCGTTGATGTGAAACCTAGTTATGTCGCTGAAATGAATGCAATCATGGAGCGTGCCCCGGTATTGTTTGTGAATGGCCAAATGCCAGGAGTTGATGCTCATGTTGTGCGAACAGATGAAGCCTCAGGTGTTCGGCAGCTAGTTGAATTGTGTAAAAATCACGGGCATGAAAAAATAGGCTTTCTTGGTGGGGTTTGCGGGATTACATCAACAGAAATGAAAATTGAAACGTTTAAAGAAGAGCTGAGGAAGCAAGGAATGGAAGTTGTCGATGATTGGGTGATCTCTTCTAATTTTACGATTGAATCGGGAGAGGAAGCGGCTGCAAAGCTGATGAGTTTAGATGAAAAGCCGACAGCGGTTCTTTGTGTGAATGATTTTGTTGCGATGGGTGCAATTATTCAGTTTCAAAAGTATGGTTTATCCATCCCAGACGATATGTCTGTTGCTGGTTTCGATGATATTTATTTAGCGCAGCATTTCCCACCTGGAATAACGACGGTCTCGCAAAATTATGATCGATTAGGAGAAACAGCAATCAATCGATTAGTAGATTTAATCGAAGAAAAAGAAGTGGTAAAGGAGACGGTCGTGCCCACTTCGTTAATCATTCGTAAATCTTGCAAATCTATACCAAAAAAGAATTGACAACATAGGATTCCTCTATGTTACGATAAATGAAACCGGTTTCAAATGATGAGAGGGTTCCATGAAGAACGGTTGTACATTTTTTAAGAAAGAGCTGAGGGAACAATATGAAACATGAAGAGCTGATGAGCAAGCTTCATTCATATGCACCGATCGAAAATTGGTTCTCTTCGCATGAAGGGAAGGAACAGTTTTTCCAACGAATTCAAAAAATGAATACGTATCAAGCTATTCTTGAAGAAGTGAAAAAAGAACATGTACGATTAAGGGAGTCAGAAATGCCTAACCTCCCATACTCCCTCTTCGTACTCTTTTCACAAACAGGCTCTCGTAAAGAATACGAAGCAGCTTATTTTGAAAGAAGGCGACGATTAAATACGTTTGCACTGATGGTATTGCTTGAGCCGAAGAATGAGGAGAATCTAGCAAACTTACATGAGACGATTTGGTCCATTTGTAATGAATATTCATGGTGCTTACCAGCGCATTTGTCTAATGAGGATAAAAGCTCACTGCGTTTACAAGAGGCGAAGATAGAGTGGAGAGGGGTTGATCTATTTGCCGCTGAAACCGCTTTTGCCTTAACCGAAATCGACGTTTTGCTCGATTCATCACTTTCTCCTCTTATTCGCAAGCGAATAAAGGAAGAAGTGAGACGGCGAGTGTTGAAGCCCTTCTACCATTATTCGTACCACTGGGAGCTGGCGGATCATAATTGGGCTGCGGTTTGTGCTGGTTCGATTGGGTCAGTGGCGATTTATAGTTTGGAAGATGATCATGAATTGGCGACGGTCGTAACAAAGGTTATGAAGGCGATGGAATCGTATTTGTCAGGCTTTTATGATGATGGTGCTTGTTTAGAAGGGTATAGCTATTGGCAATATGGATTTGGATTTTATGTTTATTTTGCCGACTTATTAAAAAAGAAAACAGCCGGACAGATTGATTTGATGCAGTCGGAGAAGGTGCATCAGATCGCCTTGTTTCAGCAGAAGGCTTTTTTGATAGGGAATCGAACGGTTCGCTTTTCTGACTCTGTTGCGACAGGGAACGTTTGGGTAGGGTTGACACATTATTTGCATCAACAATTTTCCGATGTCGATATACCGAAGGAGGAGTGGCGGGCGAAGTATACGGATGATCATTGCAGTCGCTGGGCTCCTGTTATTCGAGAAATTCTTTGGCTTCAAGCTGATATAAAAGGAGAGCCGTGGTCACTTGAAAGTTATTATTTAGAGAAGGCTCAATGGTTTGTATCAAGACATAAAGCAAACGGCAAGTTGTATGCGTTTACAACAAAAGGTGGCCATAATGATGAGCCTCATAACCATAATGACATTGCTCAATGTATCGTAGCGTGTGGGAAGGATATCTTCCTTACTGATTTAGGAAGTGGGGAATACACAAAGCGTTATTTCAGTAAAGAGCGTTATTCGTATTTGTGTAATGGTTCTCACGGGCATTCGGTGCCGATAGTAAATGGTCACCATCAAAAGGCTGGTGCTCTTCATCGAGCGAGCTCATTTCAGGTTGTTGAGAATGATCAGTGTGATGAGGTGGAAATTGAATTTGCTGCTGCTTACGGTTTGGAATATGTACAACAGCTAGTAAGGTCGTATAAGTGGAAGAAGTCAGGGTCACCGGCTTTAACCATTGAGGACACGTATTCAGCAGATCGGCCTATTTCATTCGTTAGTCGGTTTCTGACACAGGTTCAAAAGGTCAAGAAAGAAGTTGGAGCTGTGTTATTAGTCGGGGATGATCAGTGCTTACGAATCACCTATGATGAACAGTTACTTCATTTTAGTGAGCAGGTTTTATCATTTTCCAATCATTTTGGTGAACAAGAGCAAGTTGTTGCATTGGATTTTATCGTAAGAAGACCGATGGATGAGTCATACATCTATTTCGAATGTCGATTTGAGAAGAAAGGGTGAAGGAGAATGGCTGAACAGCAATGGTTAGAGAAAGCATGGTCACATATTACGGTGAAATTAGAAAGAACCGCAAAGAAAATAGGAGCGCGTTTTCCCCATGTGAGTGTGGGTGGTACATATGAGTGCGCTGATCCACATTGGTGGACGGCGGGTTTTTGGCCTGGACAGCTTTGGCTTGTGTATCGTGAAACGAAAGACGAGTCGTTCAAGGCGATTGCTGAGAAATGTGAGCGGCAATTAGATGAAGTGATTACAGGCTTTGATCGACTTGATCATGATATGGGTTTTATGTGGACGTTAACAAGTGTCGCTCGTTATAAGCTATTAGGGGAAAAAGATTCCCGGAGAAGGGCGTTATTAGTCGCTAATTTGCTAATGGGACGATTTAATGCGAATGGGAATTATATTCGTGCGTGGAATCCGTGGTTTGAAGGTGATGAAAATACAGGCTTTGCGATTATTGATTGTATGATGAATTTGCCGTTACTATTTTGGGCTTCTAAGGAGACAGGTGATCCTCGTTACAGAGCAATTGCCACTCGTCATGCGAATACGGTATTGGAGCATTTTATCGAAGAGGATGGCTCTGTCCATCATATTGTTAACTTTGATCCAGAGACAGGTGAGAGAGTCGAGTTTGTTGGGGGGCAAGGCTACGCCCCACATTCAGCTTGGTCAAGAGGAACCGCGTGGGCGGTATATGGTTTTGCCCTTGCATATGCTCATACGAATGATCACAAATACTTACAAGCAGCGAAGAAGGTCGCGCATTTCTTTATCGCCCATTTACCTGATGATCATGTCCCTCATTGGGACTTCCGCTTACCTGATGATGTTCCTCATTATCGTGATTCCTCAGCGGGAGCGATTGCGGCGTGTGGACTATTGTTGTTAGCTGATCAAGTCGAATCTCAGGAGGTAACGCCATATAAGCGTGCTGGTGAGAGGATCTTACACTCATTATATGAACGTTATGGTGATTGGGAAAATGAAAGTGAAGATGGCCTGCTTCTCCACGGAACAGGTCATTATCCTGAACAAAGCAATGTTGATAAACCACTCATTTACGGTGACTATTATTTTGTTGAAGGAATTGCAAGGCTACGAGGAATAAGGAGTTATTTTGGTTATCTTAAAAAATGTTGAAGAAAAGAGGGATCTTGATGCTAAAACGTGTAAATAAATTTCAGTATACTCCACCGAAGAATGGTTATCCCGAGTGGAACAACAATCCAGAGATTTTTCAGTTAAATCGTTTACCTGCTCATGCGACAGCGATTTCGTATCATTCGGTTGAAGAAGCGTTAAAAGGAAAGAGAGAGTCTTCACCTTTTTATGAGTCATTAAATGGTACGTGGAAATTTCACCATGTTGAGAAGCCATCAGATCGAAGTTTAACATTTTATCAAGCGGATTTTGACTATGAGCAGTGGGATGATATACAAGTACCTGGACATTGGCAGCTACAGGGCTATGATTATCCGCATTATACGAATGTACGTTATCCGTGGGAGGAGCAAGAGGATATTAAGCCTCCATATGCCCCAATAGAATACAATCCAGTCGGTCAGTATGTTCGGACGTTTACTGTTCCTGACCAATGGACGGGTCAGCCTGTCTATATTAGCTTTCAAGGAGTCGAATCGGCGTTCTATGTGTGGGTGAATGGGGAGTTTGTCGGTTATAGCGAGGATACGTTTACACCTGCTGACTTTGACCTGACGCCTTATTTACAAGATGGGGAAAACAAACTAGCGGTTGAGGTGTACAGATGGTGTGATGCGAGTTGGCTTGAGGATCAGGATTTTTGGCGGATGAGTGGTATTTTCCGTGACGTTTATCTATATTCAACACCTGTAGCTCATGTCAAGGATTTCTTTGTGCGGACTGAGCTAGATCAGCAATATCGTAATGCTCACTTATGCATTGATGCAGACGTCTCTCATTATGATGAAGAGTCATTATCAGGATTAACGTTAAAAGCAACGTTGTTTGATCGTGACGATCAAGAGGTTGTCATTGCTGAGTTCGCTGTTGCTAGTGGGCAAGTGTCGATTCAAGCCTTTGTTGAAAATCCAGAAAAGTGGAGTGCAGAATACCCGAATTTGTATACGCTCGTATTAGCGTTGGAGGATGACTCTGGAAATCTAATTGAAGCACAAAGCTGTCGAGTGGGCTTCCGCGCTGTTGAAATTAAGGATGGCTTGATTAAGGTGAACGGGCAGCGTGTTGTCTTTAAAGGAGTCAACCGTCATGAATTTGCTGCAGATAAAGGACGTGCTGTTACGTATGAGGATATGGTTCATGATGTTCAGCTGATGAAGGCGTACAATATTAATTCCGTTCGTACATCGCATTATCCCAATCATCCACTATGGTATGATTTGTGTGATGAGTACGGGTTGTATGTCATAGATGAGACGAATTTGGAGACACACGGAACGTGGAAATATGGGCAGAAGGAGCTTGAAGAAACCGTTCCGGGTAGTCGGCCTGAGTGGGCAAATAATGTCGTCGATCGTTGCAACTCGATGCTTCAGCGCGATAAGAACCATCCGTCCATTGTAATGTGGTCATTAGGAAATGAATCATTCGGTGGGGATAATTTCTTGAAGATGAGCCAACATTTAAAAGAACAAGATCCTACACGAATCATCCATTATGAAGGAACGTTCCATTATCGAAAATCTGATGCAGCCTCAGATGTAGAAAGTACGATGTATATTCGCCCTCATGCCGTTGAGGAGTATGCGAAGCAAGCGGAACGAGGCGAAAATGAAGGGAAACCGTATATTTTATGCGAATACAGCCATGCGATGGGCAATTCGTGTGGAAATTTGTTTAAATATACGGAGCTCTTTGATCAATATCCAATTTTACAAGGTGGCTTCATTTGGGACTGGAAGGATCAAGCGTTGAAAACAAGGACATCCGATGGGACTGAATATTTAGCATATGGTGGAGATTTTGGTGAATCCCCACATGATGGGAACTTTTCAGGGAATGGTTTAATTTTTGCTGATGGTCAAGTAAGTCCAAAATTAGCTGAAGTGAAAAAATGTTATCAAAATGTCCGATTCCGTGATGTCGACATCGCCAATGGACGAATTCATGTGAGCAATCTCTTTTTGTTCTCTAACTTAGCTGATTATGTGCTAACATGGCAGCTGCTAAAGGATGGTCAAGAGGTTGCTAGAGGTGAGCAGGTTGTGAACGTTGCAGCTGGTCAGTCGCAGGAAGTAAGCCTTGAGAACTTCGAGACGATTCAATCAGATCAGTCAGAGTATATTGTAAATGCATCATTCGTCTTAAGAGAGAATATGAGCTGGGCAAAGGCAGGGCATGAGGTAGCGTTTGAGCAATTTGTGTTATCGTCTTCGTCTGTTGAAGATAAGAATACTATGAAGCAGGAAGGGACTGTTCAAGTAAAGGAGGAGGCCGAGTTTGTAACATTCGAAGCAGGGGAAGCGCGGATTCGTTTTCAACGGGAGACGGGTGAGATGATTTCGTATTTGTTTGCGGGCGAAGAGCTAGTGAAGTCAGCGCCTACACCTTATTTCTGGCGAGCTATGACAGATAACGATCGTGGAAATAAGCTTAATGAGCGTAGTCAAACGTGGAGACAGGCAAGTGAGGAACGAGAGCTGACCTCTTTTACTTTTTCAGGAGAAGCTGACAAGTTTGTCATTGAAGCGACATTCGTTTTGCATACGACGAGCAACTCAACGTGCAAGGTCGTTTATACGATTTCCGATGATGGAACGGTTCGGGTGAGACAGCAGCTTGTCCCAGGTGAAGACTTGCCCGAAATTCCAGCTGTCGGTATGTTGTTCACTATGGATCAGGACTATCAGAATCTATCGTGGTATGGTCGGGGACCACATGAAAGCTATTGTGATAAAAAGACTGGAGCAAAGTTAGGTGTCTATGAAGGAACTGTGGAAGAGCAGTTTGTTCCGTATTTAAAGCCGCAAGAATGTGGCAATAAAACAGATGTCAGGTGGGCAACTCTTGTGAATGATCGTGGAATAGGATTGATGATAAAAGGGTTGCCGGCGATTGAATTTAATGCATTACCTTATACGCCAAAAGAGCTTGAGAAGAATGATCATACTTATAAGCTTCCAAAAAGTAAACAGGTTTGCGTACGTGTCAATGAACAACAAATGGGTGTAGGTGGAGATGATAGCTGGGGAGCGATTACGCATCCAGAATTTACGCTATATACCGATAAGACGTACACATTTACTTATGAGTTAAAAGGTATCAGGAAATAATAAACAACAAGTCAGCAAGCTCTCAGGAGCTTGCTGCGTATGTTTTTTCAACATTACATGAGGGGAATCGACAAAATTTGCGTTTGTGATCAAAAATAAAAGCCTAGCGAGTAAATGTATTCATAAGTCGATCCATCAAGGGAAGCTTCTTTTGGTCGTTATAATCGACTGAAGAATCATAAATGTGGAAGGAATTTTTGCCTCTTCGTTTCGCATAGTACATTGCCTGATCAGCAGCATTCATTAAGGATTCAATATCATTACTGTCATTCGGATATTGGCTTATGCCTATGCTAGGTGAAACGGAAACATCTTGATCTTTTAAGGTGAAAGGTTCACTTACTGTAGAGAGAATTCGTTCAGCGATATGCTTAATAACATCCTCTTCTGTATCTTCAAATACAATGATAAATTCATCCCCACCAAGTCGAGCGAGTAAATCCTCTTCACGTATGACGTTCGATAATCGTTTGGCGACTTCTTGTAATAAAAGGTCACCTGAGTCGTGACCGAGTTTATCATTTACTTTTTTAAATCCATCTAAATCAATAAAGGCTAGTGTGACGTGATATTGACGCCGCTTAGCTTTAGCTAATACTTTCTTTAAGTTTCTTTGGAGGTATAGACGATTTGGCAATTCTGTCAGTTCATCAAAATAAGCAAGCTTTCTTAGTTTAGCCTCTAATTGTTTTTCTTCGGTAATGTCAAGGATCGTACCGTTTACTTTCTCGACCATCTTTTTAGAATTAAAAATAGGTGTGGCTTTCATATGAATCCATATTATATCGTGGTCGTTTTTTAGAATACGGTATTTTGCATTTATGCTCTTTCCTAGATGTAATTGCGTCAGTGTTTTGATAAATTTACTTTCATCATCTGGGTGAACGAATTCTTGTAATTTCTCAGGGTGAATTTGTAGCGTTTGTTTTGAAATTCCGAAAAGCTCTTCGACGCCCTTGGACACATATAATTGGTTAGAAGTTAGATCGTACGTAAAAATCATAATATCAATGCTTGTATAAAGCTGTTGGAGGGAATGCTTACTTTTTTGTAAAGCAGTATTAAGTGTTAGTAAATGCTTTCCCTTCCAATAGAGTTGCTGACGTTCGTGTCTTAATGAATCCACCCATTTTCCTAGTAACCAATTAATAAACATGAATACGATTGCAAATAATAGAAATAACGGAATACTGGATATTTGACTGAAGAGGATCATTAAGATAATCAATATTAAACTATAGCCGATTGCAACCATTTGCCCAATATATATCATCTTTCTCACTCTTTTCTATTAATGAATAGGAATACGGTATAATAGTATCATAGTAATAGGAGGTTGTAACGTAAAAAGTGGAGAATACTTATTTCCTATTTAATAAGGAGTTCAGTGGACTTGTAGAAATGTTGTTACTAAAAAAGGATGGAAATATAGAAAAACCGCTTCTTAAATACTAAGGAGCGGTTTGTTTTATGTGTATAAGAAATATGTACGGGGTGAGGTTTAACTGAGGATCTTATACACATAACACTCGAGAAGCAGGGGGTGAAACCTGCAGTGACAAGAGTGGGGTAAGTATATTTATTTATTCCATTTTAGTTGACTGTATGAATATTGAATCTCTAAGTATATTATACTGGTTAATTTGTAACAATTCAATACATTTTATAATTTTTTGTAAAAAGTTTCAAAAAATTGGTTTTGTTGAAAGTGATACAAGAAAGCGAGAAAGGAAGAGTAATAAGAAAGCGCTATCATAATAGATGCGAAACTTTGCCGAAAAACGCAGAATATCGCGATTTTTTAGGTCTTGAAACCGTTTGACAATGGATTAAAGCGCTGTTATAGTAAAACTGTGGAAATACCACAGTAATTTAGTTACGAAGGGAATGTGAAAGCATGCAAGGAAAAGTAAAATGGTTTAATGCAGAAAAAGGTTTTGGATTTATCGAGCGCGAAGACGGAGATGATGTATTCGTACACTTCTCAGCTATCAACGCAGAAGGATTCAAATCTTTAGACGAAGGTCAAGACGTTGAATTTGAAATTGTTGAAGGTGCTCGTGGACCTCAAGCTGCGAACGTAGTTAAGCTTTAATTCACATTCCTGTTTGGAAATGAATGATAGCTAAACAAACAATAGGCCTATCCTGGAATCCGGGATAGGCTTTTTCGTGTCTAGATAGGCTCGTGTGCTGTATGCGGTTCTTTATTCCTCTATTTTTACTCTAGTTCACTTTTTCGTGTCGTTACGGTTCCACATTCCTCTATATCGGCTTTTGTGGCTCCTTTTGGACTTAATTTGCTTAAATATCGGAATGAGGATTCCCTTTTCTTCTCAGGTAGAGGGATTTCCCTGATTTAGAGGAATAAGGATTCCTTTTGTCTCTCCGGTGGACTTTTTCTAATGTTTCCACTAAATTCCTGTTCATTTGTGAAAGGCAAGGGTATATGAAACGCCAACAAAGCATGCTTTTCGAGGAATTGCCACAAATTGTTCAACGAATCGAAATATTCTAAAAAATTTTAATGTTTAAGAAGGAGTTCGTTTGGGGTATATAGAATACTATAGTTAGAAAAGGAGGAGTTCAAGATGAAATACAATATTCGTGGTGAAAACTTAGAAGTAACTCCAGCACTTCGCGATTATGTGGAGAAAAAGGTAGGGAAGCTTGAGCGTTATTTTGATACAACGCCTGTAGCTGATGTAAATGTGAGAATGCAAGTTCTTAATAATCAACATATGATTGAAATTACAATCCCTATGCCACAGTTATTATTACGCGGGGAAGAGAAGCATACGGATATGTATGCAGCCATTGATATCGTTGTGGAGAAGCTTGAACGCCAAATCCGCAAGCATAAGACGAAAGTCAATCGTAAATTTCGTCAAGAGGGCAGTTTGAAATACATGTTTAGAAATGACCTTGAGCCCATTGAAGGAAATGGCGAGGCTCTTGTTGATGATGACGAATTGGAAATTGTTCGTAAGAAACGTTTTAATTTGAAGCCGATGGATGCTGAGGAAGCGATTTTACAAATGGACATGCTAGGACATAATTTCTTTGTCTTCTCAGATGCTGTGAATGGCTCAACGAACGTTGTGTATAAACGTAAAGATGGGAAATATGGTTTAATTGAGCCAGAAGCGTAAAAACACATAGATGATCAACCTCCACCGTTTTTGGTGGAGGTTTTCTTGCAGAATCATAATTTATAAATTATGGAAGGAAGTGTGGGAGTAACCGAAGAAATTAGCGGAATAATTCATAGGAGAGCGTACGCATTTTTATGAAAAAATCCCGCTTTCAAAAATATTAAACCAGTTGCAACGACTCCATGCAACACTTATAAGAAAAGCCCCTAGTAAGTAAAGTTCATTCTAGTTAAGTCAATGTTTGATAAAGTCGTGATTCCATTAAAACGGTGTCGATTGGACAGGCATCGGCATCACGACCATATTGCCATGCCCATACATTTGCTGAACAATTAGGACGACTAGGCTGAAAGCGTCTCGGTGCACCGCTTTTGCTTGTGGGTCCTGGCTCTGGTTCGGCGCTCCAAATGACTGATTGTTCTAAAACAAGTTCGCTTCTTTCCGTTGCTTGACAATAGGCTTCATTAAAAGGACCTTCATCAGGATCAGCATACATACCAGGACGGTAAGAGCTCGTGTAAAAGGCTTCCACCCAAGCGATAATCCAGTCAGCATCAACTTGAAAGAAGTTTTCAATGTTCGCAAAAATAAATGTGCCGTCTCCTATTCCTAATTGCCTAGCACGAAAAATAGCATTTCGTGCTGCGACGGAACCTGCTCGTGTCCCGACGGCCTCTGAGAAATTATTATAAATCGGCATGATCTTCATTTCGTTATCTTGAATAAAACGGATTTCCTCTGCTGAGAGGCCGTCACTAATATTCTCAATTGTGTGTAAATAACGCCCCCAAAAATCTGGTTGCCCAAATTGTGTGCGGACACAATTTAACAATTCGTTTGTAACAGCACTAGCGGAATCCACTCCCCAATTTAACAGCATATTATCGATTCCTCCTTTTTGTCTATATTTATGCAAGAGTCAGTCGACTTCATACCACTTCAAATATCAACATGGCATTATCTTGTAAGAGAAAACGTTTATTGATAAAATAATGAATAAGTATAGCTTCAAGTTTGCGTAGGAGTAAACTGAAAGAGAGAGGACGAATTCAATGCTAGGACTATTGAAGAAAGTAATTGGTGATCCAAGCCAGCGTCAGCTTAAGAAAAATGAAAAGTTGGTTGAGGAAATAGAAGCGCTCGCTTCAGAAATGAAGTTGAAATCTGATCACGAGCTCCAGCAAAAAACAGCAGATTTTAAAAATCGTTACGAGCGTGGTGAAAGCTTAGATAGTATGCTAGTTGAGGCCTATGCGGTGATTCGAGAGGCTTCCACTCGAGTATTGAAAATGACTCCATATCCTGTTCAGCTATTAGGGGCGATTGCCTTGCACCAAGGAAATATTGCTGAAATGAAAACTGGGGAAGGGAAAACACTAGTTGGAACACTTCCTGTTTATTTAAATGCGATCACGGGAAAAGGTGTACACGTTGTAACAGTCAATGAATATTTAGCTCGTCGCGACTGTGAAATGATGGGTGAGTTGTTTCAATTTTTAGGGTTAACAGTTGGATTGAATCAGTCGGGCTTGTCGAAAGAAGAGAAGCAGGAGGCTTATGCAGCAGATGTTACATATAGCACGAATAATGAGCTTGGCTTTGATTACTTACGTGATAATATGGTGCTTTACAAGGAGCAAATGGTACAGCGCCCGCTTCATTTTGCGTTAGTTGATGAGGTTGATTCGATCTTAGTCGATGAAGCAAGAACGCCACTTATCATTTCAGGATCCGTTGAGCGTTCGACACAGTTGTATCAACAAGCGAATCAATTCATTCGTGTTATGAAGAAGGAAGAGGATTATACGTATGATGAGAAGACAAAAAATGTTCAGCTAACAGAAGAAGGGGTTAATAAAGCGGAGCGTGCGTTCGGAATTGAAAATTTATTCGATCAAAAGCATGTCCAGTTGAATCATCACTTAAATCAATCGTTGAAGGCACATGTTGTCATGCTGCGTGATACGGATTACGTTGTCGAAGAAGGCGAAGTTGTTATCGTGGACCAATTTACGGGTCGTCTTATGAAGGGGCGTCGTTATAGTGATGGACTACACCAAGCGATTGAAGCAAAGGAAGGCTTGCAAATTCATAAGGAAAGCATGACATTAGCCTCCATTACATTCCAAAACTATTTCCGTCGTTATCAGAAGCTTGCGGGGATGACTGGTACAGCGAAAACAGAGGAAGAAGAGTTTCGCAACATTTATGGAATGGATGTTATGGTCATTCCTACGAATAAGCCAATTGCACGGGACGATCGAGCAGATTTAATTTATAAGACGATGGAAGCGAAGTTTAGGGCTGTCGTGAAAGAAATTGAAGAACTCCATAAAAAAGGACAACCTGTTCTCGTTGGTACAGTCAGTGTTGATACATCAGAGCTTGTTGCAACAATGCTGAAAAAGCGTAAAATCCCACATCATGTTCTGAATGCGAAAAATCATGAACGCGAAGCTGAAATTATTGAAAATGCAGGTCAAAAAGGAGCCGTGACGATTGCAACAAATATGGCAGGGCGAGGTACGGACATTAAACTTGGCGAAGGTGTGAAAGAGCTAGGTGGTCTTCACGTATTAGGGACAGAGCGTCATGAAAGTAGACGAATTGATAATCAGCTTCGTGGACGTTCAGGACGTCAAGGAGATCCTGGTTCAACTCAATTCTACTTATCAATGGAAGATGAATTAATGCGGCGATTCGGTTCAGATAATATGCGTTCCATGATGGAACGTCTTGGTATGGAAGAGGATCAACCAATTGAGAGTAAGCTTGTTTCACGTGCGGTTGAAACAGCTCAGAAGCGTGTGGAAGGGAATAACTTTGATGCACGTAAACAAATTTTACAATACGATGATGTCATGCGTGAGCAACGTGAAATTATTTACAAGCAGCGTATGGAAGTATTGGAGTCGGAGAACTTACGCAGCATTGTTGAAAATATGATTAAATCTGTTATTGAACGTACGGTTGGACTTCATACACCAGAGACAGAAGTGCCAGAGGATTGGGATTTAACGGCGATTGTCAATTATATAAAAGGAAACTTGCTCGTTGAAGAGGATCTAACTGAAGCTGAACTAAAAGGAAAAGATCCGGAAGAAATGATTGAATTAATCATCGAGAAGGTAACGTCTGATTATAATAAAAAAGAAGAATCATTTACTCCTGAGCATATGCGTGAATTTGAAAAGGTCATTATGCTTAGAACGGTTGACCGTAAATGGATGAATCATATTGATCAGATGGATCAATTACGTCAAGGTATTCATTTGCGTGCGTATGGTCAAAATGATCCATTGCGTGAATATCGCTTTGAAGGGTATGAAATGTTTGAGGCGATGATTGCATCGATTGAAGAAGAAGTATCGATGTATATTATGAAAGCTCAAGTACAGCAGAATCTTGAACGTCAGAAGGTAGCAGAAGGGAAGGCTGTACAGCAAAGTGAGAAGCAGGAACCGAAGAAGAAAATGCCAATCCGAAAAGGAACAACCGTCGGACGTAATGATCCTTGTACGTGTGGTAGTGGGAAGAAATATAAGCATTGTTGTGGATCATAAGAAGCAGCTGATGCTGTAGAGGAACTTTAATGGCCTCTTAATTATTATAGGAAGGGTAGTCCGGTACTTCATGATGAGGTATTGGACTATAATTGCAGGTGAATGTGCCATGGATTTAGTTGAAGTGAAACAGGAATTAACGGTAATTGCGAAACGTCTTACTGAATTTAGGGGGTCTCTTTGACCTCGGAAATAAGCAAGAGCGAATCGCTGAATTAGAGGATAAGATGGCTGATCCGAGTTTTTGGGATGATCAGGATGCTGCTCAAGTTGTCATTAATGAGAGTAATGGCTTAAAAGAACAGGTTAATACTTTTTTAGAACTTGAAGGACAGTTTGAGGATTTAGAGGTTTCCTATGAGCTTGTGAAAGAAGAGGCTGATGCTGATTTGCAAAGCGAGCTTGAGCAAGGTGTTGTAGCTTTGCTGCAAGCAGTGAGTGACTTTGAATTACAGCTATTATTAAGCGAACCATATGATAAAAACAATGCAATCTTAGAGCTTCATCCAGGGGCTGGTGGGACAGAGTCTCAAGACTGGGCATCGATGCTATTACGTATGTATACGCGCTGGGCAGAGAAGAAGGGCTTTAAAGTTGAAACGCTAGATTACTTACCTGGTGATGAAGCTGGAGTCAAAAGCGTTACATTGTTAATTAAAGGTCATAATGCATATGGTTATTTAAAAGCTGAAAAAGGTGTCCATCGTCTCGTACGTATTTCTCCATTTGATTCGTCAGGTCGACGTCATACGTCATTTGTTTCATGTGAGATTATGCCAGAGCTAGATGACAATATTGATATTGAATTATCAACGGAAGAGTTGAAGATTGACACGTACCGGGCAAGTGGTGCAGGTGGTCAGCATATTAATACAACGGATTCAGCAGTTCGTATTACACATGTGCCGACGAACACTGTTGTGACATGTCAAAGTGAACGATCACAAATTAAAAACCGTGAGCAAGCGATGAAGATGATGAAGGCGAAACTTTATCAGTTGAAGATTGAAGAGCAGGAACGTGAATTGGCTGAGATTCGTGGAGAACAGAAGGAGATTGGATGGGGGAGTCAAATTCGTTCTTATGTGTTCCATCCATATAGTATGGTCAAGGATCACCGCACAAATCATGAAATCGGAAATACAAATGGAGTGATGGACGGCGAGATTGATGGCTTTATTGACGCCTATCTCCGTTTATCGCTAGGTCATAAAACGTCATAAATGATAGAAGTTTAGAAAAACCCGATGCATTCGGGTTTTTTTCGTACAATCAGAATCTTTCCGATGGTCAGCGGAGGTATAGAGGGGGAAGCGGTCATAGATAGGTCATGTGCTGTATGCGTTTCCTCATTTCTCTATTTCGACAAGTATGCTTCATTTATCATTTTTTTTCTTTTTTTGTTGGAATAAAGGAATAGGGATTTCTTTTTTACCTTACGCTACGATTAGGGCAGGAGAATTCCTTATTGGCATGCGCTCTTTCACGCTCCGAAAGATGAATGGATAGAGTACGGTGACGAGGTAGTTGATCTTATGCGACATGTGTTCCTCGTTCCTTTATTCACTCTGTCTTTCCTTGTTACTGTTGTTACGGTCTTCTCATTCCTCTATCTCGGGTTTTATTCCTTCTTTTGTCCTTGAAAAGCTCAAATAGTGGAATGAGGATTTCACTTTCTCCTCAGGAAGCCGTTTTCCCCTGATTTAGCAGAATGAGGATTCCTCTTGTTTGTGTACACTCCTTCTTTTCTCTGCAGTGAGCAGAGGAAGGAAGGTGTAGATTGAACCGTTGCCCTCATTGTCATGACTCCACGCAACGCTTTAAAGAAAAGGCACTATTGCTGAGGGCATTGAAAAAATACAACTTTTTCAGTGCCTTTTACCACGGTTTTCTTATTCATAATCTCAAAAATATGGATCCCTTTAACGTGGCACCGTATTCGCGTTTACAAAGCGTGATTACGGTGCTATACTACGCTAGGATTTATATAGAAGGAGAGAGACGAATGAAGAAGGGAAGAAGAAGAGGGCCACGTAGTAGGCTGCATCAAGGCTTGATCGATTATTCATATATTTTAATAGGGGCAGCTGTTGTGGCTATTGCGTTTAACCTATTTTTGCTGCCTAATCGGATTGCTTCTGGAGGCGTAAGTGGCTTAAGTACGATTTTTGCCTATGCATTTGGTTTTGAGCCGGCTTTTACGCAATGGGCGTTTAACCTTCCGTTATTTATTTTAGGAATTTTGTTGTTAGGTGGATTAAAGTATGGCATAAAAACGTTTGTTGGAACAGCATTCTTACCATTAGTCGTTTTCTTGACGAGAGATTGGTCGGTAGGGCTTGAGGATGCTCTGCTCGGTGCTTTATTTGGCGGAATTGGCGTAGGTATTGGATTAGGGTTCGTTTTTCGCGCAAGCGCAAGTACGGGAGGGACCGATTTAGTTGCACAAATCATTCACAAGTTTTCAGGGCTGTCATTAGGTGTCGCTGTGTTTTTTATGGATGGGCTTGTTGTGTTAATGTCAGCGGTTGTGTTTGATATTGAATTAGCTCTTTATGCCTTAATTAGCTTATACGTAACAGGAAAAACAATTGACGTTGTGCAAATGGGTGTTGGCTATGCGAAGGTTGCTTACATTATTTCCGATCAACATGAGGCGGTAAGACAAAGCATCTTGTCAGATGTTGATCGTGGTGTTACGAGGCTTAATGGGTACGGCGGATATACTGCTCAAGAGCGAGATGTCCTTATGTGTGTTGTTCATCAAAATGAAGTGACGAAATTAAAAAATGTCGTACAACAGGTTGACCCAAAAGCTTTTGTGATCGTTTCAAATGCAACAGAAGTATTAGGTGAAGGCTTTAAACACTAAGAAGGAATGCGCGAGCTAGAATTTGACAGAAAATTGAATGAACCTACTCGAAAGATCGTGAAATAAATGTGACGATTAATAAAAAAATTGAAAATTAGGCTATACTATAAAGTGACGAAAGGAGTGATAACATGAAAAAGTTTTTAATGATGATCGGCTTTGTTGCGATAGCGGCTATGACTGCATGTGGAGCTGGTGGTGATGATGTACCTGTAGAAGACGACACTCCTGTGGATGAGGCACCTGCCGCTGATGAAGCGGCAACGGGGGATTTTGATGCCACAGCGGCAGAGGATATTTATAATCGAAGCTGTATCGGCTGCCATGGGCAAAACCTTCAAGGTGGAGGGTCTGGCCCTGGACTAATCGATTCTGGCCTTTCCGTTGAGGAGATTGTTCATGTATTAGAGCAAGGTCAAGGGCTTATGCCTCCACAAGATTTAGAGCCGGATGAAGCAGAAAATTTAGCGAAATGGATACTAGCTCAATAAAAAAGAAGAAGTAATAAGTATTTTTGATAAATTTTTGTCAAAAATACTTATTTTTTTGTCGATAATATAAATAGTGACGATTTAATGAAAGGATCATATGACCATAATCATTGGGCTATACATCATTTTTCGCTAATGTACATGTAAGTGATTTGAAAATATTAGAAGAAAAACAATCTGAAATGAAAATGTAACATAAATTTAGACACTATTTTAAACGAATGATGGTATAATAATTTCAGCATCCGACATAAAAAGTGTCGGTCTATAATCTTTCAACACCTTTTTAATTTGAAGTGGATAGGTGTTTTTCAATCGGTTTGAGAAGAAATGAAATTACTAAGGCAAACCAGACTAACAACATGAGTAAGCAATTGGAGAAGCAAGGAAGTGATAAAGTGATCGAAATGACAGACGTCTGGAAGTCTTATCCAAACAATGTTAGAGCTATTAATGGAATAAACTTACATATCGAAAAAGGCGAATTTGTATATGTAGTTGGTCCAAGTGGCGCTGGGAAATCAACTTTTATAAAAATGATGTACCGTGAAGAGTCACCGTCTAAAGGAGATATTCTAATAGATGGTGTTAACATAACAAAGCTTAAACATAAGCACATACCATATATAAGACGTAAAATCGGTGTCGTCTTTCAAGATTTCAAACTGCTACCATCATTAACTGTATTTGAAAATGTTGCGTTTGCACTCGAAGTCATCGAAGAAAGCCCATCCGTTATTAAGAGGCGCGTCATGGATGTGCTTGATGTGGTTCTTTTGAAAAATAAGGCTAGGTCTCTACCAAGCGAACTTTCCGGTGGGGAGCAACAACGCGTAGCGATTGCAAGAGCGATTGTCAACAATCCAGAAGTATTAATAGCGGACGAGCCTACTGGAAATTTAGACCCTGATACAGCTTGGGGAATTATGGACATCTTAGATGAGATTAATCACCGGGGGACAACGGTTATTATGGCGACACACAACAAAGATATTGTCAATACAATTAAGAAGCGAGTGATCGCGATTGAAAGTGGACGAGTTGTCCGGGATGAAGTAAGGGGGAGCTACGGTTATGAAAGCTAGAACCGTCGGACGTCACTTACGAGAAGGCTCAAAAAATCTTATCCGTAATGGTTGGATGACGTTCGCGTCTATTAGTGCCGTTGCGATTATGCTCTTTATTGTTGGTGTATTTCTATTACTTATAATGAATGTGAGCAACATTGTTCAAGGTGTAGAAGACGATGTGGAAATTATGGTGTTTATTGACCTTACCGCATCTGAAGAGCAGCAGGACGAGCTATTATCTGAACTTGAAACCATTCAAAATGTAGAAAACATTATTTATGTTGATCGTGAAGAGGGGTTAGAGCAATTTATTACAAGCCTTGATGAGTATGGCGAAATCTTTGAATCAATGCGTGGTGAAGAAAACCCACTGAATGATGTATTCGTCGTACGGGCTATTGACCCTCATTTGACCGAACAAGTAGCGAATCAAATCGAAGATCTTAGGCATGTAGAAAAAGTAGATTTTGGTAGAGAAACAGTTGAACGCTTATTTGCAATCACAAACATGGTTCGTACAGTTGGATTAGTGCTCGTTCTTGGAATGATGTTTACAGCGATGTTTTTAATTGCAAATACGATTAAATTAACGATCGTGGCTCGTAAGCGGGAAATTCAAATTATGAAACTAGTAGGGGCAACAAATGCTTTTATTCGTTGGCCGTTCTTCATTGAAGGTGTTCTACTTGGTGGGATCGGAGCCATTATTCCGATTGTGATTATTGGTGTAGGTTACTATTATTTAACAGAGCTCTTTGATGGACAAGCTGATCTGTTATTTTCATTGTTACCGGTTTTTCCTATTACATGGCAAATCGGATTGTTACTCCTATTAATAGGAGCGTTTATTGGAATTTGGGGAAGTATGGTGTCCGTACGAAAATTCTTAAAAGTATAACTAGGAGGAACAATTGGATGAGGAGGAAATTATTATTTATTGCTTTAGCGATCTTGATCGCAGCAAGTTCGCTAAGCTTTAATTTCATTTCGGAGCAAGCTTTGGCAAATAGTGAATTACGTGAGCAAATTTCAGAAGTGGAAAAAGAACGTCAAGAGACGGCAGAGGAAGCTGAAAAAACAGAAGAAGAATTACAGCAGCTAGAAGAAGAAATGCAAGAGCTAAATAGTGAAATCGAACGTATTGATCATGAAACAGCTGATACGAATCAAAAGATTCGTGAAAAACGAGCGGAGATTGAGGATGTTCAAGAGGAAATCGAACGTCTGCAAGAAGAGATTGAAATTCTCGAAGAGCGTATTGCGGAAAGAGACGAATTACTTCGCGACCGAGCTCGAACGATGTATCAATCAGGTGGGTCGGTTAATTATTTGGAAGTGGTACTAGGTTCACAATCGTTTAGTGATTTCTTAAGTCGAGTCAATGCATTATCAATGATTGCTCAACAAGATCGCAATATTTTAGATGCACATATTGCTGACCATGAACAGCTTGAAGAAGCTAAGACGGAAGTAGAAGAACAATTAATGACTTTAGAATCTCATTTAGAAGAATTAGAGAATCTAATGGTAGATTAGAAGAGCAGCGTGAAGAAAAAGATCAAGTGATGACTCAGCTCCAACAAAAAGAAGAAGAGTTACATACGGATCTTGGTGAACTGGAAAATGCGGAAGAGATTTTAAAGGCGCAAGAAGCAGCGTTGAAACAAGAGCTTGAGGCTTATGAGGAACGTAAGCGTCAAGAAGAGGAAGAGCGCAAGCGTCAGGAAGAAGCAGCAGCTGCAGCAACGAGCTCGAGTCAACCTTCTTCACAGCCATCACGTTCAAATCAAACGCATGCAGCACCAGAAGTTACTGATTCAGGATTTATGCGTCCAGCAACTGGTCGAATTACATCTGGTTATGGCTATCGTAGCTTCAATGGTGGTAACTTCCACCACGGAATCGATATTGGGAAAAATGGCCGAACGGGTGACGTTCCAATTGTAGCGGTTGCCGACGGAACGGTTGTTGATTCCTATTACTCAAATAGCTATGGGAATGTTGTCTTAATTGCCCATGTTGTTAATGGTGACCTTGTGACAACGTTATATGCTCATATGGAAAATCGTGAAGTATCTAAAGGACAAAGTGTTAGCAAGGGCCAACAATTAGGCCTTATGGGGAATACAGGTCAATCCTTTGGTGCTCACTTACACTTTGAAGTACATGAAGGTGGATGGAATGGAAATAAATCGAACTCTGTTGATCCAATGAGATATATTCCTAACTAAAGGTTATATGAAGGCCACTGGAAAGGTAAACATACCCATTTTCAGTGGTTTTTGTTTCAGTGCCAGAATGTCGATTTAACAAGATAATTATAATATAAGAGGAAGTAGGCGAATTCGTCAGAGGCTTTGGCTACATTTGTAACGACTAGGCAATTAAGTAAAGACGTACCGCGTTTTTCTTATATAAAGCTACCTCTCATTTGATTTGTATGAAGCAACCTCGCTACTTTTTGACTTTGTTTCTTTGTTTGTCTACAATTAAGAGGAGATGCAATAGATCGTATAACTTGTCTAGTAGTAGCATACGTTACAGTAAGATACCGGGCAGTACACAATGGTAGCTGTGTAGTGTCTTTTCCTTTCAAAAGGATGAGAAAGTTACATAATGTGAAAAAGTTCGAATACTTATCCAGCATGTAAGAGTTTGGAAAAAGCCTATATAGAAGGCCCCGTAACCTATTAAGGAGTTGGTCATAAATGAAAAAAGGACAAATCATCATGATTTTGGCAGTGGTTGTAGGATTAGGTGCATATGCCGTTTACTTACAACCGGACCCAACCTCCGTAAGCACACCTGATATCGGAGAACAAATTGAATCTATTGCTTCTGGGGATGAAGAGTTCCTTGAAAAATTCGAAGCAGCTCGTCTCATTATCGAAGAACATTACGTTGATGATGTCGATCATAATGAGTTGTTACAAGGGGCTATTGATGGGATGTTAGAAGCTTTAGGTGATCCATATTCGGTTTATATGGATCAAGAAGAAGCGAGTCAATTTACCGAATCGCTCGGCTCACATTTTGAAGGCATTGGTGCAGAGGTGATGATGTCGGATGGGAAGGTAACTATTGTGACTCCTATGCGCGAATCACCAGCAGAGCGTGCGGGTTTACTACCTAATGATCAAATTATTGAAATAGATGGTGAAACGACTGAAGGGTTATCGTTACAAGAGGCAGTTATGCAAATCCGTGGAGAAAAAGGCACAACCGTTCATTTAACGATTGAACGTGAAACGGCCAGTGAACTCGTCACAATTCCCGTTGTACGTGATGAAATTCCTATTGAAACTGTTCGTCATGAGCTAATTGAGCAAGATGAGCAGAAGATTGGGCTAATTGAAATTTTATCGTTCTCAATTGATACGGCAGAACATTTTGAAGCTGCGTTAGATGAATTAGAATCAAAAGGGATGGAAGGTCTAGTCATTGATGTGCGAGGTAACCCAGGTGGTTACTTAGACCAAGTTGAAGAAATAGGAAAATTAATTATTCCAAATCAGCAGCCAATTGTTCAGACAGAAAGTCGATCAGGAGAAAAGATGCGTTTCTTGTCTCCATTAAATGACCCTAAACCATACCCGATAGTCGGTGTAACTGATCGTGCATCCGCATCCGCATCAGAAATCTTATCTGCTGCGTTAATTGAAGCTGGTGAATATGATGTAGTTGGGGAAACAACATTCGGGAAAGGTACGGTTCAACAGACGATTCCGCTAGGTGATGGTAGTCAATTAAAGCTTTCCGTGTTTAAATGGTTGACATCAGCTGGTCATGATATTAATGGTGTAGGTGTAGAGCCGACCATTGAAGTTATGCAGCCTGATTATTTCTACACAGCTCCAGTTTCAGTGGGTGAAGACCCTTATGAAGAGGATATGCTAAATGAGCAAATTAGAAGTGCACAAATTATGTTAAATGGTTTAGGCTACAACCCTGGACGTGAGGATGGATATTTTAGTACGGAGACGACTGAAGCGGTTCGAGCCTTCCAAGAAGAGCATGATCTAGATATAACAGGTATCATAGATGAAGATACCGCATCGACTTTGCATGAACGTGTCGTTGAGGAAGTACGTGAACGAGAAAATGACCGTCAACTAAATCGAGCCATTGAAGTGGTTATTGAGCAAATCAACGAATGAGTATCTAATTAGAGTAAAGTTATTGAAAAAGAAAAAGGAATATGACTCATCGTTGTCGAATGTAGGAGGTAGTGGATGGGGCTTCCCTGTTTACTACCTTATTTTTAATTGATCAGGGTACATAAAATGAAAAGCTGAATGACGATTCAACGATTCGCGTCGGCACTGTTTGTGACACGCTGTTTTGAAGCAAGCCTTCTTTCATTTAATTTTGGAACATTACTGGATAACAAAGCTTGATCAAAAAGCACGAGAAAAAATGGCAATGATTCCTTTCGCTACGCGACTTGTGGCGAGAAAAGCACTCACCACAAGTTTTTTTAAGGTGTAGTGACTACATTCATTGCTTCGAGGTCATTCAAAAGGGGAAAAACGTCCTTTTTGAACAACCTCTAATAAAGACGCTTATAAGAAATTGAAGGAGCATGCGCAATGGTAGTAGACATCTTACAAACAATTGGAATCTTCTTAGCTTATTTTTTTGCAAATCCATTATTATACATTGGGATCGGAATGACGTTATTTCTTTCCTATTTACGAATTAAATCGGAAAGAAAGTCGTTTCACACACGAGTGTATGGGAAGAGGGCAGATTTTCTTATCCCATTTCTACCTGCTCTCGTCATGGGTGTATATGTTTCGATTGTAACGATTTTAATAGGGCTGACGGTTTCAATTCAATGGCTCTTACTCGTGAGTGCGCTCTACTTAATCCTAGCTTTTTCGTTACGAACTCGTTTTGTTTCACCAACGTACGTGTTTGGCTTATTACTACTAATCTATGTTTTTGCTCCTTTTTTCGAGTCCTTTAATTGGTTCCATCCAATTGCTGATGCGATACAATCGACTAATATAACGTCTGTTGCTATTTTGTTAGCATTATCACTTATGGCAGA
Source organism: Halalkalibacter hemicellulosilyticusJCM 9152 (assembly GCF_000513115.1). GTDB lineage: Bacteria > Bacillota > Bacilli > Bacillales > Bacillaceae_D > Halalkalibacter > Halalkalibacter hemicellulosilyticus. The sequence continues at coordinate 27,398 of NZ_BAUU01000021.1, forward strand.
AGGGATTTTAATTCGGACGAATGGACTTACTCATACATCGCCGCGTTTAGAAAAGAGTAAACGAGGAAAGTGGATTGGTTATCATGATGCTAATCGTTTATGGATTTTACCTGTTATCGCATTCGTACCAGAAGGGATGATCCCGACGCTTCCTTTTTGGCCTATTCTTTCAGTAGGAGAGCTTTCTTTACAACCGATTGTTTTTCCGATATTAATCGGTTTTCAGCTTCAAGTTCGAGGTTTCTACCCACCAACGGCGGTTCGTAAATATGGGCAGGTTGTGTTGCTTCTCGGGTTAGGAGCAATGGTCCTTTCAATAGGGACTTATTTCTTTTTATGGATTGCGCTCATTTTAGCGATTGGCTTGATCATTGCACGTGAGGTTATGATCTTTTTATTTAAAAAGCGTGATGAAGACCAACCTCCTTACTTTTCTTCCAGATCTACTGGCTGTATCATCGTCGGAGTTTTACCGGGAAGTCCAGCTGAAAAGATGAAGCTTCATATTGGAGAAACCATTCGAAAGGTTAATGGGGAACTAATCCATAATGAGCATGATTTTTATGAGCGTCTGCAAGTGAACAGTGCTTTTTGTAAGCTGGAAGTTGTTGATTTGAATGGAGAGGTACGGTTTGCACAAACAGCTCTTTATGATGGGGAGCATCATCAAATAGGTGTGTTATTTGTGAAGCAAGATCATCAGTGGCAGAATTCAATATAATATTTTTTACGACTGTCATAATGGCAGTCGTTTTTCTATTGGATAAGAATTTATAAAATTCGAAGGAGAAATGTAGCAAAAGCATAGAGGATGTTGGAAAACTCAAAGGAGAACGACGCCTTCGTACGTTACAAGTTTTTCTAAAAGAACCCCGTTCCAGAAAAACTAAAAACCGCTGTAACGTCTCCGCGCGTTGCTTTAAAGAAAAGACGCTGTCGCGTTTCCTTATATGGAATCCAAATTCCGCTTTAACTCCGTATTTATGTGAGAAGGTTTAGAAAGGTACTTGACGTTCCGCTATTGGGTGGTAAGGTGCACGAAATGTAATGGGAAAGGTGAAATAGAGGAATGAGTAGACCAAAAAGAGAGGAAGATAGACAGAATGGAGGAAATAGAGGAACGAGGAGACCGCTTGTGAGTACAAGATGTACTTGTTTTCAGTGACTTGCTCTCTACCTGTTTTTCTTAAAGAATACTAAATGCTTCTTTTTGGAAAGATAAGAAAAGATAATTTATGCAGAGGCCATTGAAAAAGGATTACCAAACATTTTCAGTGACTTTATTATGCAGTTTTTCTTATCTTGAAAGGAGCGATGGATGTGAAACGTTTCGTATGTGTAATGGTGATGGTTGTTTTCGTTTTTATGAGCTTAGGTGGAGTAGTTCATGCTCATTCACACGTTTCTTTTTTTGCTCATCGTGGGGCTTCTGCACTTGCCCCGGAAAATACGATTGAAGCGTTCGAACAGGCGATAAATATGGGTGCGGACTATATTGAGTTAGATATACAAATGAGTCAGGATGGTCACCTTGTCGTCATTCATGATGACACTCTCGATCGTACGACAAATGCTAGCGGAGACGTAAGTCATTATACGTTAGCCCAATTAAAAAAGCTCGATGCTGGCTCTTGGTTTGATGTGAGCTATGAAGGGGCGAAAATTCCAACATTAGAGGATGTCTTTCAAGCCTTCGGAGACCATGTCCATTACTGTATAGAAATTAAAGCAAATCAACGTTCAGAGTATATGATAGCCAAATTACATGAGTTAATTGAGAATTATCAATTAATGGATGTCGTGATGGTTCAATCGTTCGATGAGGATCTCCTCCATTTATTAAGAAATATAGACGTGACATATCCTCTAATTCAAATTATTAGTCGGCCGAAAAGTGGATTTCGTGGCAAAAATCAGTTATCTCATGTGGAAAGTTATGCCGATGGTCTATGTCTGAACGCTCGTTATACCTCTCCATCTTTTGTGAAGCATGCTAGAACGAAAGGCTTGCTCGTTCACATGTACACCGTCAATAAACGAAAGGATATAAAAAAGTGGCTTAATCGTGGAGTGACGGGAATTATTACCGATGATTTAAGGTTGATGGAATATTTTAAATGATATCAAAATGTCCGTTAGGTGTTCTTTCTGTGGCTAAGGCATCCTTTTCTCTAGAGATTTGTTTAGGAAAGCTCTATAATATAGGAGATAAATGTATTGAATAGAGAAAAAGGGGTATAACAGTTGGATGTATTGTTCGTATTAGTTGTTCCATTTTTGCTGATGGTTATTGTGACCCGTGTAACCTTTAGCCTAGTCGGAGCAACGATTGTAACTCTTATGATTGCGTTTGTATTAGGCGTGCATGAGCAACCGTTTTGGCTAATAGGCTTAGCAATCGGTTCATTTGTTGTCGGTTTACTAGTCGCGAAGAAAGTTTTGAAGCGTAAGCCAGGTATGTAAGGAGTATCCGTGTGTGGACAGGATGCTCTTTTTATCTTTTGTTTAAGTCTAGAATTTTTAAAGGAAAGTTGTTAGCTTAATCTTCTATATATCTTTTGCATATTAGGAACGTTTGTTCTATAATGATGAGGTGTGGAAACTTTTTGAAGTGGACTATTTTATAAAATAAGGGTTTCTGAGTAGGATTAATCAAGTTAGTGCTTCGTATGTTATACGTTGGGTTATCAGTGAAAAGTGCTATCGAGTTTTTCTTAGAAAGATTGAACGTGCTATAATGACGGCTACGAAAAGGTTCGGAAGGAGGAAGTTTGTTGATGAATGAATCATTTGAACTAGTATCGCCTTATAAGCCTGAGGGGGATCAGCCTCAGGCGATTGAGAAGATTGTTGAAGGAATCCGACGAAATGAAAAGCATCAAACGCTATTAGGAGCGACAGGGACTGGGAAAACATTCACGATGTCCAATGTCATTCAAGCTGTTAATAAGCCAACGTTAATTATGGCTCACAATAAAACGTTGGCAGGTCAGCTATATAGTGAGTTTAAAGAATTTTTTCCGAATAATGCGGTGGAGTATTTTGTTAGTTATTATGATTATTATCAGCCTGAGGCGTATGTTCCTAGCTCAGATACGTATATTGAAAAGGATGCGAGCATTAACGATGAAATTGATAAGCTGAGACACTCTGCGACTAGCGCTTTATTTGAACGGAATGATGTCATTATAATTGCGAGTGTATCATGTATATACGGTTTAGGTTCTCCAGAAGAATATCGTGAACTTGTCGTTTCATTAAGAATAGGGATGGAAATTGAACGGAATGATTTACTTCGGAAGCTCGTTGACATTCAATATAATCGTAATGATGTTAATTTTGTGCGCGGAACGTTTCGTGTTCGTGGTGATGTTGTTGAGATTTTCCCGGCTTCTCGTGATGAACAATGTATCCGTATTGAGTTTTTTGGTGATGAAATCGATCGAATTACCGAGGTGGATAGTTTAACAGGTGAAATAAAAGGGGAACGGAACCATGTCGCTATTTTCCCAGCATCTCACTTCGTTACACGTGAGGAAAAGATGAAAAAGGCGATCAAAAATATTGAGATAGAGCTAGAAGAACAGCTTGCCCACTTGCGAGAAGAGGGCAATCTACTAGAAGCACAGCGGTTGGAGCAGCGTACTCGATATGATATTGAAATGATGAGCGAAATGGGATTTTGCTCGGGGATTGAAAACTATTCTCGTCATTTGACATTACGTGAATCTGGAGCAACACCTTATACATTAATTGACTTTTTTCCAGATGATTTTCTGCTTATCATGGATGAGTCGCATGTCACTCTCCCACAAGTACGTGGGATGTATAACGGTGATAGAGCGCGCAAAGAAGTGCTGGTGAATCATGGCTTTCGTCTTCCATCGGCTCTTGATAACCGGCCATTACAGTTTGAAGAATTTGAAAAAAAAGTGCATCAAGTTGTGTATGTATCAGCAACACCAGGTCCTTATGAGCTCGAGCATTCACCTGATATGGTTGAGCAAATTATTCGTCCAACTGGATTATTAGATCCGACGATTAATGTTCGTCCAATTGAAGGACAAATTGATGATTTAATTGGTGAGATTCATGAGCGCGTTGAGAAAAATGAGCGTGTACTTGTGACGACGTTGACGAAGAAGATGTCGGAGGATTTAACCGATTATTTGAAAGAGATCGGGATTCGGGTTCGTTACTTACATTCTGAAGTAAAGACGCTTGAGAGGATCGAAATTATTCGTCAGCTGCGTATGGGTACATTTGATGTATTAGTTGGTATTAATCTTTTACGTGAAGGCCTCGATATTCCTGAAGTTTCGCTTGTGGCTATTTTAGATGCGGATAAAGAAGGCTTTTTACGTTCTGAGCGCTCGTTAATTCAGACGATTGGTCGTGCAGCGAGAAATTCAAACGGTCATGTTATTATGTACGCTGATAAAATCACTAAATCAATGAAAATTGCCCTTGATGAAACAAAGCGTCGTCGAACATTACAAGAAGAGCATAATGAGAGAAACGATATCACGCCGCAAACGATTCAAAAGAAAATACCAGAGGTCATCCAAGCGACACTTGTTGCAGAATCGACAGAAGATGGTTATAGTGTACCGAAGGCGAAGCTAAGTAAGAAAGAAAAAGATGCTATGCTTGAGCGGATGGAGCAAGAAATGAAGGATGCTGCACGTGAGTTGAATTTCGAGCGAGCGGCAGAGTTGCGTGATCTTATTTTAGAATTAAAAGCAGAGGGGTGATGTGTGGTGGCTTTAGAAGAAATCGTTGTAAAAGGAGCACGATCACACAATTTAAAAAATATTGATGTAACCATTCCACGTGATAAGCTCGTTGTATTAACGGGCTTATCTGGATCTGGTAAATCGTCATTAGCATTTGATACGATTTATGCTGAAGGTCAAAGACGTTATGTTGAATCGTTATCAGCGTATGCACGTCAATTTCTAGGGCAAATGGATAAACCAGATGTTGATGCAATTGAAGGGCTTTCACCGGCCATTTCGATCGATCAGAAAACAACTAGCCGTAACCCACGTTCAACAGTCGGAACGGTAACGGAGATCTTTGATTATTTGCGTCTTCTCTATGCTCGAATTGGGAAACCTGTCTGTCCGAAGCATGGAATCGAAATTACATCTCAAACGATTCAGCAAATGGTCGATCGTTTGAAGGATTTTCCTGAACGAACCAAAATGCAAATACTTGCACCGATCGTATCAGGACGTAAAGGAACGCATGCGAAAGTATTTGAAGATATTAAGAAGCAAGGCTTCGTCCGGATGCGAATTAATGGGGAAATGTATGAAGTGGCAGAAGAAGTGACGCTTGAGAAAAATAAAAAGCATCATATTGAAGTTGTCATTGATCGTGTTGTTATGAAGGAAGGAATTGAGACCCGGCTCGCTGATTCACTTGAGACGGCACTTGCATTAGCAGATGGTCGCGTCTTAGTCGACGTCATCGGTGACGAAGAGCTGTTGTTTAGTCAGCACCATGCGTGTCCTGAATGTGGCTTTTCGATACAAGAATTAGAGCCGCGAATGTTCTCGTTTAACAGTCCATTTGGAGCGTGCCCGACATGCGATGGTTTAGGGTCGAAGCTCGAGGTCGATGTTGATCTCGTTATCCCAGATCGTTCAAAGACACTACGTGAAGGCGCGATCGTTGCTTGGGAGCCAACGAGTTCACAATATTATCCGAAGTTACTTGAAGCGGTTTGTTCCCATTATCAAATTGACATGGATACATCTATTGATCAATTGCCTGCCAATTTGTTAGATAAAGTGTTGTTTGGTAGTGGGGCTGAGCGAATTTTCTTCCGCTATGAAAATGAATTTGGCCAAGTACGTGAGAATGATATTTTATTTGAAGGTGTCATTCATAATATTAGTCGTCGTTATCATGAAACAAGCTCGGATTACATTCGCGAGCAAATGGAAACATACATGACACAGAAGAAATGTCCAACTTGTAAAGGATATCGCCTTAAAAAGGAAGCACGTGCTGTCTTTATAGGTGGTTCTCATCTTGGGCAAGTAGCCGCTTTATCGGTGAAGGATGCGTTGGTTTTCTTTGAGAGCTTACAGTTAAGTGAAAAGGATTATGCGATTGCTCGCCTTATTTTAAAGGAAATTAACGATCGTTTAGGCTTCCTTGTAAATGTAGGGCTTGATTATTTGTCATTAGACCGTGCTGCCGGAACACTATCTGGTGGGGAAGCTCAACGAATTCGACTAGCCACGCAAATTGGCTCGTCATTAATGGGGGTTCTTTACATATTAGATGAACCGTCGATTGGTTTACATCAACGAGATAATGACCGTCTCATTCAAACGCTTGAACATATGAGGAATTTAGGGAATACGTTAATCGTTGTCGAGCATGATGAAGATACGATGCTGGCAGCTGATTATATTATTGACATTGGCCCTGGTGCTGGCATCCATGGTGGAGAAATAACGGCACAAGGAACACCGCAAGAAATTATGGTGAATGAACAATCTTTAACAGGTCAATATTTGGCTGGGAAAAGGTTTATTCCTGTTCCGCATGAGCGTAGACGAAGCGCGGGGCGCTCCTTCACTGTTAAAAAGGCAAGTGAAAACAATTTGAAAAATGTAACTGTTACATTCCCTTTGGGTGTATTTACAGCGGTCACGGGGGTTTCGGGATCAGGAAAAAGTACTCTCATTAATGGAATTGTTCATAAGGCTTTGGCTCAAAAGCTCCATCGTGCAAAAGACAAGCCAGGTGCTCACAAGGAAATCACGGGACTGGACGAAATTGATAAAGTGATCGATATTGACCAATCGCCAATTGGCCGAACGCCACGCTCGAATCCAGCAACCTATACAGGAGTTTTTGATGATATTCGTGATGTTTTTGCCATGACGAATGAGGCGAAGGTAAGAGGGTATAAGAAAGGGCGCTTTAGTTTTAACGTAAAAGGCGGGCGCTGTGAAGCATGTCGTGGTGACGGTATTATTAAAATCGAAATGCATTTCTTACCTGACGTATACGTGCCTTGTGAGGTGTGCGAAGGAAAACGTTATAATCGTGAAACGTTAGAAATAACATATAAAGGTAAGACGATTGCTGATGTGTTAAGTATGACGGTCGAAGAGAGTTTAAGCTTCTTTGAAAATATTCCGAAAATTAAACGGAAAATTCAAACGTTGCTTGATGTCGGATTAGGATATATAAAGCTTGGACAGGCAGCAACGACTTTATCTGGTGGGGAAGCGCAACGAGTGAAGCTTGCTCCCAGCTTCATAAACGAGCAACAGGTAAAACGTTGTACATTTTGGATGAGCCAACAACTGGGTTACACGTTGATGATATTGACCGCTTATTAAACGTATTGCAAAGACTTGTAAATAACGGCGATACCGTTCTTGTCATTGAACATAATTTAGATGTCATTAAAACGGTTGATCATATTATTGATCTTGGTCCGGAAGGTGGCGATAAAGGTGGGCAAATAGTTGCGGAAGGCACTCCAGAGGAAGTAGCAGAAATAAAAGGCTCCTATACCGGACAATATTTGAAACCTATCCTTGAACGAGATCGTAGAAGAATGGAAGAGCGAGTCATTGAAAGTGTGTGAGCGGATTTTAAGATAGAATAACATTCACGCAGAAGATTTAGGGTAAAATGTAAATAGACCCTAAGAAAAGCCGCTATCGCGGTTTTCTTAATCATTAGAATTTAATAACACTAGCAGAAGTAGGAAAGGGAAGAATCGAGGGAGTTGTAGGTGGGCTCACGGATGACGTTGGCTTCGCACGTTACACGTTTTTCTGAAAGAACCCCACTTTCAAAAAAACGTAAAACCATTGTTACGGCTCCGCAAAACGCAATTAAGAAAAGCCGCTATCGCGGTTTTCTTATTAAATTTCTTTTAGGAGGGACTATGTAATGGAAGAGCGTAAGATGATATTGAAGATGATTGAGGATGGAAAGATTACTGCTGAAGAAGGAGTAAAGCTATTAGAAGCAATTGAAGACAAAGAGCCTTTCGAGACAAATCAAGAAGCTAAGTCGGAAGTGACGACTAAAGTGAACTGGGATGAAGGGGACTCCTACAGAGAGCGTGCTCGTCATTCTCGAACATCAACGACGAACTTATTTACTTCTTTCATTGATAGTGCCATTCAAAAAATTAAAGATGTCGATCTCGATTTTAATTTTGGCACGTCGTTTGATGTCGATCATATTTTCCAGCATCGCGAGCATTCCCCGACTTCCATTGATGTTTCTTTAGAAAATGGTTCGATTACGTTTCAACCGTGGGATGAAAAGGACGTCCGAGTGGAATGTACAGCGAAGGTTTATCGAGCGAAGGATTTAGAAGAAGCACGTCGGATTTTCCTAGATGAATGCTCCTTCCGTATATCTGATCAGCGTATGCTTTTTCATACGAAAACAAAATCAATAAAAGTGCAAACCGTCATCTATGTACCTCGAAAGGAATTTGAACATGTGAAGTTGTATACGTTTAATGGTCAAATTATTGGGGAAAAGATAGAAGTCGATACGTTTGACATTAATGCGATGAACGGTTCGTTACAATTAACTGATGTGCAATCGAAAAAGCTAATTGCTGAGACAGTGAATGGCGCGATTGATTTGACACACTCAAAAGCTGAGCTCGTTGATGTGAAAACATTAAATGGTGCCATTACAATCGATGGTCAAGTGCAAGATTTAGATGCTGAGTCGGTGAATGGCTCGATTACGTATCATATTGGTCAACTAGATGAATCAGGCTATGCAGATTTAAAAGCAGCAACAGGTAGTATACACTTAGTTGTTCCAAAAAGCTTACGAATTGAAGGGAAATTGAAGACAAATGTCGGAGGTTTTTCAGTTGGAATGTATGATCACGAAAAGCTTGAGGAGAAGAAGGAGTTTGCTCAAAAGCAATTAACGTTCATCGGTAACCAACAGTCATCTCCGCGGGTAAAAGTGAATGCATTAACGAATACCGGCTCTATTGTCATAAAAGATCAAGTAAACTGAGGTGGGTAACAATGAAACGATTATATCGTTCACAATATGATCGGAAGCTAGCAGGTATATGCGGTGGGCTTGCCGATTACTTTAAAATCGATGCAACGATTATTAGAATTGTCATGGTTGTTTTGTTTTTTATATCTATTGGTTTTCCTGTATTAGTTGCTTATATTATCGGGGCCTTTATAATCCCAAATGAAGAGGATGTGTCTTAATATGTTACGTTGGCTCATTGGATTGGTATTAAATGCACTTGTCCTAATGGGCATTGCGTACTTATTTTCCGGATTTGAGATAGCTGGCTTTGGAACGGCCATTTTAGCAAGTTTACTATTGTCGATTGTCAATATGATTGTTCGGCCAATTTTAGTTGTATTCACATTTCCGATTACGATTTTAACATTAGGTCTCTTTTTATTTGTTATTAGCGCATTAACATTAATGTTAACAGCGTGGATGATGGGTGATTCTTTTGTCATTGACGGCTTTTTCACAGCGGTTTTAGCAGCTATTTTAATTGCATTAGCGCAAACCTTTGTCATCAAACCTTTAAAGAAGAAGAAATAGTTGAATGAAAGCACCACTTTCTTTTTTTACAGGTGGTGCTTTTTACTATTGTCTCTCTTTACAAACTCATGGTCATAGCGATGTGCGGGTGAACATGCTAGAATGTGTATAAGCACATGTGTTGCATTTTACTGACAGCTTGTTAGAACGAAAAGGGTGGGATAGATCATGGAAAAGGTGACAATCAAGGATATTGTAGAGAAATTTGATTTAGAAATTCTAGCAGGTGAAGAAGGGATTCATCGAAAGATTCCAACAAGTGATATTTCACGTCCAGGGATTGAAATTGCGGGATACTTTAATTTTTATCCTGTTAAACGTGTACAATTACTTGGGCGAACAGAATTGACATTTCTTGAGCATATGGATCCAATTGTGAAAAAAGAAAGAATGGACAAGCTCTGTACATATGATACCCCTGGAATTATTATTACTCGTGGGATGGAGCCGCCACAAGAATTAATTGATGAAGCGGAAAAGGTCGGTCTTCCTTTGCTGAGATCCTCTTTATCAACAACAAGATTAAGTAGTAGCTTAACAACGTACCTTGAAAGTCAGATGGCACCAACAACAGCCATTCATGGTGTGTTAGTTGATATTTATGGTGTTGGTGTTTTAATTACGGGTAATAGTGGTGTTGGTAAGAGTGAAACAGCTCTTGACCTCGTACGACGTGGTCACCGTCTTGTCGCCGATGATTCTGTCGAGATTCGTCAAGATACAGAAGGAACGCTCATTGGTAGTTCTCCAGAGCTGATTCAGCATTTACTCGAAATTCGTGGATTGGGTATTATTAATGTGATGACATTGTTTGGAGCAGGTGCGGTTCGTCCTTATAAACGAATTGTTCTTTGTGTTAATTTAGAGCTATGGGATCAGAAGAAGGCGTATGATCGATTAGGTTTGGAAGAAGAAAAAATGAAAATTATTGATACAGATATTACGAAATTAACGGTTCCTGTTAGACCTGGTCGTAACTTAGCGGTTATTATTGAAGTAGCAGCGATGAACTTTCGTTTGAAGCGATTAGGTTATGATGCTGCACAGGAATTTACAAAACGATTATCGAATGTCATTGAAGAAGGAGATCATGACGATTTCCATTAAGAGGAGTGAGTTGAGTGGAGGGACAAATTGAACCGCTAAATCCGGTATTTTTAGAGCTAGGACCTTTTACGATTTATTGGTATGGAGTTTTAATTGGGTTTGGAGTCTTTCTAGGTTATTTCTTAGCCTCTAGAGAAGCTGTGAAAAGGGGAATGCCTAAGGATACGATTGCTGATTTATTACTTTATGGTATTCCCATTGCAATTATTTCTGCTAGGCTATATTATGTGGTATTTCGATGGGAGCACTTTGCTGACAACCCAATTGATGTGATCAAAATTTGGGAAGGTGGACTAGCGATTCATGGTGCTTTAATTGGTGCTGTGGCAACGTGCTATGTTTTCACAAAAAAGAAGAACTTATCATTTTGGCAGTTAGCCGATGTCATTGCACCGAGTATCATTTTAGGTCAAGCAGTTGGACGGTGGGGGAATTTCATGAACCAAGAGGTTTATGGGGGACCTGTTACAAGAGAATTTCTTGAAGGGTTGTCTTTACCTGAATTTATTATTAATCAAATGTACATAGGTGGCACCTATTACCATCCGACTTTTCTCTATGAATCGATTTGGAATTTGCTTGGGTTAATCTTATTACTATGGCTTCGTCGCTTCAGTGTGCGCCAAGGGGAAATATTCTTATCTTATCTCATTTGGTATTCCGTAGGACGTTTCTTTATTGAAGAAATTCGTCTAGATTTCTTACTAGTCGGTGGTTTGAAAACAGCACAGGTGGTTTCGGTGCTGCTTGTTATTGGTGCGGTAAGCTTAATGATCTATCGTCGTAGAAAACCAAATACACCACGCTATCATGATCCGGCACTGCCAGAGGCTAAGAAGAAAAAGAGCGCTAAGAAAAAGAAAAAATAAGTTGCACTGATTGAAAGGAAGTTTACGTATGCCAACGATTGATACGATACTTTTTGATTTAGATGGAACGTTAATTAATACGAATGATTTAATTATTGAGTCGTTTCTACAAACACTTGAACATTTTCGCCCAGGTGAATATAACCGTGAGAAAGTAATCGAATTTATAGGTCCTCCATTAGCAGATAGCTTTCGTTCTGTTGATCCAGACCGAGTAGATGAGATGATTACTCATTATCGCGAGTTTAATCACCGAATGCATGATGAACTTGTTACGGAGTATGTTGGGGTGTATGCGACGATTGAAAGGCTATATAAGCAAGGCTATAAGCTAGCGATCGTCACAACGAAAATTCGCAAAACAGCAATGATGGGGTTACAGCTAATGAAGCTTGACCAGTTCTTTGATATTGTGATTGGGTTAGATGATGTCGAGCATGCAAAGCCACACCCTGAACCACTTGAAAAAGCACTAGAGCAATTAGGTTCTGAAAAGAAATCGGCGATCATGGTTGGCGATAGTCATTCCGATATTTTATCAGGAAAAAATTTAGGAATACCGACAGTTGCTGTCGCTTGGTCAATAAAAGGAATTGATAAGGTAAGGAGCTTTGGAGCTGATTACATCATTGATGAGATGGCCGATCTACTGCCAATTGTTGGAGCTGATCATACGTGAGCCGGAAAACTGAACGCTACCCTGTCAAAACAGCTAACTCCCTTTGGCATGTGTACAAAACGGTTCCTTTTTTTAAAGTAGTGAAGAACTTCATTGTGATCCAAATAGCTCGTTATACACCTATTTTAGGACTGAAAAATAGGATGTATCGCCGATTTTTACGAATGAAGGTTGGTGATGAAACAGCTGTTGCGTTAATGGTCATGATGGATGTGATGTTTCCAGAGCGTATTCGTATTGGGGCTAATTCAATCATTGGCTACAATACAACCATTCTTGCTCATGAGTATTTAATTGATGAATATCGTTTAGGGGATGTCATTATCGGTGACCGTGTGATGGTTGGTGCAAATACAACGATTTTACCTGGGGTGACGATTGGCGATGGAGCGATCATTTCAGCAGGAACGCTCGTTCATAAAGATGTACCAGCTCACACGTTTGTTGGGGGCAATCCTATGAGAGTGATACGAGAATTGAACGAGTCTGCTCATCAAAGAGAAAACACTTATTAAATGTATACGCTGAGGAAAGTGTAAAAACACTAACCTCAGTGTTTTTGTCGTTATGAGGATTTTCATACAAAGAAGCGCGGAACCTCATTGCTTAAAGCGTGCTCTAGATGAAAGAAGTGGAACGTTATTTCCGTTCATACACAAAAGAAAAGAAAAACGAATTGCAAATGGTCAAATAGAGGAATGAGGTTCTACAAAGGAGGCTGAAAATGGATTGGTGGAGGCGTCAGCTCCGCTCGTTCCACGTTTTACTTTTAAAAAAGTTTAAGTGCCTCTGCACGCACGATATTTTTTAGATTATTTCGTCTTTGGTTATTGACGCTAATGGTAGGACGGTGTACACTTACTAATATCTTTAACTTGTTAGCACATTAGCGAACTAAAGTATTAAGCGAATATAAAATGAATCTGCAAGGGGTGGCTAGAATCATGTCTAAGTTGTTTATGTTTGAAAAGCCAATAGGAATGCGAGATACACTACCGCACATGTATGCGACAAAGAAAAACGTACGTGAACAGCTTGAACACGAAATGACGAGCTGGGGTTATCAAATGATTGAAACACCAACGTTAGAGTATTATGAGACGGTTGGTTCAGAGTCCGCCATTTTGGATCAGCAATTATTTAAATTACTTGACCAGCAAGGCCATACACTCGTTCTTCGCCCAGATATGACGGCTCCGATTGCCCGACTTGTTGCTTCGAGCTTGAAAGGAGAAGCCTATCCGCTTCGTTTAGCGTATGGATCAACAGTTTTTCGTGCACAGCAAAATGAGGGTGGAAAGCCAGCTGAATTTGATCAAGTGGGGATTGAGTTGATTGGAGATGGAACGGTAAGTGCGGACGGTGAAGTGATATCACTTATGATCGCAGCTTTAAAACGTGCAGGTCTTTCTCATTTTAAAGTCGCATTAGGGCATGTAGGATTCGTAAATGCGTTTTTATTAGAGATCGTTGGCAGTGAACAGCGTGCCGATTCATTGCGTCGCTTCCTATATGAAAAAAATTATGTTGGTTACCGTGAGCATGTGAAAAGCTTACCGCTTTCATCGATTGATCAAGGAAGATTATTAGGTCTGTTGAAGCTACGTGGAAATGAAGGAACATTAGATGAAGCGAGAAAGCTTGTTTCAAGTCAACAAGGATTAAAAGCGATTGAAGAGCTGTCTGAACTACTGGATGTATTGGAGAGCTATGGTTACGCAGATTATGTGAAATTTGATTTTAATCTTGTGTTGCATATGAGCTATTATACAGGTGTTGTGTTTGAGGGCTATGGTGGAAACTTAGGAGTGCCATTATGTAGTGGAGGCCGTTACGATGAATTATTAGCCAAATTTGACCGTCCTGGTCAAGCAACTGGCTTTGGCGTACGTCTCGATTTGTTAATTGAAGCATTAGGGGAAACGAAAGCAATCGAACAAACGTGCATTTTATTTAGTAAAGAGCGTCGAAAAGAAGCGTTTGAGAATGCAGCGTCTTTAAGAGAAGCAGGCAAAGCCGTTGTTCTGCAAGATATTGCTGGAGTGGCAGATGTAGACGCGATGTCTGGGCAATATGAAGAGGTGCTTTACTATATCGGTGCAAAGAAGGGAGAGGTGTAGAATGACGGACTGGTTAACTGTAGCAATGCCAAAGGGTCGGATTTTTGAAGAAGCTGTAGAGTTGTTACGGAGAGCAGGCTATCAGCTTCCATCTGAATTTGATGATTCTCGTAAATTGATCATTGATGTTCCTGAGGAGAAGATGCGATTCATATTAGCAAAACCGATGGATGTACCGACCTATGTTGAGCATGGGGTAGCTGATATTGGCGTCGCTGGTAAGGATGTCATGATTGAGGAGGAGCGAGTTGTCTACGAAGTGCTTGATTTGCAAATTAGCGCTTGTTATATGGCTGTTGCTGGACTTCCTGGTTATGAAAAATCAGATATAAATCCTAAGGTCGCCTCGAAATATCCGAATTTAGCAACGCAATATTTTAAAGAGCAAGGGGAGCAGGTTGAGATTATTAAGCTAAATGGCTCGATTGAACTAGCTCCGCTCATCGGCTTAGCAGATCGAATTGTTGATATCGTTTCAACAGGGCAAACGTTAAAGGAAAATGGTTTAATTGAGCTTGAAACGATGGTTACGATTACGTCGCGCTTAATTGTGAATCCTGTTAGTTACCGCATGAAGGATGAGCGTATTGATCAAATGGTTGAGCGATTATCAAAGGTGATTGAGGAGGAAAGTGCATGAAAATCATCCAAGTCGAAGGTGAAGTGAGCTTAAAGCGTGATATTGATACAGGAACAGCTGAGCAGCTTGCAGCAGTCGAGCGTATTATTCGTCAAGTGAATGAAGAAGGGGATCAAGCATTGTTCACTTTAACTGAACAATTTGATCGGGCCGTATTGTCGAAGCTTCGTGTTGAACGAGAAGAAATGCTCATAGCACACGAGCAAATGGATGACGAAGTACTTGAAGCACTTCGTGAAGCGATTGTGAACGTGCGAGATTTTCACGACCGTCAAAAGCGCCAGTCTTGGATGACGACGAAGGCGGATGGGACGATTCTCGGTCAGAAAATCACACCTCTTGATTCAGTCGGTGTCTATGTACCAGGTGGAAAAGCTGCTTATCCATCTTCAATTATGATGAACGTTGTACCAGCACAAGTGGCTGGTGTCAAACGAATCGTAATGGTCTCACCTCCGCAAGCAGATGGGACATTACCAGCAAGTGTACTGGCAACAGCTTATGAGCTTGGTGTTGAGGAAATTTATAAGGTTGGTGGCGCACAAGCGATTGCTGCGCTAGCATTTGGAACGGAAACGATTCAACCAGTCGATAAAATAACCGGACCAGGGAACATTTACGTTGCCTTAGCGAAGCGTGCTGTGTTTGGTGCAGTTGATATTGACATGATCGCCGGTCCGAGTGAAATTGTTGTGTTAGCTGATGAACAAGCGAACCCGAGATATATTGCAGCCGATTTGCTTTCACAGGCTGAGCACGACGAGCGTGCCTCAGCGGTACTCGTTACACCTTCTCAGAGATTGGCAGAGCAAGTTAGCAAAGAAGTCATGAAACAGCTCGAAACGCTACCGAAAAAGGGAATAGCCGAAAGCTCGATTCGTGATTACGGAGCGATTTATGTGACGAGAAATGTAGACGAAGCGATTGAGGCAGTAAATGAATTAGCACCAGAGCATTTGGAATTGTTAACGGAGGAGCCAATGGCATTGGTTGGGCGTATTCGCCATGCTGGGGCGATTTTTGTTGGACCTTATAGTTCGGAGCCAGTTGGTGATTATTTTGCTGGACCGAACCACGTCTTACCGACCAATGGTACAGCTCGTTTTTCAAGTCCTTTAAATGTAGATGACTTTACGAAGAAATCAAGTATTATTTCATATAGTCAACAAGCACTACAACTGAATGGTGGAACTATTTCTAAGCTAGCTCGATTAGAAGGGTTAGAAGCTCATGCAAGAGCAATTGATATCCGTTTGGAGGGGAAATAAGTGAGAGAAGCGACGATTGAACGTCATACAGGGGAAACACAAATTAAGCTTGCTTATACGATTGATGGAGAAGGAGTATCAAAGCAGGATTCGGGTGTCCCATTTTTAGATCATATGCTTGATTTATTTACAAAACACGGTCATTTCAATTTGGAAGTCGACGCAAACGGCGATACAGAGGTCGATGATCATCATACGACGGAGGATATCGGCATTTGTCTAGGACTTGCAATTAAGGATGCACTCGGAGATAAAAAAAGGATTCGTCGTTACGGGAATGCCTTTGTACCGATGGATGAAACGTTAGCACAGGTTGTCGTTGATTTAAGCAATCGTCCTCACTTAGAATTTCGTGCTGAGTTCCCGAGTCAAAAGGTCGGGACATTCGATACTGAACTTGTCCATGAATTCATGTGGAAGCTAGCGCTTGAAGCACGAATGAATTTGCATATTATCGTTCACTACGGTCAAAATACACATCATATCATTGAAGCGGTTTTCAAGGCGTTAGCTAGAGCGCTTGATGAGGCGACGAGTATTGATGAACGAGTAAAAGGGGTTCCATCAACGAAAGGAATGTTGTAAATGATCGGCATTATTGATTATGGAATGGGGAATTTGCATAGTGTCAGCAAGGCGTTAGAACGACTTGATTTAGACTATATCATGAGTGATAAAATCGATGATCTCCAAGGAGTAGACGGATTACTACTTCCGGGAGTTGGCGCTTTTCCTGATGCGATGAAAACATTAAATCATATCGGGATGACCAAATTTATTCAGCAGTGGGCGGAAGAGGGGAAACCGTTGCTAGGCATTTGTCTTGGAATGCAACTGTTATTTGATGAAAGTAGTGAGCATGGACGAACAGAAGGCCTCCAATTACTCCCTGGTCACGTCGAACGTTTTAAAGGTGTCGATGAAAATGGTGAGACGTACAAAGTACCTCACATGGGCTGGAACCAGCTGCATTTTCAACAGAAAGATCATCCGTTGCTAGAAGGCGTTAATGAGGGACACGTTTATTTTGTT
Organism: Halalkalibacter hemicellulosilyticusJCM 9152; assembly: GCF_000513115.1. Taxonomy (GTDB): domain Bacteria; phylum Bacillota; class Bacilli; order Bacillales; family Bacillaceae_D; genus Halalkalibacter; species Halalkalibacter hemicellulosilyticus. The sequence continues at coordinate 44,710 of NZ_BAUU01000021.1, forward strand.
CATTCGTATGTTGTGAAGCATCGTGAGGACGATGTTCTTATTGCCTCAAGTGAATATGATGGAGTTGTTCCAGCTGTTGTTGGGAGAAAAAACGTGCTCGGCACTCAATTTCACCCTGAAAAAAGTAGTGATGTAGGGATGACGATTTTACGTAATTTCGGCAAGCTAGTGAAGCAAGGGGGAGAAGCACATGAGCACGTTTAATATTTATCCAGCGATCGATATGCGAGATGGCAAATGCGTTCGCTTAGTTCAAGGAGATTATGACCAAGAAACGGTCTATGGCGATTCACCGTTCCATATGGCTGAACAGTTTGCAAATGACGGAGCAACTTGGATTCATATGGTTGATCTTGATGGGGCAAAAGCAAAGAAACGAGTCAATCATGAGTATGTCATAAGAGTTGCGAAAGAGCTTAATGTAAAGGTACAAATTGGTGGAGGAATTCGCACAGCGGACGATGTCGCTTTTTACCTAGAACAAGGAGTAGACCGAATTATTTTAGGAAGCGTTGCGGTAAATAATCCACAGTTTACGAAAGAAATGCTGCAAAAGTATGGCGGTGAACGGATTGTCATTGGTCTCGATGCGCGAGATGGATATGTCGCAACAGAAGGCTGGTTGGAAACATCGTCTGTTAAAGCGGAAACGCTCGCTCAAGAGCTCGCTCGTCATGGTGCAGAAGTGTTTATTTTTACTGATATTTCTCGTGATGGAATGCTATCTGGTCCGAATACAGAAGCGATTACAGCACTTGCTGAAGCAACGGGGAAGGAAGTCATTGCCTCAGGTGGCGTAAGCTCGCTTGCAGATTTGGATGAACTGAGGGAACGTGCAGGTAAAGGTGTTGGTGGCGCGATTGTCGGTAAAGCTTTGTATACGAACCAGTTTACGTTGAAAGAAGCTTTAAAAGGAGGCAACTAAATGCTCACAAAGCGTATTATTCCATGTTTAGATGTCAAGGAAGGTCGTGTCGTGAAAGGAGTACAATTTGTTGATCTAAGAGATGCTGGTGATCCAGTTGAATTGGCTGCTTTTTATGATCAACAAGGAGCAGATGAACTTGTTTTTCTTGACATTTCAGCGTCTCATGAAGGTCGTGAAACGATGATCGAGGTCGTTGAGCAAGTTGCTGGAACATTAGCGATTCCGTTCACAGTTGGTGGTGGCATTAATAAGCTTGATGATATGAAGCGGATCCTACGTGCGGGGGCTGATAAGGTTTCGTTAAACACGGCAGCGGTCCTACGTCCGGAGCTTATAAAAGAAGGAGCTGATTTCTTCGGGTCGCAATGTATCGTTGTGGCGATTGATGCGAAATATGATGAAGAGCTAGGCTCATGGCGTATTTACACTCACGGTGGACGTAAGCCAACTGTATGGGAAGTGACGACGTGGGCGAAGGAAGCCGTACGATTAGGTGCTGGAGAAATTTTGTTAACGAGCATGGATCAAGACGGTGCGAAAACAGGCTTTGATTTAGCATTAACGAAAAAGGTGAGTGAAGCTGTATCTGTTCCGGTTATTGCCTCAGGTGGTGCAGGAGGAAAGGAAGATTTCAAGGATGTATTTGAGGATGCCAAGGCAGATGCAGCATTAGCCGCTTCAATCTTTCACTATAAGGAAACGTCTGTAGCAGAAGTGAAAGGGTATTTAAGAAAAGAGGGTGTGACAGTACGATGAGTATAGAAGCAATCCAATTTGATGAAAAAGGGCTCGTCCCAGCTATTGTGCAGGATGCGGCTAGTAAAGAAGTACTAACGCTTGCTTATATGAACGAAGAATCGTTGAAGAAGTCGCTTGAAACGAAAGAAACGTGGTTCTATTCCCGTTCAAGACAGGAGCTATGGCACAAAGGAGCGACATCGGGAAATACTCAGACGATTGTCGATATGCGCTATGATTGTGATGCGGACGCGCTTGTCGTATTAGTCAATCCAACTGGTCCAGCTTGTCATAAAGGAGTTTATTCGTGCTTCTCCGATTCGCTTTTAAAGGAAGAAGTGCAAGTGAATCCGTCACGATATGCGATATTAGATGAGCTTGAGCGACTTATTGCTGAGCGTGAGGCTGAACGCCCTGAAGGAGCATACACGACCTATCTATTTGAAAAAGGCGTCGACAAGATTTTGAAGAAGGTCGGTGAGGAAGCCGGTGAGGTGATCATTGCTGCGAAAAACCGTGATCATGAAGAATTAAAATGGGAAGTTGCTGATTTGTTCTATCATACACTCGTTTTATTACGAGAACAAAAGCTTCCGTTTGATGAAGTGCTGCGAGTGTTAGAGGAACGTCATAAAAGGTAGGAACAACAAGAGCACTGGAAAAGTTGATTTGTAGTTTTTCAGTGCCCTCTGAACAACAGCATTCTTGAAGGAGGATGCTGTTTTGTTTAGTAAGCAGAATTATAAACCAACTAAGTGGATTTCAGCTTGCCTCTTCCTCCTGCTGGAGTTGGCCACCCTCTAGTCAAAAAACTCCATATGCGTTTTTTCTTGTTTATAGTAATCTAATCTATCTTGTAGCCCACCTGTATGAAATTCAAACTTATGCCCATCTGGATCTGTGAAATAAATGGATTTTTTATCTCTTTGATTTCTTGGACGACTTGATAATATGTTTACATTCAATCTGTTTAGTTTTTCGTACATTTCATCATATGTTTCTTCTTCAATTGAAAATGCTATGTGAGTATAGGATTGGTTTATTTCATTACGAGGTATATGTTTCTCTTCATTGAGGGCGAGCCATATTCCATTTAAATCAAAGTATGCAGTACTCCTTCCTTTTAGTAACAATTTTGCATCAAATACATTTTTATAAAACTCTGTAGAAATTTCTAAATCAGAAACTGAAAATAAAAAATGATTTAGTCCTTTAATCGACATTTTATCACCCCTATAAAATAGTAATCTTTACTCTCATCAATATAGAAATGCCTCATCAAGTGAACTCTCCTGTATTTTAACTTACAAATAGGCAACGGTTTGTACAATTTGCTTAGGAGTACAGAAAAAAGGTTTGTTATTTACCTTTATATGCATGCTTGAATCTTTCTAAGGGACTGTGCGAGTCTACAAAAATTGTGTATACTGAGGAGATAGAAAAGGAAGTATGAAAACAGGTGGAGGGAAAAGGCTGCATGAGAGTAACCGAACATGATCAAGGAAATGAAAATATTGTCCCTTTTTATCAGACAGGTGACTATTTCTTTCATCGCGGAGTCGAAGCGTTTAGAAAGAAAAACCATCAACGAGCGATTAAACTGTTGGAGCGTGCGATTAAATTAACGTCACAAGAGCCTGTTTTTCATGTTCAGTTAGCTGCTATCCTTTCTGAAGTTGGGGATTATGAGCGTTCGAATGATATATTAATGCGCGTATTAAAGGAACATGAAGGAAATGTGGCTGAATGTTACTTTTTTATGGCGAATAATTATGCCTATTTAGGCTTTTTCCATGAAGCAGAGCAAGCAACAAAGAATTATTTAGAAATGAGTGAAGATCAACGTTTTGCCGAGGATGCACGGAGTTTGTTGGAGCTTCTTAGATTCGAGGCTGAGGATACAGATTGGGAAGATGAGATGATCGTAGAAGAGGAGTATGAGCTTCTCATGCAACACGATCAGGCTTTACGACTGTTGCGTTCTGGTCAATTGAATGAATCGATTCCTCTGCTAGAAGAGATTATCGATGAACATCCAACCTATTGGACGGCATATATTCAAGCAGCTGAAGCTTACTTCCGTATTGGTGATAAGCAATCGGCTTATGAGCTTTGCCTAGCTGTTTTAGATAAAGAACAAGGAAATGTATTCGCGCTATGCCAACTAGCCATGCTGTATTGGCAAGATGGACATACTAAGAAGGCTGAGCCATATATTCATGCTTTACGTCAGCTTTATCCTATCGACGTGGAACAAAAGATGAAGGTTGCTGAGGTTCTCTGTCAAGTCGGGGACTACGAGCAAGCCTATCAACGATTAAAAGCGATGAAAAAAGCGATACTAGAAACGAAAACGTCCGCATTGTGCTGTTTAGGGATTGCTGCTCATTTTTTATGTGACCCAGATGCGATGCGTTTTGTGCAACGAGCAGCGAAACTCGGTGATGATCAAGCAAAGAGAATTGTAAGTGGAGAGTTAAACATAAGCGACGCGCAGAGCTGGCAAGGTTCTTTTTAAACTGACTATCACGGGAGGTTTGGGCTTCTAACGTTACTCATTTCTATGAAAGAACCCCACTTTCAGAAAAACTTGAACCTGTTGTAACGGCTCCACACAGCGCAATTAAGAAAAGACGCTACCTGAGTTTTCCTTAAGCAATTAAATAGACAGAATGGGTCGTTTTGATTACGATAAAGATATAAATAAAGAGATCAAAGGAGTGTAGAAAACATGACGGAAGAAAATGTGTACGATGTTGTCATTGCGGGTGCAGGACCTGCTGGAATGACAGCTGCTGTTTATACATCTCGTGCTAATTTATCAACGATTATGCTTGAGCGTGGAATGCCTGGAGGACAGATGGCAAATACGGAGGATGTCGAGAACTACCCAGGTTTTGATCATATTCTTGGACCTGATTTATCAACAAAGATGTTCGAGCATGCGAAGAAGTTCGGTGCTGAATACGGCTACGGGGATGTGAAGGAAATTGTCGATGAAGGTGATTTCAAGATCGTTAAAGCAGGCTCAAAAGAGTATAAGGCTCGTGCCGTGATCGTAGCAACTGGTGCTGAATATAAGAAGATGGGTATTCCTGGTGAGAAGGAATTTAGTGGACGTGGTGTTTCCTATTGTGCGGTTTGTGACGGTGCTTTCTTTAAAGGAAAAGAGCTTGTCGTTGTTGGTGGAGGAGATTCAGCGGTTGAAGAGGCTGTGTATTTAACGCGTTTCGCTTCAAAAGTAACGGTCATCCACCGTCGCGATGAATTACGTGCTCAGAAAATTTTACAGCAACGTGCTTTTGATCATGACAAAGTTGAATTTATTTGGAGTCACGTTGTTAATGAAATTCATGGTGATAATGGTAAGGTCGACCGTATTTCAATAGAAGATGTGAATACAGGTGAACAACGTGATTTCAAAACAGATGGTGTCTTCATTTACATTGGAATGTTACCGCTCAATGACAGTGTGAAACAATTAGGCATTACGAATGAAGAAGGCTACGTTGAAACGAATGAGGAAATGGAAACGAAAATTCCTGGTATCTTTGCTGCAGGTGATATACGTGAGAAATCATTACGCCAAATTGTGACTGCAACAGGTGATGGTAGTGTTGCTGCACAAAATGTTCAGCACTATATTGAAAGTTTGCAGGATAAAGCAAAGGTCTGACATCAATTCGCAATCAAACGTCACTCGTTCTTAATCACTCTGTAACAGTCATGAAATATAAAAAGGGTACTATAGAGATAAGTAATTGACCCCCTTTTTTATATACTTTATCGCACGGACTACGGTTCGTGCCCTTTTTTTTATAAAAAGGTTGGAATATTGTGTAAAATTGGAGTTTATTGCGACAAAACTTTTAAAATTTGAAATAATAATAGGACAACTATAGACTAAAGTCCTGACTTGGAATGATAAGAACTCCAGTCGCGTTAGGGTTGACTTTGCTCGTTGCACGCTGTCTGTAAGAAAAAATGTTTTGAAATGCTGACTTTTCGGTGTTTCTTAAACATGTTTTGCCGACCTTTCTTGATTGTAGGAACGTTCACTTGAGGGTATAATATAATCATAGTGAGGTGGAAATGTTGCAGCGTGTTACGAATACAGTCTTACAATCAGATGGGAAAGTGTTACTTTTACAAAAGCCTAGTCGGCATTGGTGGGTTGCTCCTGGTGGGAAAATGGAACCAGGTGAGTCGATTATTGAATCTGCTAAACGAGAATTCCGTGAAGAAACTGGCTTACATATAAAAGATCCTAACCTTCGAGCTGTGTTTACGATGGTCATGATGAAGGATCAAAAGGTTGTCAATGAGTGGATGATGTTCACCTTTCATGCAACTGATTATGAAGGACAGTTATTGAAAGAGTCACCAGAGGGGAAACTTTCGTGGAAGCAAGAGCATGAAGTGCAGCAGTTGACGATGGCTGAAGGAGATTTGTGTATGTTTGAGCATGTTCTACAACGTCAAGGGGTATTATATGGTACCTTTTATTACACAGAAGAGTTTGAATTAATCTCGCATCGACTAACTCCGGATTTTACATAATGTGCTGAAAGAGGGGGAGCTTGATGAACAGCAGCCGTGAAGAAATCGAAATCGTTATTATTACAGGTATGTCTGGGGCAGGGAAAACGGTCGCTGTCCAAAGCTTTGAGGACTTAGGCTATTTTTGTGTGGATAACTTGCCACCTGCCTTAATTCCGAAGTTTATTGAATTAATAGAAGGGTCAAATGGGAAGATGTCGAAGGTTGCGCTTGTGATGGATTTGCGTGGGAGGAAGTTTTTTGACCACCTTTTTGATGCCATTGATGCGATTAGCTTAGCGCCGCATTTACATTTTAAATTACAAATTTTGTTTTTGGATGCAAAGGATGCTAAGCTCGTTCAACGCTACAAGGAGACGAGACGCTCACATCCGTTAGCTTCTGATGGCCTACCGCTTGAAGGCATTAAGCTCGAACGTGAGATGCTAGAGGAAATGAAGGGGAGAGCGCAACAAATTATTGATACGACTGATTTAAAGCCGATCCAATTACGAGAACGGATTACACAACAGTTTACGTTAAATGAGCGACACCCCTTTTCCATTAATATGATGTCATTTGGCTTTAAATATGGAATGCCGATTGATGCTGACCTCGTTTTTGATGTGCGATTTCTCCCTAACCCCCACTATATTGACCACATGCGTCCAAAAACAGGATTAGAAGAAGAGGTCTCATCCTATGTTTTAAAATGGACGGAAACGCAGCAATTCATTGAAAAGTTAACCGATTTGTTGCAATTTATGCTACCTCAATATAAACGTGAAGGGAAAAGCCAAGTAGTCGTTGGTATCGGCTGTACAGGTGGAAAGCACCGTTCTGTTACATTAGCAGAATATTTCGGGAAGGAATTTGCTGATGAATACAAGGTTCACGTTCGACATCGTGATATCGACAAAGGGAAGGAAACGAAATAAGTGAAAAAAAGAGATCAGATTGTCGTTATTGGGGGAGGCACTGGGTTATCAGTATTATTAAGGGGATTGAAAACATTTCCAATTGATATTTCAGCAATTGTGACGGTTGCCGATGATGGTGGTAGCTCAGGACGACTACGAAAAGAATTAGATATTCCACCACCAGGTGATGTTCGCAACGTATTAATTGCTCTTGCTGAAGTTGAACCGTTAGTAGAAGAACTGTTTCAGCATCGCTTTGCAAACGGAAATGGCCTATCAGGGCATTCGTTAGGAAATTTGTTATTGGCAGGGATGACGTCCGTTACAGGGGATTTTGCTCGTGGAATTTCTGAATTAAGCAAAGTATTAAATGTTCATGGCAATGTGTATCCGGCTGCCAACCGTAGCATCGTTCTACATGCTGAGATGACAGATGGTACGATTGTGACTGGAGAATCACAAATCCCATTAGAAAAGAAGCGAATTAAGCGTGTCTTTCTTACACCTAGTAAGGTAGAGCCGTTAGAGGAAAGTGTGCAAGCTATTTTACGAGCTGATGTGATTTTATTAGGTCCTGGTAGTCTCTATACGAGTGTGTTGCCAAATTTGATCGTCCCTGGTATTCAGGAAGCGATTAAACGCTCACAAGCTAGGAAAGTCTATATATGTAATGTCATGACACAAAGTGGTGAGACAGAGGGCTTCTCCGCTGCTGATCATGTTCAGGCGATTATCGATCATGGTGGTGCAGAGCTAGTTGATGAGATTCTTGTGAATGGTGCGCCGATTTCACCATCGTTGCGGGAACGCTATGCAAAAGAAGGAGCGGTACCTGTCGTAGTTGACCAACAACGGTTAGAGAAGATGGGTATTCAAGTTATTCGTGATGAATTTGTCATCGAAGCAAATGGTGTTTTGCGTCACGATGCTGTTAAGGTATCAGAAGCACTCCTACGACCAATGTAAAGTCATTCAAGCTGAAAGGAGGGATGGCATTGTCCTTTGCAGCTACAACTAAGAAAGAATTAACACAATTAGAACAAGATGATTGTTGTGCAAAAGCTGAGCTTGCTGCACTCGTGCGTATGAATGGAACGTTATCCTTTAATCAAATGAAAATTAGTTTAGATGTAACGACGGAAAATGCAGCGATCGCAAGAAGAATCTATACGCTTATTAAACGGGTTTTTCCTAACATGTTTGTCGAGTTGCTAGTACGAAAGAAAATGCGATTGAAGAAAAATAATGTCTACCTCGTACGAATGAAGCATGGCGCCCAGCATTATTAGAAGAATTAGGGATTTTGGCAGAGGGCTTTCAATTTATTCGCACGATTTCCAAATCATTAACGGAAAAGTCTTGCTGTAAACGAGCTTATTTACGAGGTGCGTTTCTAGCAGGCGGTTCTATTAATCATCCTGAAACATCTTCTTACCATTTGGAAATATATTCAATGTATGAGGAGCACAACCATTCGTTATGCGATTTAATGAACGAATATGAATTAAATGCTAAAATGTTGGAACGTAAGAAGGGGTTCATTACGTATATAAAGGATAGTGAGAAAATTGCAGAGCTTCTAAATGTCATCGGTGCTCATCAAGCATTGCTTTATTTTGAAGATGTACGCATTATGAAAGATATGCGAAACTCTGTCAATCGCTTAGTTAATTGCGAAACCGCTAACTTGAATAAGACGGTTGGGGCAGCCTTGCGACAAGTAGAAAATATTCGCTTTGTCGATCGTGAAATCGGCTTAGCAGAATTACCGCCTAAGCTTCGAGAGATTGCAGAGCTCAGAATTCGTCATCAAGATGTCACATTAAAAGAGCTCGGTGAAATGGTCGAAAGTGGTAAAGTAAGTAAGTCAGGGGTTAATCATCGATTAAGGAAAATCGATGAGATTGCTAATAAGCTACGTAATGGGGAAGCATTTGATGTATCAACATAAGAAACAGAATTCAGAAGGGAGGGTACGACATGGTTGAAAAAGATGTCGTTGTGAAACGTAAAACAGGTTTACAAGCAAGGCCAGCAGCACTATTCGTACAGGAGGCTAATCGTTTCTCATCAGAGGTATTTATTCTAAAAGGAACGAAGAAAGTAAATGCGAAAAGCATTATGGGTCTGATGAGCCTAGCTATTAGCCACGGAACGGAATTGACGTTAAGTATCGATGGTTCAGATGAAGAAGAAGCATTAGAAGCATTAGTGAATTTTATTGAAACAGAATGAATGAAGGCGGCCTTTGGTCGTCTTTTTCAGTGTCACTGATGGACGGAAAGAGGCCACTGAAAAGGACAAATTAACTTTTTCAGTACCTTTCATTTGATTAGCAATGGCTCCACTCCTCCATAACAGGCAACGGTTTTGCTCATTGCTTAAAGGGCACCAAACAAGTTGAAAATCAAACTTTTCCCAGTGCCCTCGGACGGAAACGTGGTGCGTATGTGTGCTGTATGCGGTTCCTCCTCATTCCTCTAATTCGACATGTATGCCCAAGCGATGCACACCACGTGCGACATGTGATCCTCGTTCCTCTATTCACTCTGTCTTTTCCTTTTTACAGTCGTTACGGTCTCCTCATGCCTCTATTTCGGGTTTTATTCCATCTTTTGACCTTGTTTAGCTCAAATAGTGGAATGAGGATTCCTTTTTCTTCTTAGAAAGCGAGGAATCCCTGAATTAAAGGAATGAGGATTCCCTAGGGTTTGCAGCGACTAATCCATGACCATGATCTTGAAGCTGAAGCACAAAAAACCTGTCGACTGTCTCGCTTTTGTGAGACTGTGTCGACAGGCTAAGGTTGCTATAAAGGTGCTACTTTTTTCTTTTAATTAGCTGGAATGACGCTATCAATTAAGCCATATTCCTTTGCTTTTTCCGCGATCATGAAATTATCACGGTCTGTATCGCGTTCAATCACTTCTAATGGTTGCCCTGTACGCTCAGCTAGAATTTTGTTTAAGCTTTCACGCATTTCAAGGATACGCTTAGCATGAATTTGGATGTCAGATGCTTGACCTTGTGTTCCACCAAGTGGTTGGTGAATCATCACTTCACTGTTTGGAAGGGCAAAGCGCTTGCCTTTTTCACCTGCTGCAAGTAAGAAAGCTCCCATTGATGCTGCCATACCGATACAAATCGTTGAAACCTTTGGCTTAATGTATTGCATCGTATCGTAGATAGCCATACCAGCTGTAATCGATCCACCTGGACTGTTAATGTAAATTGAGATGTCCTTCTCTGGATCTTCTGCTTGTAAAAATAATAGCTGTGCAACAATAGAGTTGGCAACGTTATCGTCAATCGCACTTCCTAGCATAATAATACGGTCTTTTAATAAGCGTGAGTAAATGTCATAAGCACGTTCACCACGGTTTGTTTGTTCGATAACTGTAGGGATTAAATTCATTGTTCATTCCTCCTTAATTTTTACTTATTCATTTTTTTTGAAGCAATCAATGTAATCGTTGCTTCTTTCTTATGTACTTATCATACCTAAAAGGTCAAAGAAGGTCAAATAATATACCTCCATACTATACTATTCCCTATTTATATATTTAAACCCTGCTTTCATGATAACCGAATTTCGTTGAATGTAAACGAAAAAGCAAATCCTATGAGAGCACTGAAAATGTTTGGTTTTCAACTTTTTTGATGCTCATTAAGCAATGAGTAAAATCGTTGCCTTTTTTGGAAAGCTTGATACGATTAGGTTTCTCGTATCAAGCGAGCAACGTGTGGAGCCATTTTTTATCAATTTCAAGGCACTGAAAAAATTAATTTGTCCATTTTCCGTGGACTCATCTATTTGTTATTGCCTTTCTTTCATGAATATAATATACTACATTACAACAGTAATGCACTATATTAGTCATAAAGAGAGGTGGGTTGAGTGATCCTTGACCATGATAATGGGAAGCCGTTGTATATCCAAATAGCTGAATGGATTGAAACCGAAATTTTGAGACGGAATTTAACGACTCATGACAAAGTTTATTCACAGTATCAATTAGCTGATATGTTCACGATTAATCCGGCAACAGCCGCCAAGGGGTTAAATCGATTGGCTGATGATGAAATTTTGTATAAAAAGAGAGGGCTCGGGATGTTTGTTTCAGAGAGCGCAGAGGAGATCATTCTAAACCGGAGAAAAGCATTACGATTACAGCAGTTAGTCGATGATTTAGTGATCGAGGCTAGACATGTCCATGTTGAATTGGACGAAATCATTGAGATGATTAAAGTTGCGCACGAGAAGGAAATGGAGGGGAAATGATGAGTGTTATATCTTGTGAGAATGTGATCCAAACGTTTCAGAAGACGGAGGCGTTAAGAGGGTTGTCATTTACGATTCAACCCAATTCAATCACAGGGGTTATTGGACGTAATGGAGCAGGCAAAACGACTTTGCTAAAGCTGCTTGCAGGATTTACTAAGCCTAATGCTGGGGACATTAAAGTATTTTCTGAACGTCCATTTGACAGCCTGACGGTTTCAGCGAATTCAATATTTGTTGATGATCAAATGAGCTTTCCATCAGCTTTGAACTTGAAAGAGATTTTACAGTTCGCTGCACATTTTTATCCAAATTGGGATCAGGAGCTGGCAGAGCGATTATTTGATTATTTTCAATTTCAGCCAAAGCAAAGCCACCAAAAGCTATCTAAAGGGAAGTGTAGTACGTTTAATGCGATTATTGGATTATGTGCACGCTGTCCATTAACAATCTTTGACGAGCCCACAACGGGGATGGATGCCGCAGTTAGGTCGGATTTCTATCGGGCATTGATGAAGGAATATTTAGCTTATCCACGTACGATTTTATTATCGAGTCATCATATTGAGGAAATCGAAGAATTGTTAGAAGATGTTCTACTTATCCATGAAGGAAAGAAGCTTATGCATATTCCTGTTCATCAATTAAGTGAAATGGCTATTCAACTTTCAGGCTCAAAAGATGTTGCGGAGAAATGGACGAAAAATAGAAAAGTATATGACCGTAAAATCGTTGGAACAGATCGAGTCTATGTCGTTGTTGAAAATGATTTTACAGACGATGAAAGGACACAATTGAAGCGAGATGGGCTTGAGATTGTGAATGTCTCCGCTAATGATATGTGTGTGTATGTGACGAAAACGACGGAAGGTGGGATCGATGATGTCTTTCGTGAGCGTTAAATTTTTAGATGTTGTTAAGAAGCAATATGCCTTTAAGGTTCGCTCTTATATGGGCTCGATCCTGACATTAATCTTTCTGCAAGTGATAGCCATTCTACTAGCATCAATATCAACTAATTATAGTATGTACGGATCGAATGGCATTTCTATCACAAGTCATGTCTATTCAAGTGATATCGTTTTAATTTTCACTTTTTTGTGGGCATTTATTACGGCGATTCTTATTACAACGAGAGCGTATCGTTATGACGATTATTCTTTTATCGCAACGAGAAATAGTAGTAATATCGCTAATGTCTTATATCTTTTGACAGTAAGTATATTTGCTGGGGTTACCGCGATGTTATCTAGTTTTCTCATTAAATCAAGTGCTTATTTTTTGCATGAGGCGTATATCTATGAAAGGGTTTCAATGAGTACCATCGAATATATGACTGGGTTAAGCGCAAGTGTTTTATATGTATGTCTGTTTGCGATGGCCGGTTACGTTATTGGCTTGCTCGTGCAATGGAAGCGACTTTTCATGGTTGTGATTCCTGTTCTTTTTATTGGTTCGATGTTTAGTACGAATACGTATCATTCTAATCCACCGGTACTTGAAGTCATCACGGGCTTTATTTTACAGGAGTCATCTTTTCTACTATTTTCAGTAAAGGTCATTGCCATTTGCGTAGTGTTATTCTTAGCCTCGATGACGATCTCGAAACGATTGGAGGTTCGATTATAATGTTTATTTTAAGCTTTCTACCATTGATTGTTATCCTTGCACTGTTATTTGGATTGGCGAAAGTTCCTAATTACATCGGTGGGAATGTAATGAAGTGGCTCATTGCCGGTTATGTGGCCGTTTTATTTGGAGCAATCATGACGTATCAATTGATTCCTGCTTCTGAAGCTGAGCCTCGGACTCCCTTTAGTGACTATGATGATCCAGAGATGACGATCTTTGAGGCGATTGAAGAGGATCGCTTAGAGGAGTTTGAAGCTTTTGTTCATCAACGGTGGAGTTTTCCGTACGATCGTCAAGATGAGGCATTTTCTATTCGTTCATCTAGTCATGATTACGTGGAATATAACGTTTTCTTTATTGAAAAGGAAGAAGATGATGGTGTGATCGATGTTGCTTATTATGCGTCCGATTTTATGATTAATGGATATCCTATAGAAGATGAACGGCTACATCCTTCTCTTGATTTAATCGGAGATGAATTACTTGTACGAAATCCAGATTCGGTCGAGATTACAATAGCTATGGAGGAGCCTGAGTTTGTCATACGTCAATTTTTTTATGATCAAGAAGGTTTCTTCAGCGGGGGATTTGGAAGCTACACTTACTATGAAAATACGCTTGTTGTATACGTTCCAGTTGATACGGAGATAGAAGAAGGGATGAATGTTTATCTTATAGAAGATTGATAACTTGACTCATGTTCGTACAACAGTAAAATGATTGTAAATGAAAAAAATCGATCCTTATTCCGTTCGTAAACTTCAGTAATACTGAATGAGAAAGAAAACGTGTAGAATTGGAATGAGGATTCGATTATGAAATTAATCAACTGACTTCAACGGGAAGTTAGACTAAAGGGGTTTATGTATAGTGACAGAAATCATTGTCTATTCTAAGCAACATTGTCCGTTATGTGATAAAGCGATTGCTCAAATAGAGATGTTAAAGGAGCAGTATGAATTTTCGATTCGTGTTATTGATATTTATGAAGATGATGAGCTACTTGAGAAATACCAATTAATGATTCCGGTTGTCGAAATAGAAGGGGAAGAGGTTGATTTTGGACAAATTTCAGAAAAAAAGGTATTAAAGCGGTTACAATCGAAAAATGGCGAAAATTAACTTGTGAAATGGCACTATCCTTGTTACTATAAAGATGGGCTTGAGGTTCTCTTTTTTTATAGCGATCGGGACATGAAACGTCTATGCGGGACAAATTGAGTCCACTTATGAAAAGGAGCTTGACTCGTAATGAAGCGGATATTAGACATTCAAAGAAAATTAATGCCCGATTTGCTTGATGTGATGATCAAGCGCTATAGAATTATTCGATACATAAAATTGATGCAGCCGATTGGGCGTAGAAGCTTGGCGCAAAACCTTCAGCTTTCTGAACGAGTCTTGCGTAAAGAGGTAACGTTTTTGAAGGATCAAGGACTTGTGCATTTTGCTTCAGCAGGGATGAGCATTACGCCAGATGGTGAACAGCTTTTCTTAACACTTGAAGAAGTGATGAAGGAGTTGTTCGGCTTGCGTGACCTTGAGAAAAGCTTGGAACGACGTTTTGGGATTAAACGAGTATTCGTCGTGGCAGGGAATAGTGATGAAGATGAATGGGTGAAGAAGGAGCTTGGACGTGCTTGTATTCAGCTATTGAAATCACGCTTAAAGCCTAACGATGTCGTTGCGGTGATGGGTGGTACAACGCTTGCTGCTGTTGCCGATATGATGATGCCTGAGGCGAATATGCGTAGTGTGACCTTTATTCCAGCGCGTGGTGGACTTGGTGAGCAAGTAGAAAACCAAGCTAATACGATTAGTGCAAAATTAGCTAGTCGTGCTGGGGCACAGTATAGGCTGTTACATGTTCCTGAGCAAATTAGTGAGGAAGCATATGCATCTCTTGTATTAGAACCTTCATTACAGGATATCCTAAAGCTGATTAAATCAGCATCGACTGTTATCCATGGAATTGGAGATGCGAAAACGATGGCGCTTCGTCGTCAGTCACAGCATTCCTTTGTTGATAAGCTCGTTAATGAGGATGCAGTTGGTGAGGCATTTGGATTTTATTTTGATCGAATGGGTAAGCCAATTCATAAACAACGGACGATTGGCTTACAGCTAGATGATCTCGAAAATGATGATAAATACGTCATTTCTATCGCTGGTGGAGACTCCAAGGCACAAGCGATATCAGCTTTTATGAACTATCGCCCTAGTGACGTACTCATTACAGATGAAGCAGCCGCTGAATCATTATTAGCATTACCCCACGAATAAGTAGAAAAGACGCTATGCGTTTTTCTTATAAATTAAGATTGATATTTAGGAGGAGATTGAACATGGCAACAAAAATTGGTATTAATGGTTTTGGACGTATCGGACGTAACGTTTTCCGTGCAGCTTTAAACAACTCTAACGTTGAGGTAGTTGCAATTAACGACTTAACAGATGCAAACATGCTTGCACATCTTTTAAAGTATGACACTGTACACGGCAAGTTAGACGCTGAAGTATCAGTAAATGGCGATGCACTAGTTGTTAACGGAAAAGAAATCAATATTTCTGCTGAGCGTGACCCAGCAAAGCTTGAGTGGGATAAGCGTGGAGTAGAGGTAGTTGTTGAATCAACTGGTTTCTTCACTAAGCGTGCAGATGCTGCTAAGCACATTGAAGCTGGTGCTAAGAAGGTTATCATTTCTGCTCCTGCATCTGATGAAGATATTACTGTCGTAATGGGTGTTAACGAAGACAAATATGATGCTGCAAGCCATGACGTTATTTCTAACGCTTCTTGTACTACAAACTGTCTTGCACCATTCGCAAAAGTTCTTAACGATACATTCGGTCTTAAGCGCGGTATGATGACAACTGTTCACTCATACACAAATGACCAACAAATTCTTGACTTACCACATAAAGACTACCGTCGTGCTCGTGCGGCTGCTGAGAACATCATCCCTACAACTACGGGTGCTGCGAAGGCTGTTGCCCTTGTTCTGCCTGAGCTTAAAGGGAAATTAAACGGTGGTGCTATGCGTGTACCAACTCCAAACGTTTCACTTGTTGATTTAGTTGCAGAGCTTGACAAGGATGTCACTGTAGAAGATGTAAACGGTGCTTTCAAAGCAGCGGCTGAAGGTCCATTAAAAGGAATCCTTAACTACAGCGAAGAGCCATTAGTATCTACTGACTACAATGGTAATGCACACTCTTCTTCAATCGATGCTCTTTCAACTATGGTTATGGAAGGGAACATGGTTAAAGTGATCTCTTGGTATGACAACGAGTCTGGTTATTCTAATCGCGTTGTAGACTTAGTTGAATACATTGCAAGCAAAGGACTATAATAAATAGCACAGTTAATAGAGGAGGTAGAAGTATATTCTCCTCCTCTTTCCGCTGTCTTAAAGCGTATAAACAACTTGAAGGGGGTCCACTCTAATGAATAAACAGTCTATACTTGATCTTGACCTAAAAGGAAAGAAAGTATTTTGTCGTGTTGACTTTAATGTGCCAATGAAGGACGGCGAAGTAACGGATGAAACACGTATTCGTGCTGCTATTCCGACGATTCAACATCTTGTTGAGCAAGGTGCTCGTGTTATTTTAGCTTCACACTTAGGTCGTCCGAAAGGTGAAGTGGTGGAAGAGCTTCGTTTAACGCCTGTTGCGAAACGATTAAGTGAATTGCTCGGTAAGGACGTCAAAAAAGTAGATGAAGCACACGGACCTGTAGCAGAGGAAGCGGCTAATGGATTGGCTGACGGTGACGTACTCTTATTAGAGAATGTTCGTTTCTATGCTGGTGAAGAAAAGAATGATGCTGAGCTAGCGAAAGCATTTGCCGCTTTAGCTGACGTGTATGTGAACGATGCATTTGGTGCTGCTCACCGTGCTCACGCGTCAACAGAAGGTATTGCGCATCATTTACCATCTGCAGCTGGTTTATTAATGCAAAAAGAATTAGAGGTTCTTGGAAAGGCTCTATCAAATCCTGAGCGTCCATTTACAGCGATTATCGGTGGTGCGAAAGTAAAGGATAAGATCGGTGTTATTGAGAACTTATTAGAAAAGGTCGACAACTTAATTATTGGTGGTGGACTTGCGTATACGTTCGTTAAAGCATTAGGTCATGAAATTGGACTTTCTTTACTTGAAGAGGATAAAATTGAATTGGCAAAATCGTTCATGGAAAAGGCAAAGCAAAACGGTGTGAATCTATATTTGCCAGAGGATGTAACGGTTGCGGATGATTTCTCGAATGATGCGAACATTAAGACGGTTGCGATTGATTCGATTCCATCTGATTGGGAAGCATTAGATATTGGTCCAAATACACGTGCTACATATGAAAAAGTCATCAAAGATTCAAAGCTTGTCATTTGGAACGGACCGATGGGTGTATTCGAATTAGAAGCATTTTCGAAAGGTACGAAGGCTGTAGGACAAGCGTTAGCAGACAGTGATGCATATACAGTAATCGGTGGAGGAGATTCAGCAGCGGCTGTTGAAAAGTTCAACATGGCTGAGCAAATGAGTCATATTTCTACTGGTGGCGGTGCATCATTAGAGTTTATGGAAGGAAAAGAGCTTCCAGGCGTTGTCGCATTATCAGACAAATAAATTTAAATCATTAAACGGGGTGAAAAAATGCGTAAGCCAATTATTGCAGGTAACTGGAAAATGAACAAAACGCTAGGTGAGGCAAAGCAATTTGTTCAAGAAGTAAAAAATAGTGTTCCAGCAAATAGCGAAGTGGATGCTGTTGTTTGTTCACCAGCGTTATTTTTAGAAAGTTTAGTGCATGATACAGAGGGTACTGACTTAAAAGTAGGTGCACAAAACGTTCACTTTGAGGAAAATGGGGCATTTACAGGAGAGATTAGCCCAGTCGCGTTAGCGGATATGAACGTTGACTATGTGATCATTGGTCACTCTGAGCGCCGTGAAATGTTTGCTGAAACAGATGAAACAGTTAATAAGAAAGTTCATGCTGCGTTTACACATCATCTTGTTCCAATTATGTGTTGTGGGGAAACGGATGAAGAGCGTGAAGCGGGTAAGACGAATGATGTTGTTAAAGTCCAAGTAGAAGCTGGTCTTGCTGGATTAACAGAAGAGCAAGTGAAAAATACAGTGATTGCCTACGAGCCAATTTGGGCTATTGGAACAGGAAAGTCTTCGTCTGCAACAGATGCAAATGAAGTATGTTCTTACATTCGTCAAGTCGTTGCCGAGGCGTTCTCACAAGCTGCAGCAGACGCAGTTCGTATTCAATATGGTGGAAGTGTGAAGCCGGCTAACATTAAAGAGTACATGGCGCAATCTGATATCGATGGTGCTCTTGTTGGTGGTGCAAGCTTAGAGCCAGCTTCATTCTTATCTCTATTGGAGGAAGGCAAATGAGCAAGAAACCGGTAGCTCTCATCATCCTTGATGGGTTTGCGATGAGAGAGGAAGAAAAAGGGAACGCTGTCGCACAAGCGAATAAGCCTAACTTCGATCGCTATTGGAATCAATATCCGCATGCTACACTTGAAGCACAAGGGGAAGCGGTCGGTTTACCTGAAGGACAAATGGGAAACTCCGAAGTGGGCCATTTAAATATTGGTGCTGGTCGAATCGTTTATCAAAGCTTAACTCGAGTGAATTTATCGATTCGTGAAGGTGACTTCTTTGAAAATGATACATTCCTTGATGCGATGAACCATGTGAAGAAAAAGAACAGTGCGCTGCATGTGTATGGACTGTTATCAGATGGTGGAATTCATAGTCATATTAATCATCTTTTTGCTTTACTTGAACTTGCAAAGAAAGAGAAAGTGGAGAAAGTTTATGTACATGGCTTTTTAGATGGACGTGATGTCGGTCAAACATCGGCTGAAATCTATGTTCGTAACTTGCAGGATAAGTTGCAAGAGCTAGGATTAGGTCAGATTGCTTCTCTTCATGGGCGATACTACGCAATGGATCGTGATAAGCGATGGGAGCGTGTAGAGAAATCATATCGTGCGATGGTGTATGGAGAAGGACCAACGTATACTGATCCGGTTCAAGTGATTGAAGACAATTATAAAAATGACATCTTTGATGAATTCGTCATTCCTTCTGTCATAACAGAGGAAGACGGTTCTCCAGTTGGGACGATTCAAGATGATGATGCGGTCATTTTCTTTAACTTCCGTCCTGACCGCGCGATTCAAATGTCACAAGTCTTTACGAACGAGGACTTCCGTGGCTTTGATCGTGGTGATCAGCATCCAACGAACCTTCATTACGTTTGCTTAACTCATTTTAGTGAAACGGTTGATGGGTATGTGGCATTTAAACCAACGAACCTGGATAATACATTAGGTGAAGTGTTGGCACAACAGCAATATAAACAGCTTCGGATTGCTGAAACGGAAAAGTATCCTCACGTGACCTTCTTTTTCAGTGGTGGTCGTGAAGAGCCATTTCCGAATGAAGAGCGGATCCTAATTGATTCACCTAAGGTTGCGACTTATGATTTGCAGCCTGAAATGAGCGCATATGAGGTAACAGATGCATTAGTGAAAGAAATTGAAGCTGATAAGCATGATGCGATTATTTTAAACTTTGCTAATCCGGATATGGTTGGACATTCTGGTATGCTTGAGCCTACAATTAAGGCGGTAGAGACTGTCGATGAATGTCTTGGTCGTGTTGTTGATGCGGTCTTGGCAAAGGGCGGTGCTGCTGTCATAACAGCTGATCATGGTAATGCTGATGAAGTTGTAACGTTAGATGGTAACGCAATGACGGCACATACGACGAATCGTGTCCCTGTTATTGTGACAGATGAAGGACTTTCGTTACGGGAAGATGGCATTCTTGCTGATTTAGCGCCGACCGTTTTAAGCCTTTTAGGTGGTAGTCAACCGAAAGAAATGACAGGAAAGACATTAATTAAATAAGCGACTTAAGTCGTTTATGATAACTAATAAGGAGTGAATGAATAATGACAATGATTACAGATGTTTATGCTCGAGAAGTATTAGACTCTCGTGGTAACCCGACAGTAGAAGTAGAAGTATATCTTGAGTCTGGCGCTATGGGACGTGCCCTTGTTCCAAGTGGTGCATCAACTGGTGAATACGAAGCAGTTGAATTGCGTGACGGCGGCGATCGTTATATGGGGAAAGGTGTATTAAAGGCGGTAGAGAATGTTAATGAAATTATTGCGCCAGAATTAATCGGAATCGACGCTCTTGACCAAGTCGGTATCGATCAATTAATGATTGAGCTTGATGGAACAGATAACAAAGGAAAATTAGGTGCCAATGCCATTCTAGGTGTATCAATGGCTGTTGCACATGCAGCTGCAGATGCTTTAGGTATTCCTTTATACGTTTACCTTGGTGGATTTAACGCAAAGCAGCTTCCAGTACCAATGATGAACATCATCAACGGTGGTGAGCATGCAGATAATAACGTTGATATTCAAGAATTCATGGTTATGCCAGTAGGTGCTGAAAACTTCCAAGAAGCTCTTCGTATGGGTGCGGAAATTTTCCATAACCTTAAAGCTGTTCTTAAGAGCAAAGGCTATAACACAGCTGTAGGTGATGAAGGTGGATTCGCTCCTAACTTATCATCAAATGAAGAAGCTCTGTCAACGATTATTGAAGCAATCGAAAAAGCGGGCTTCAAGCCAGGTGAAGAAGTGAAGCTTGCAATGGATGTTGCCGCTTCTGAAATTTACAACAAAGAAGACGGTAAATACCATTTAGCGGGTGAAGGTAAGAGTTTAACAGCTGAAGAAATGGTTAACTTCTATGAAGAGCTTGTTTCGAAATACCCAATCATCTCAATTGAAGATGGTCTTGATGAAAACGATTGGGAAGGTTTCAAGCTTCTTACAGATCGCCTTGGTGACAAAGTTCAGCTTGTTGGTGATGATTTATTCGTTACGAACACGAAGAAGCTTTCTGAAGGAATCGAAAAAGGAATCGGTAACTCAATTCTTATCAAAGTAAACCAAATTGGTACGTTAACAGAAACGTTTGAAGCAATTGAAATGGCGAAGCGTGCTGGTTACACTGCGGTTATCTCTCACCGTTCTGGTGAAACTGAGGATGCAACGATTGCGGACATCGCTGTTGCGACAAACGCTGGTCAAATCAAGACAGGTGCTCCTTCACGTACAGACCGTGTGGCGAAGTACAACCAACTTCTTCGTATCGAAGACGAGCTAGCTAGTGTGGCAACATACGGCGGACTTTCTTCATTCTACAATTTAAATGATAAGTAATTTTTAATGAAAAGCCTTAAGAAGGGTGAATGTGCCCTTTTTAAGGCTTTTTTCTTTTGGCGAGCATTCTCATAGCTCGAAAAGGAATTAGGTGAGGTGTTTAGGTTTGGGGGAGAATCGAGAGGGTAGGTGCATGTTTAGGGGAGGGTCTAGAGGAAAGCTGCGCCATCGAGGGTGATAGGTGAATGTTTGGAGGAGGATCAAGAGGAATTATGCGTCATAAAAAGTATAGGTGCATGTTTGACTTGAATGCACATTTAAATCTGCATCAAAGAAAAAAGCATTAATTTGAATATCAATATTTCACTTATATGGGGTTAGTGTAAAGACACCGATCTCATTATTGCAGGTCTAAAAGGCTTATTTTTTTTATACATATAATTAATGAGTCGGATGACAGAAGGGACTGACTAAGGTGCGTTTTGTTTTTGATCGAAATCAACTAAAAGAATGTGATTCTATTCCTCCGGGTATTCAACTATACTCCGTACGAAGGGAATTTAATGCCAACCCAGTACAAACGTTACAGGCGTTGTCAGACATGGGATATGAGACAGTAGAATTTGCGGGTTATGGTGATGTGCCTGCATCTGTTATGAAGCAATATTTGCGAGATGCCTCTTTACAAGCTCCAGCTTCTCATGTTCAATTTGAGCATCTAGTAGAAGATTTACAAGCTGAAATTGAATATGCAAAGGTCGTTGGTATCGCATATATTGTTATCCCTTTCGTTGAGCCTGACATTTTTAAAGAGGAAGCTGCTTTTCAACAACTCATTTTTTCTATAAAAAAAATGGCTAAAATCGTTAAAGAGGCTGGTCTTCAGCTTGCTTATCATAATCACCAAGAGGAATTTGAACCTTTGCCATCAGGGGAATTAGTGATTGATCGACTAATACGAGAAGTAGGCAGTGATTTGGTATTAGAGATAGACCTTTACTGGACTTTTAAAGCCGGCTTTGAACCGTTAGATGTATTAACGAAATACAAAGGTCGTACACCACTTGTTCATATAAAAGAAGCGGGTCCCACCGGTGAAACAACTGAGTTAGATCGAGGAGTGATTGATTATCGCTTAACTTTAAAACAGCTTGAACGATTTGGAGTGTACTATTATTTCGTTGAACAGGAGCATTTTGAACGTCCACCATTAAAAAGTGCCCAAATCAATAGCCAATTTGTTCAAAAATGGAAAGGAAGGAGTCGATAAAAAATGGAACAGCGCTTTTTTCCTCAGGAGGAATATACGAATGGCGATTTCCAAGCAGTTCAGATTCCGATATGTCATCCAGACCGGCCAGAAAAACCATTAGATACGTGGGTTCCGTTAACGCCTATTGAAGAAATGGCGAAACAAGAATATGACGTATTAATTGTAGGAACAGGTGCAGGGGCAAGTGCGGTTGCATGGAAGCTGGCTCAAGAGGAAGGGATAGAAGATAAGAAAATTGGCATGATTGATGCGGGTGGATTATATATTCCAACTCATGTTAATAATATTCCTACTTTAGAGGGACGGCGCGATGCGTATCGATTTAATGAAAAGATTAGTCGACCGATCGGGGAACCGGATTTACCAGCCTCTAAACAGGTGATTGGATTTGGGGGAAAAGCAATCATGTGGGGGGAGTTGCGGTTCGGTTTCAGCCGTATGAATTTACCTTTTGGCCAATTTCGTATGATGATATTGAACCGTATTATGAATTAGCCGAACAAATCCTCTATGTTCAAGAGCCGTCGACAACAGTGGAAACGAATCTTTTTTTACAGCAATTGTGGCAAAACAATTACCCCGCTTTTATTATGCCGTTTGCCGCTCGATTAGAGTGGCAGGAAGGTCGAGCGCTTCCTGATGTGTTTTCAAGCTCGCTCACTTTAATTGGAGCAGCATTAGGTAAAAGGGACATCGATATTGCTATTCATGCACCTGTGCAAAAAGTGTTGATGAATGGAGACAAAGTTCAAGGTGTTGAAGCCATCGATCGTAACGAACGTGTTCATCAAATTAAAGCAAAAAAAGTTGTTTTAGCTGCCAATGCATTTCAAACTCCACGTATTTTGTTGCAATCACCCTTTGATCATTTACCCGTCGGGCGCTACTTAATCAAACATACTTTCTTCAAAATGAGAGCTTTCACATCTGAAGAAGTGGGAGATCTTTTCTCAGAAATTACACCTTGCTACGTCAGACAGCGTCCGGACGCTCCATATTTTGTACAAATATTTCCAGAAGCCGATCGGCAGTTAGGTTTTTATGGTTTTGTTAAAGTACTTTCACGATATCGAAATCGTGTGACATTAAGTAATAATAAGCTGTTAACTTTTTATCAAAGTAGTGAATTAGATAGACAATTGTTAAATCAAGCACTAATTGATACGGAGCGAATGATTCAGTTAATTGGAGCTGAAATAGGTGCTGAAAAGGAGGGGGATGAACCGCTTTGCTTAACCATTCCAGGAAGTGATTATCACGAGTCAGGAACATGTCGGATGGGAATGAGCCCGAGTGATTCAGTCGTTGATTCCACTTGCGCTGTTCATGGTGTAAAGGGGCTATGGATAGCTGATAACAGCATTTTACCAACGCTTGGATCGAACCCTACGTTAACGACAATGTCTTTAAGCTTACGAACAGGAGATACCATCATTAGGGAATTAGTAGATGAATGATTGGATAGAATCAGAATTTGCAGTAGCAAACTCAAAGGAGAGCGACGGCTCCGCACACCTCTTTAAGAAAAAGACGTTATCACATTTTTCTTAATGCATGAATTTAACAAAATTGCTCATCCTAACTATAAACATCGGAAAAATGAGGAGTAAGTCGTATGAGTCCACGTCGAACAGGTTGGCGTATTAAACAAAAGTCGGGTGTCAGTAAAAAAGAGCAGCTTATTGATGATTCCATGAAGCAAATGAAAAGAATAGACGATCAGCTTAAAAATAGTAGAGCAAAGATAGATGATATTTTTAAAGACACAGATGATATTAGTTTTCACGATTATCAGTTTGGTCCTCATCTATCGATTCATTCATTTATTATTCATTGTCAATCTCTCGTTCAGAAAGAAAAAGTGAACTTTGTTAAGTCGTTATTGCAGGATCTTGTGAAGCATGAGATCGGGTCAGCGAATGAAATTACGTTAGAAAGGCTAAAGCATTTTATTTTAAACCACGGAGTCACAAATGAAACCCCTGTTCTAATTAATGACTATGAAGAAGCGACTACGAAAGTATTGGCGGGCTATTTCGTTCTGTTTATTGATGGTTGGGATCAAGCATTAGCGTTTGAGGCGATTTCTATTGAAGGGCGATCTGTTGCCGAGCCCTCGACAGAAGCAGTTGTTAAAGGCCCACATGAAGGAACGGTAGAAGATTTAAAAAAGAATATTGGCTTAATCCGTTCAAGAATCCAGTCAAAGCATTTAAAACTTAAATCATTGCATGTTGGTCAAGTGACACGTACGGAAATTGCATATATGTATTTAGAAGGTGCTGTCGATGCTGAAGTTTTAGCTGAATTTGAAAAACGATTGGAAAAGGTGAAGGATTTAGAAATATTAGAAACCACTTTTTTAGAAGAATTAATTGAAGATTCAACTCTTTCTCCTTTTCCACAATATCGTTATACAGAGCGCCCTGATACGGCTACTGCTGCATTAATTGATGGGAAGATCATTGCGCTCGTGCACGGAACAGGGGCTATTTTAATATGCCCTGCCCTTTATTTAGAGTTATTCCAATCCGTAGAGGATTATTATCAGCGTTCATTTATCTCTACTACGATAAGGTTAATGCGATTCATTGCCGTTATTATTGCTCTAACTTTACCGAGTGTGTACATTGCGTTATCAACGTTTCACCCAGAGATGATCCCAACCATTCTACTGTTGGCGATCGTTAATACACGAGAAGGAATTCCCTTTCCTGCTCTACTTGAAGCATTAATTATGGTTTTCTTTTTTGAATTAATGCGTGAAGCAGGTATTCGTATGCCTAAGCCTGTTGGACAAGCTGTGAGTATCGTAGGTGCGCTCATTATTGGTGAGGCAGCCATTCAAGCAGGAATTGCTTCGCCAATAATGGTGGTTGTTGTGGCATTAACAGGAATTTCGTCCTTTGCCGTACCGCAATATAACTTAGCGATTAGCTACCGTATTATACAGTTTCCTTTAATGTTTTTAGCTGCAACATTAGGAGGATTTGGCATCATGGTTGGACTGTTACTCGTTCTCCTTCATTTAAGCTCATTAAGATCGTTAGGTGTTCCTTATTTAGCCCCTTTTGCTCCATTAAGGCCGCGACAGTTAAGAGATGCTTTTATCCGTGCGCCGATTGGGAAACTATTACGCTCACCACGTAATCAGAAGAACCATCAATACCCACATACATCAAATGAGAAATGAGGAAGGAAAAATGAAACGTATTTTCTTGTTGATGATCACTCTTATGCTCCTTACTGGCTGTTGGGATCAACAGGAGTTAATGGAGAGAGGGTTTATTTTAGGAGCTGCACTTGATGAGGATGAGGAAAGAATTGAGCTAACGGTTCAATTTTATCGGCCTGCTAAAATTGGAGCTGCTGAGGAAGGAGGAGGGAGAGAACCAATCGTAACGACTATTGAAAGCAAATCGTTATCAGAAGCTGCGAGAAATTTAGTGAATTACTTTGGGAGAAAATCAAATTGGAGTCATATGCAAATCGTTATTATTGGAGAAGAAACAGCTAGAAACCGCCATTTTAATGATATTTTAGCTTTTTTTTATCGGGAGCAAGAGCCACGGGCAACGACTAATTTATTGATTGGCAAAGGAAAAGGAAGGGACTATTTAGAAATTGAACCGATGTTTGAATATGCTTCAAGTCGTCAGCTGCGTGAGTTGCAAAAGCTTTCTCATAATGAAGCTGGAAATACGTTGGATACAACACTGCACGAGCTTAGCCTCCAGCTCCAAAGTGAACTAGAAGTGGCGATTGTACCACTCGCTGAAAAAAAGGTAGAAAAGGATCTTGTATCAGCTCCTCTAATAGGAGTTGCCATTATTAAAGATGGCGTCATGGTTGGGGAATTAGATGGAACTGAAACTCAGCATGTTCTTATGATTCGGGAACAATATGATAGAGGTGTTTGGAAAATCCCTTGTGAACAGGATCCGGAAATGATTAAATCGGATAATATTGAGCTGATTATGACAGATTCACACATTTCACCGAGTATAGAAGGAGAGCAGTTAGTTGTAGATGTTGATATCCAATTTGAAGCAAGGGTTCGTGAGTTAATGTGTGATACGGTTTTAGAAACAGCAGAGGAAATAAATGCATACGCTCAAAAAATCGAAGAAACAATTGAAAAAGATTTGGACAAAACGATAGAAGATGTAAAGAAGAAAAGAATTGATGTTCTCAATTTAGGAAATGATATTCATAAAAAGGATGCTAAGAAATGGGAAGAAATAAAGGATAATTGGGAGGAATATTTGGAAGGTGCTCAATTTGCTTATGATATGAAAGTGAAAATTGTGAGCTCTGGTTTAGTCGATTTAAAGCCATTTATGGAAGCGGATTAGGTGATGGAACATGGCGACAAAAGTGATCATGCTGGCGATATTATTTTTAAGTTTAATGATCAATGATTATTCTAAGCTGAAAAAGAAAAAGCGCAAAATAATTATCATTTATTTGGCTATAGTAGCGATCACAATTTATTTAAGTGCTGACTTCATCTTCATATTAAATATGTATGATTTAACAGATTTGTTGCATGATATTTTGTTTCAGCCAGCAAATCAAATTGTCGATTGGATGGTTATTGAATAAGGAGGAAAGGGATGGAACAATCAAAGGAAATAGTAAGTGATCATCAGATGGCGTTTATTTTCTTATGCTATATGGTAGGCTCTGCTTTAGTAAACATCCCTTCTCCGTTAATTGCAAATGCAGGAAATGGAGCATGGATTTCTTTGCTTCTTACTTCTATTGTTGGCTTTGGAATCTTAATCGTTATCTTGTATTTAAATAAAGAGCATAGAGATAAAACCTTTTTTGAATATACGAAAAAGGTTTACGGAAAGTGGCTTTCGTATGTTGTAATCGGGTTGTTATTAATACTACTAGTTATTATGGTATCGAATATTATATTGGATGTAGGCATGTTTTTACATAATACAATTATGAGAACAACTCCTTTATATATTTTTCAAGTGTTCATCTTTCTTGTCGCAGCTTTAACGGTTTTTTGTGGGATTGAAGTTATTGGTCGAATGTTTACAATGCTAATTCTTTTTGTTCTATCTGTATTTGGCGTGTTTCTACTAATGATCGTACCCGTTATTGAACCGCAATACATTCTGCCACTTACTCCTGAGGGTTGGAAGCCGATCTTACATGGATCGTATTTTGTATACGGATTTCCTTATAGTGAAGTTATTTTATTTGCGATATTACTACCATATGCTCGCCAGAAGAAAGCGGGTAGTTTAAAACGAGGAATGATTGTTGCCTATGTTCTAACAACTCTTCTTTTATTAACAACGATTCTTATTTCGATTATGGTTTTAGGCCCAATAGGAACAAAGGTCAAATATGCGTTGTTTTACATATCTACTTTAATTGATGTTCAAGATATATTAACGCGTATTGAAGCGGTCATGGCAATGAGCTGGATAATTGGTTCTTATATGAAAGCAACGATTGTCCTATATATGATTCATACGTTATTTAATGAGATGGTAGGTGAGAAAGGGACAAGAATGTTCGTATTTCCGATCACATTATTATGTTTTCTTATGTCTGTGACTTTGTACGAGCATGAGCTTGAATTCGCTGAGAATGTAGGAATCATTTGGCCTCTTTTTATAACGATTGTCGCCGTTATACCAATAACATTAATGGCAATCATTACAGCCATTAAAAAAAGGTGGAAAGGAAAAAAACGTTCAAAAGAATTGAATGTTTAATTCGTAGAACGAATACAATTTGTATTTTTTAGTTGTAGAATGGACATCCTTTATGCTACATTATAAATAGTGTGTACTTACGGTGTGGAGGTGTAGGTTGTGGAAGCTTTAGCAATTGTTCTACTTATCATTGTATCGATTTTATTAATTACGGTTGTATTGCTACAATCTGGGAGAAGTGCTGGTTTATCTGGAGCGATCTCAGGTGGTGCGGAGCAGTTAGTCGGAAAGCAAAAAGCACGAGGATTAGATGCGGTATTAATTCGTGCAACAGTCGTGCTTGCTGTTTTATTTTTTGTACTAACGGTAACGGTTGCATATTTCCTTTAATGAACGAAGCGGTAGGTGATTAGCACCTATCGCTTTTTCTATAACTATGAAAAGGAACCGGATTCCGTTAAATGGCCGAAATACGGCGTTAGGTTCCATTAAATAAGGTGTAAGTGGTTTCGTTCATTGCTTAAAGGGCACCAAAAAAAGATAAAAACCAAATTTTTCTAGTACCTCCTATTGTGTTTTTCTTATTATATGGTTAGTTTAATGAGATATCGGGAAAATTGATAGGGAAGGTTAAATGGGAATGAGGGTATGATCATGAGAGCTGTTGCACCGAAACCGTTTACGTTTACAGGGGACACAGAGCGTGCTGTGTTGTTATTACATGGATTTACGGGGACGACTGCTGATGTACGAATGCTCGGTCGTTTTTTACAAAAAAAGGGCTATACGTCTCATGCACCATTGTATAGAGGGCATGGTGAGGAGCCACAGCTGCTTGTACAAGCCGGACCTAGTGATTGGTGGGAGGATGTCAAAAAGGGATATCACTATTTACGAGAGTTAGGGTATGAGAAAATAGCTGTAGCAGGATTATCACTAGGAGGACTGTTTAGCTTAAAACTGGCCTATTACTATCCAGTTGTCGGGCTTATTCCGATGTGTGCACCGATGAAGCCAAGAACCGAGCGTGCCATTTATGACGGACTACAAGATTATGTCAAACATTATAAAAGAAGAGAGAAAATCACCATAGATATCGAACGATTTCATCAAGAATCAATTGGTTTACTCGTCGCTTTACAAGAAGAAATGGTTCAAGTCAAACAGTCACTTGAATCGATTCATGCGCCAGCATTAATTATTCAAGCACGGCATGATGAAATGATTGATATTAATAGTGCAACGGTCATTCTTCAACGTATAGCATCAGAAGAAAAAGAAATAAAATGGTATGAAGATTCAACTCATGTCATTACATTAGGAAATGAACGAGATCAACTTCATGAAGATATTAATCATTTTTTAGAACAGTTACATTGGAGTTGATTGGAGAAAAAGGAGTGAAGCATAAAATGAATGAACAAAAAATACAACAGTTAACCTCGTTTTTTCAAGAAGCAGAAAAGCCGTTATTAATAAATGAGATTGAAGAAATGTTAGCTGTTGATGGAAGTGAGCAATTTAAAGATTTAGTAAAAGTACTAAATGAAATGGAGGAACGCGGCCTAGTCGTTCGCACGAGAACAAACCGTTATGGCGTTCCAGAGAAAATGAATCTTGTGCGAGGAAGAGTTCAAGGACATGCGAAGGGATTTGCTTTTATTATTCCTGAGCAAGCCGGTGTAGACGATGTATACGTATCTCATGCCGATTTAAAAAGTGCGATGAATGGTGATACAGTGCTCGTACGTCTTCATCAACAAACGTCTGGTGCCCGTCCTGAAGGTCAAATCGTTCGAATATTGGAACGAGGGGTAACGACGACAGTAGGAACGTTTGTCGATCAGAAATCATATGGCTTTGTTGTGGCGGATGATAAGCGGATTGCCAATGATATTTTTATTCCGAAAGAAGAAAAAAATGGCGCGATTGATGGTCATAAAGTCGTTGTCGAAATAACGAAATACCCTGAAGGTAGAATGAGTGCAGAAGGCAGCGTTATAAATGTATTAGGTCATAAAAACGACCCAGGAATGGATATTATCTCAATTATTTATAAATATGGTATCCCAATGGACTTTCCTGATGAGGTGCTTGAACAAGCGAATGCCGTTCCTGATGAAATCGATCCAGATGACTTACAAGGGCGACGCGACTTGCGCGATGAAACGATTGTGACGATTGATGGAGCAGATGCAAAAGATTTAGATGATGCGGTTCATGTGAAGAAGCTTGATAATGGTCACTATTTGCTTGGTGTGCATATTGCTGATGTGTCTCATTATGTGAAGGAAGGCTCACCAATTGATGTTGAAGCGAGTGATCGAGCAACAAGTGTCTATTTAGTGGATCGTGTGATTCCAATGATTCCGCATCGGTTATCCAATGGAATTTGTAGTTTGAACCCACAGGTTGATCGCTTAACGTTATCATGTGAAATGGAGATTAATTCACAAGGACACGTAATCAAGCATGACATTTTTCAAAGTGTCATTAAGACGACCGAACGAATGACATATGCTGATGTGAATAAAATATTAGTCGATAAGGATGAAGAAACGAAATCACGTTATGAAGAGCTCGTACCATTTTTTGAATTGATGGAGGAGTTGGCTGCGATTTTACGGAAAAAGCGCTTTGATCGTGGAGCCATTGACTTTGATTTTAATGAAGCGAAGGTGCTTGTTGATCAAGAAGGTGAACCAACAGACGTTGTATTACGAACTCGTTCCGTTGCAGAGAAATTGATTGAGGAATTTATGCTAGCGGCTAATGAAACCGTTGCAGAGCATTTCCATTGGTTGAAGTTACCGTTTGTGTATCGAATTCACGAAGATCCAGATGCAGAAAAGCTAACAAAGTTCCTTGAATTTATTACGAATTTCGGTTATGTCGTTCGTGGGAATGCGAATACCGTTCATCCACGTGCTTTGCAAATGCTTCTTGAAGAAGTTAGAGGAGAGCCTGAGGAAACGGTCATAAGTACGGTCATGTTGCGCTCGATGAAGCAAGCGAAGTATGATGTAAATAGTCTAGGTCACTTTGGCTTGTCGACTGAATTTTATACACATTTCACGTCTCCGATTCGCCGTTACCCTGATTTGCTCGTCCATCGACTTATACGTGAATATGTGATAAAAGGAAATGTTGATGAACAAACTCAGGAGAAAATGCGTGAAATCTTACCTGAGCTAACAAGGCATTCTTCTGAAATGGAACGTCGTGCAGTAGAAGCAGAACGTGATACGGATAACGTGAAAAAGGCACAATTTATGAGTCATAAAATTGGTGAGACATTTACCGGGATTATTAGCAGTGTGACGAATTTCGGTTTATTTGTCGAGCTAGAAAATACAATTGAAGGTCTTGTTCATGTTAGCTACTTAACAGATGATTATTATCGTTTTGATGACCGTCATTATGCGATGATTGGCGAGCGTACAGGGCAAATCTTCCGAATCGGTGATGAAATAGAGGTTCGTGTCGCTAGTGTCAATGTCGATGAAGCTTCGATTGATTTCGAAATTGTCGGAATGAAGCCACGTGCGCGTCGAGAAGGACGAGATCGACCGAAAGTCATCGTCGGTGGAAAGCGTGAAAAGAAACAAGGGTTAAAGCTGAATGGAAAAAGCGATCAACCGAATGGGACTCGTAAGAAAAAGAAGAAGAAGTTCTATGAGAATGCCCCTAGCTTCAAGCGGAAGAAAGGGAAGAAGCGGCGGAAATAGAACGGTTATGGTGCTTGATTAGGTAAAAATCTTAAATTAAAGGGTATGCTCTAAGCCTGTTAGCGCATACCCGAAAGTAATGAGTGATCGTGCTGTGTTCTTTTAAAATCATAGAGAGAATAAGAGCCACTCTCTATGAGTGTCGATTGAAACGATTATAGCTTCAAATCGATCGTTCCTCCTAAATGAGGCTGAGCTGCTTGCTGAAGATTCGCCACATCACCAGAAGACATTAGCTTCTGTAGTGCTTCTCCTTGCTGTTCAGCAGTTCCGAGCGATTTTTTCATCAACGCTAATGAGACATCTTGTTTCACTTGGTTTTGGCTCATTCCCATTGATAATAAAGCAATATCCATCAAATCCCACCTTTCTACTACTTACTGTACACTACATTGTAAGTTTATTTCTAGTGATATCGGGAATTTTTTATGTCGAAGCTTGATTTTATCTTTATTAATATGTATACCTTTTGGAAAAGGAAATTCATTCCCTTTTTTAAAACTTGAAATTGACGTTTAATCACGTGCTTTGCTATCATATAAGCATGACGCATTGAAAAAGGGTGTAGGGATATGGCTAGGAATGAGAAGGATGCTAATGTGATTGCTCAAAATAAACGAGCGAGACATGATTATTTTGTAGAAGAAACGTTTGAAGCTGGTATTGTCTTGAAAGGGACGGAAATCAAATCGATTCGTGCAGGACGTATGAACTTGAAGGATTCGTTTGCACGTGTTGCAAACGGAGAAGCGTATTTGCATAATGCTCATATTAGTGAATATGAGCAAGGGAATCGCTACAACCATGATCCTGTAAGAGCACGTAAGCTATTGCTTCATAAAAAGGAGATCAATCAGCTTATCGGTCAAACACAGCAAAAAGGGTATTCCCTTGTTCCATTAAAGGTTTACTTGAAAAACGGATTTGCGAAAGTATTAATTGGACTTGCCAAAGGGAAAAAGAATTATGATAAGCGCGAGACACTTAAGCGAAACGATGCGAAGCGGGAAGTCGATCGTGCGTTAAAGGAACGAATGAATGGATAATAATTACCAGTTGAAACGTCAGCTAGCTATGCTATAATAAGAAGTCCAGGGCGAAATGATGTTCTGGATTCTTCTCATGAAAGATGCAAGAAGCTTTTATGATATCAAGGGGACGTTTTGGATTCGACAGGGATAGGTCGTGCTTACGTGGCGAGCCGAGGGGGTCGGCCTCGTTAAAACGCCAAAGCCAATTAACTGGCAAAGAAAACAATAACTTCGCAGTAGCTGCCTAATAGCACTCTGCGGTTCCGCCCTCCATCGCCCATGTGGTAGGATACGGGACTCACTCTAAGTGGCTACGCCGGTTACCCGCCGTCTGAGGGTGAAGGAAGAGAACAATCAGACTAGCCACAAGGAAGCCTGTCATTGGGCTGAATTGTTGGCGAACTGCTAATACAGTGACTACGCCCGTAGAAGCGTAAGTGTCGTTATTTCTGGACGTGGGTTCGATTCCCACCGTCTCCACCAAAATAAACGTAAATTACTTGATTGCTGTGATATGTTGTGACTTCAAACATATATTTTCGTAAAACGAAAGCTTATGCTTGTAACTTAGTTGTATTTAGTATCATAAGCAACTTAGAACTTAATTATTTATTGAAATGCACACAAGGTATTGTGTGCATCAGACCGTAGACAAAACGGCTTTGAGATATGACTCTCAAAGGCGTTTTTGTATTTTTCGTATGGTTTTTCGGTAGCCATGTCGCCAGTTTTTTCAGGTTCATAGCAGCAAAAACAAGCATCGCCTGCATTGAATTTTTTTCGAGCCCCTTCAGGTTCGTCCAACGCAGTCCATGCTTTTGTTTAAGATCGGCAAAGACTCGTTCAATCGTTTCTTCCCGTCTTGCATAA
>NZ_BAUU01000020.1 GCF_000513115.1 Halalkalibacter hemicellulosilyticusJCM 9152
GAACAAGTACAATCTAGTAGGGTTGTGCTTTTTTATGTGTACAAATGGTCAAGCACGAGGCGCAGAGGAGCTCTGTGCCGGGAGGAACAGCGTCATCTGCGAAAAAGCCGATGGATCATCGTGAAGAAGCACCAAGAGAAGCAACGTGTCCCCCTGTGAGACGAATGGTTCCTCTTCGTGAAGCACCAAGAAAGCCATCGAGGAGTGTCATCAAGTGAAACGTCCCCGTAGAAGAGGAAGCAAGAGCCAGGACGTTGCCGGGCGAACAAGTACAATCTAGTAGGGTTGTGCTTTTTTATGTGTACAAATGTTCAAGCACAAGGCATAGAAGAGCTCTGTTTGAATGATTGGTTGAAGTGAAAATGTAACAAATCTATTATTTTTAAAACCTAGTAACTAGGAATGATCCTATAAAAAGTGGGTATACTAAAAGCATTAGGGTTGCAATTTCAAAATAAAGTAATTATAATGTGTTTAAAGTCAAAGATAGTCAAAGTCAAATAATAATTAATTTATAGAAAGGGGGGATAACATATGCGAAATATTTCAGATATTATTGAAGAGTATCTCAAAGCAACCATTCAAAAAAGTGGAGGAACTCCACTTGAAATAAAAAGAAGTGAGATTGCCAAAAGATTTCAATGTGTCCCCTCACAAATTAATTATGTTATTCAAACACGATTTACATTAGAAAAAGGCTATCAAGTGGAAAGTAAAAGAGGCGGAGGTGGATATATACGAATTGTCAAAGTTAGTCCACATAATCAACTTGACTTATTTGAACATATGATTCAATTAATCGGAAAACGTATTGATCAACATACAGCTGAAAATATTATCATAAGGTTGTATGAGGAGCAGATCATTACTAAGCGCGAAAGTCTTTTAATGCTAAGTGTTGTTGATAGATCTAATTACCAATCGACTATAGCGCACCGTGATGAAGTCCGAGCAAATATGCTGAAATCAATGATTAATTGTTTGAAATACAAAGAATTACATTAATGGAGAGGAGGCTGTCTTGTGTTATGTCAAGAATGTAATCAACGTGAGGCAACATTACACTTTGCGAAGATTATTAATGGTGAAAAAACAGAATTTCATATTTGCGAAAAATGCGCAAAGGAAAAAGGAGAGTACTCGCCTGGTTCTAATAGTTTTTCCATACATCAGCTTCTTTCCGGATTGCTACATTTTGAACAACCAGTCCAAAGTGATAATGGCCAAACAAAAGCTCATGAGGATCTAAAATGTTCAAAGTGCGGGATGACTTATGTTCAGTTTACAAAAGTCGGCCGATTTGGCTGTGATCATTGTTATAAGAGCTTCTCTTCAAAACTAGACCCAATCTTAAAACGGGTTCACAGTGGAAATCATACACATGCAGGGAAGATTCCTAAACGGATTGGAGGAGGCATTCAAATACAAAGGAAAATTGATGGACTTAAGCAAGAGCTAAGGGGATATATTGATGATGAGGCATTTGAAAAAGCTGCCGAAATACGTGATCAAATACGTGCATTAGAAAAAGAAAAAAATGAGCAAAAGGGGGGATGATCGATGTCGCTTGAACAATTTATATCAGAGGCACTAAGTCCATGGATGAAAAAGGACGGGCCGGATTCAGATATAGTCTTAAGCAGTCGTATTCGTCTCGCCCGTAATATAGAAGAATATAAATTTCCAATATTAGCAACTATGGAAGAATCCTATGCTGTCATCAAACATGTAGGAGAGGCATTAACAGTAAGTCCTTATGAGAGATTGGCCCACTTGAAGTGTTTCATGTAGATGATATGAAAGCTAATGAAAAGCGAGTACTAGTGGAAAAGCACTTAATTAGCCCCCACCTTGCTGATCATGCTAAGCACGGAGCGGTGTTATTAGATCGTGACCAATCTGTCAGTATAATGGTTAATGAAGAAGATCATTTACGTATTCAATGTCTTCTACCAGGATTTCAATTAGATGAAGGGTTAAAGAAGGCAAGTAATATAGATGATTGGGTAGAGAAGCGTGTAACGTATGCTTTTGATGAAAAAAGAGGTTATTTAACAAGCTGCCCTACAAATGTTGGGACTGGTTTACGAGCATCGGTCATGATGCACTTACCTGCATTAGCGATGACACAGCAATTAAATCGAATCTTACCGGCAATTAATCAATTAGGACTCGTTGTTAGAGGGATTTATGGTGAAGGTAGCGAAGCTTTAGGTAACCTCTTTCAAGTTTCTAATCAATTAACATTAGGTAAATCAGAGCAGGATATTGTCGAGGATTTGCAAGGGGTTGTGGCCCAACTTATTCAACAAGAGCGAGTTGCTAGACAATTGTTAATTGAACAGTCTAAATTACAATTAGAGGATCGTGTATATCGTTCCTTTGGCATTTTAGCTCATAGCCGTATGATTGAATCGAAGGAAGCTACTCAACGATTGTCGAACGTCCGATTAGGAATTGATTTAGGTTTGTTAAAAGGTCTATCAGGTAATATTTTAAATGAGTTAATGATTTTAACACAGCCTGGTTTTTTACAGCAATATGCACAAGAGGTGTTAACACCGGAACAACGCGACGAACGAAGAGCCACTTTAATTCGTGAACGTTTAAAACTAGAAGAACAAATGGGGTAACTATTTTCGGAGGTGAATGAATGATGATGTTTGGACGATTTACAGAAAGAGCACAGAAAGTATTAGCATTAGCACAAGAAGAAGCTGTTCGATTAGGGCATAATAACATTGGAACAGAGCATATTTTATTAGGGTTAATTCGCGAAGGTGAAGGAATTGCTGCTAAAGCATTACAAGCATTAGGGCTTGGATCGGAGAAAATCCAAAAAGAAGTTGAATCGTTAATTGGAAAAGGGCAAGAAGGGTCTAAGACGATCCATTATACACCAAGAGCGAAGAAAGTAATTGAATTATCAATGGATGAGGCTCGTAAACTAGGCCATTCCTATGTCGGAACAGAGCATATTTTATTAGGACTCATTCGTGAAGGAGAAGGTGTCGCGGCTAGGGTTTTAAATAATTTAGGTGTAAGTTTAAATAAGGCGCGTCAGCAAGTTCTTCAATTACTAGGTAGTAATGAAGTGAACAACTCTTCGTCACAAGGAAGTGGAGCCCCTCATGCTAACACACCAACACTAGATAGTTTAGCTCGTGATTTAACGGCAGTTGCGAAGGAAGAATCACTAGATCCAGTGATTGGACGTAGTAAAGAAATTGAGCGTGTGATTCAGGTGTTAAGTCGTCGAACAAAGAATAACCCTGTCTTAATTGGGGAGCCAGGTGTAGGTAAGACGGCAATAGCAGAAGGGTTAGCACAAGCGATTATTAATAATGAAGTCCCGGAAACATTGCGTGGGAAGCGCGTTATGACATTAGATATGGGGACGGTTGTAGCAGGTACGAAATATCGTGGAGAATTTGAAGATCGTTTGAAAAAAGTGATGGATGAAATTCGCCAAGCACAAAATGTCATTTTATTTATTGATGAGCTTCATACTCTCATTGGGGCAGGTGGCGCAGAAGGGGCGATCGACGCTTCCAATATTTTAAAGCCATCCCTTGCTCGTGGAGAACTACAATGTATCGGTGCAACAACATTAGATGAATATCGTAAGTACATTGAAAAGGATGCAGCGCTTGAGCGTCGTTTTCAGCCTATTCAAGTGAATGAACCTACACTTGATGAGTCTATTCAAATTTTAAAAGGGTTGCGAGATCGATATGAGGCTCACCACCGCGTGACGATAACAGATGGTGCTATTGAAGAAGCAGTTAAGTTATCAGATCGTTATATTTCAGATCGTTTCTTACCAGATAAGGCGATTGATTTAATTGATGAGGCAGGTTCTAAGGTACGACTTCGTTCGTATACAGCCCCGCCAAACTTAAAGGAGCTTGAGCAACGTTTAGAGGAAACACGTAAGGAAAAGGATGCAGCTGTTCAAAGCCAAGAGTTTGAAAAAGCAGCTTCATTGCGTGATTCAGAGCAACGTTTACGTGAAGAATTAGATGAAATGAAGAATGAATGGAAGAAGAAGCAAGGTCAAGAAGCTACGGAAGTGACAGTGGATGACATTGCCCAAGTCGTTGCAAGCTGGACGGGAATTCCTGTATCAAAACTAGCTGAAGAGGAAGCAGATCGACTACTTAAGATGGAAGAAATCCTGCATGAACGTATCGTTGGCCAGGAAGAAGCTGTTGATTCAATTTCAAAAGCGATTCGCCGAGCAAGAGCTGGATTAAAGGATCCAAAACGCCCAATTGGTTCGTTCATTTTCTTAGGGCCAACAGGTGTAGGTAAAACAGAGCTAGCTCGAGCTGTTGCGGAAACATTATTCGGTGATGAGGATTCTGTTATTCGAGTAGATATGTCTGAATATATGGAAAAGCATGCGACAAGCCGCTTAGTCGGATCACCACCAGGGTATGTCGGTCATGATGATGGCGGTCAGTTGACGGAAAAGGTACGTAGAAAGCCTTATTCCGTTATCTTACTTGACGAAATTGAAAAGGCTCATCCAGAAGTCTTTAATATTTTGTTACAAGTATTAGAGGATGGGCGTTTAACAGATTCAAAAGGACGTTCAGTGGATTTCCGTAATACGGTTATTATCATGACGTCCAACGTTGGAGCAAGCACATTACGAAAAAATAAATTCTTAGGTTTTGCCGTTGATGGTGATAATCAAGAGTATTCTGATATGAAGAGCAAAGTGATGGATGAGCTAAAACGTAGCTTCCGTCCGGAGTTCTTAAACCGTATTGATGAGTTAATCGTATTCCACTCATTAGAGAAGAAGCATATTCGTGAAATTATTACGTTAATGGCTGATCAGTTGAAAAAACGCTTGAAAGAGCAAGGAATTGAATTTGAATTAACAGAAGCTGCAAAGGATAAGATTACTGACTTAGGCTATGATCCGGAATATGGAGCACGCCCATTACGACGAGCACTTCAAAAGCAAGTCGAGGATCGCTTATCTGAAGAACTTCTTAAAGGAACAATTGTAAAAGGACAAAAAGCGATTATCGATGTAAAAGATGATGAGCTGTTTGTTCAAACAAAAGAAGACGTGCAGGTGTAATAAGTAAAGTGAAGAGTACGCCACTTAAAAGAGTGATGTTAGACCGTAGACCAAACGCTTTGAGAATCAATTTCTCAAAGGCGTTTTTGACGTTATTTCGTCTATCTACTGTTGGCAACATTTGAGGATAGGTATTTCTTTAATGACATAGGGCTAATTTTATGGAGTTCATGACAGCATAAACTAACATCGCTTGTATGGAATTTTTCAATCTGTCAGCGCAACTCAAACCATTCTTTTGTTTCAGCTAGGCAAAGAAACGTTTAATCTAATCCTTTGCGTAAAGTTCTTTGTTTATATCTGTGTGCCGTAGTACCAGCTTTTGGTGCATTACCAACAAGATTGTGGCTCTAAAGCGAGTGGCTGAAGCGCAATGGAGCGACAATGCGGAAGCTCTCCAAAAAAATTTCACTGGCTTTCATTTCAGAGGAGGGTTTTGTCCCAGACTCACTTTATTGATTAAGAAAAGCTCTTTAGGTCATCCCGAAATGCTTTTTTGTCATATCAATGAATGCAGACAAAGGAGCGGAGAGTGTTTTATCGTTATGCCATGCAAGCTGAGTATAAATATTTCTCACTTGTCCTTTCCATATGATCTCCGAAACGATTCCTTGATTGAGCTCTTTTTCGACCGCCATTCTTGGTAAGAGGGCTACTCCTAATCCGGCGACAATGCACTGTTTTAATGCTTCAATACTAACAAATTCAATTTTGTCCAATGGATCAAGCTTTGAAAGGGAAAAGAGATCCTCTAGAGCACTGCGGTATGAGCATCCAGTTTCAGTAAGAAGCAATGTTTCTTTTGTGAGATCTTCAGGTGTAACATAATCTTTATGAGCGATCTGATGCTCAGGTGACGCGATAAGTACTAAATCTTCTTTGAGTAAAGGCATAATGGTAAAATTTTTGTTTTTAGTAAGGGAATCCATAATAAATGCAATATCTAATTTTCCATGGATAAGGTCATCTCTACCAGCCTCATTAGAATGAACCGGTTTAAAGACCATTTTTACTTGTGGAAAGGACTTTTTGAATGTTTTTAATATCGGGGGAAGACGATAAGTACACTGGCTTTCCTGAGCACCGATGATAAGAGTACCAGAAACCTTACTATGATTTTCTACAACCATTTTTGCTTGATGTGAGAGTGTCACGATGTTCTCTGCGTAATCTTTAAAGAGCTTACCAGTTTCTGTTAATATAATACGTTTTCCTAAACGTTCGAATAGCGGGCTTCCTAGTTCTTTTTCCAGTGTTTTAATTTGTGCTGTCACACTCGATTGGGCAAAATTTAGTTTCTTAGCTGTTTTTGTAAAGTTTAAACTTTCTGAAGCATCTATAAACGTTATTAATTGCTTGATTTCCATATTTCCCTCCTTATAAATCATAAATATCGATTGATTCAAACGAAATAATCAGCTTTAACGATTTATAATTCTAGTATAGGATATACCTATAGCGCATTTCAACTAGAGCTAATGAAACGAGATCGTCGATCGGTAAGGTAATAGAACAAGTTATGATGAATGTGAAGGAGTGTGGAATTCGTGAGTGTGGAGTCAGCTTCAGTTAAACAAGGTGTAATATTTCTTTTGGAAGAAGTTAATAGAAAAGGTACTCTTAATAAAGTTAGATTAGCAAGTTATAAGAAGTCCATGAATATTTTGATCGAGATAGATCTTTTAGAAAAAGGTGAAGGAGAAAGTTATTGTTTAAAGAAAGAGGAGATAAAGGAACTTTCTACTTTATTTAAACGGATTTGTCCTGATAGTGAGGATGATCTTTTAAGATTAAAGCCAAAGTATTATATGTTTTGAAAAAAATCTAAACGCCTTAGCACCAATTTTGGAGCTGGGGCGTTTAGATTCTCTTTACCCATAGACAGGTTTTCGTGAATAAAAAAATTGGTAATGTTTTTATCTTTTACATAGACTAAAGAGTGACTATTTGAGCATGAGGGAGATCCGTCGTTTTTCTCTAAAAACTTTGCTACAATAAAGAGGAAGTGACCGTAAAGGAGAGAACGGCATGGCGAAAAAGAAAACAAAATTTGTTTGCCAAGAGTGTGGTTATGAATCGGCGAAATGGATGGGGAAATGTCCCGGCTGTCAAGGCTGGAATACAATGGTCGAAGAGTTTGAACCAAGTGCGAAAAGCACAAGTCGAAGCTTTGTCACGTCAACAAGTACGGCAGGTTCAAAACCGCAATCGATTACTTCCGTAAAAAGTGAGACAGAAGCTCGTATTAGTACGACAATGCTGGAGCTTGATCGTGTACTTGGTGGTGGTGTCGTGCCTGGATCACTTGTTTTAGTTGGTGGAGATCCTGGTATTGGAAAATCAACGTTGCTTTTACAGTTAAGCTCGAAGCTTGCGGATGCCAAGCAACGAGTTCTATATATTTCTGGTGAGGAATCTGTTAAACAAACGAAGTTGCGTTCTGATCGATTAGGTGTGTCTTCTTCCGAACTGTATGTATTAGCTGAAACGGATATATCGTTTATTGAGCGTGCTATCGATGAAGTTGAGCCGACACTTGTAATTATTGACTCGATTCAAACGGTTTACCAAGAAGAGGTGACATCTGCGCCCGGAAGTGTGGCACAAGTGAGAGAATGTACGGCAGCATTTATGCGCATTGCGAAAACAAAGGGAATTGCGATCTTTATTGTTGGTCACGTAACAAAACAAGGGTCGATTGCTGGTCCAAAGTTATTAGAGCATATGGTAGATTCGGTTTTGTACTTTGAAGGAGAGCGTCACCATACATATCGAATTTTACGAGCGGTGAAGAACCGTTTTGGTTCGACGAATGAGATGGGGATTTTTGAAATGAAGGAAAGTGGCTTAGAGGAAGTGTTAAATCCTTCTGAGATCTTTTTAGAAGAAAGGTCGGATGGGGCTGCTGGGTCGATTGTAGTAGCTTCAATGGAAGGAACAAGACCTGTCTTAGTGGAATTACAAGCTCTTATATCCCCTACAAGCTTCGGAAACCCACGGCGAATGGCTACAGGAGTTGACCATAACCGTGTATCCTTGCTTATGGCTGTGCTTGAAAAACGCGTTGGTCTCCTGCTTCAAAATCAAGATGCTTATCTAAACGTCGCAGGGGGTATAAGATTAGATGAACCGGCTATAGATTTAGCTATTGCATTAAGCATTGCTTCGAGTTTCCGTAATCAAGTAACGAATCCGATGGATGTTGCCATCGGAGAGGTCGGTTTAACAGGTGAGATTAGACGGGTTTCACGAATTGAGCAACGTGTGAATGAGGCTGCGAAGCTTGGCTTTAAGCGGGCCATTATCCCTGAAAAGAATTTAGGAGGCTGGACTTATCCAAGCAATATACAGATTGTAGGCGTTCCAACTCTAGAAGAGGCGTTGGAAGTCGGACTAGGAGGATAGCTATGGCAGAAGCACAGAAAACAGAAGCGTTTGTTCAGAATTTATTGAAGTTTGTTGCACCTGGTACGCCATTGCGTTCAGGAATTGATAATGTGTTACGTGCTAAGACAGGTGGGCTGATTGTTGTAGGCTATAATAATGGGATGGTTCCGATTGTTGATGGGGGATTTTTCATTAACTCGGATTTTTCACCAGCTCATTTATATGAGCTGGCGAAAATGGATGGTGCGATTATTATAAGTGAAGATGCAAAGAAAATTTTATATGCAAATACACAATTAGTGCCAAACAATACGATTTCATCAAATGAAACAGGGATTCGTCATCGTACAGCTCAGCGAGTAGCGAAACAAACGGGTCATTTAGTTATATCGATTTCTCAAAGGCGTAATGTCATTACACTCTACCAAGGCGACTATCGTTATTCATTACGGGATATTGGGGTCATTTTAACAAAGGCTAACCAAGCGATTCAGACGTTAGAGAAGTATAAGGTTGTTCTCGACCAAGGCGTTACTAATTTAGGAGCACTTGAGTTTGAACAGCTGGTGACATTACATGAGGTGACACAAGTTATTTATCGGATTCAAATGGTATTACGCATAAAACGAGAAATTATTAAGTATGTCAATGAATTAGGTAGTGAAGGTAGACTTGTCTCCATGCAATTAAATGAGCTAGTAGGGAATACCGAGAGGGAAACACTCCTTTTATTAAAGGATTATGTGAAGGAGCAAGTAGATGATGTGGAAGAGGTTTCGAAGGAGTTATCGAAGCTAGATTCAGAAGAGTTGTTAGATGAACATGCGATTGTAAAAGTGCTAGGATATCCGAAAAGTGTCAATATTCATGAATATTCTTTGGCCCCACGTGGATATCGTATTTTAAATCGGATTCCACGGTTACCTGCTCCTATTATTGAAAATTTAATTGATAAATATGGAAATTTATCAAATATTATGTTCGCGAGCATGAAAGAATTAGATGAAGTGGAAGGAATTGGGGAACCGAGGGCGAAAATGATAAAGGAAGGATTAAACCGAATTCAAGAGCAGTTATTTATTGATCGACATATTTAAACATAATGATACGAATGCGGAATAATTCTCATAATTTATGTGAAATCCAGTTTGATAGGTTTTAAAACGGAAATCTTGTCTATACTAGTAGGAGGAGGTGAATATGGATGTTAAAAAGGATGGTGCAGCTTTTCTTTTTGATTACTGGTGGAACAATTGGATTTTTATTTATTCCAGATCTTATCCATATTTTAAATGTGGGCGAAATGCCTAGTTGGTTATTGCACCCATATGCAGGTGCTGTCATTGGAGCCGTTTTATTCTATGTCTTAACGTTTTGGTTAGCTGATTATATTGTTGATTTTATGAAGCTAATGGAAGAGGCGATCGTTAAAGCGCCTGTAACAGATGTCTTGTTCGGATCGATGGGATTAATTATCGGATTAATTGTTGCTTACTTGATTACAATTCCATTAAATGCTATTAATTTCCCTTTTGTAAGTACGGTCTTACCGATTTTCGTGACGATTTTCCTCGGTTATTTCGGCTTTCAAATTGGCTTTAAAAAGCGTGATGAACTTATTAATTTATTTACAATTACAAGGAATTTAGGTAAGAAAAAAGAGGAAGACGCTAGCGCAGAAGGAAAGCACCTGAAAATATTAGATACAAGTGTGATTATAGATGGTCGCATTGCTGATATTTGTAAGACAGGGTTTCTAGAAGGCACATTAGTGATTCCTGGTTTTGTGCTCGAAGAACTTCAGCATATTGCCGACTCTTCAGATGTGTTAAAGCGCAATAGAGGTCGAAGAGGATTAGATATCTTGAATAAGATTCAAAAGGAATTACCGATTGCAGTTGAAATATATGAAGGTGACTTTGAGGAGATTGCTGAAGTCGATAGTAAGCTAGTGAAGCTCGCTAAATTACTATCTGGTATGGTCGTAACAAATG
Source organism: Halalkalibacter hemicellulosilyticusJCM 9152 (assembly GCF_000513115.1). GTDB lineage: Bacteria > Bacillota > Bacilli > Bacillales > Bacillaceae_D > Halalkalibacter > Halalkalibacter hemicellulosilyticus. The sequence continues at coordinate 10,480 of NZ_BAUU01000020.1, forward strand.
ATTTTAATTTAAATAAAGTATGTGAGCTTCAAGGTGTATCCGTCTTGAATATTAATGATTTAGCAAATGCAGTTAAGCCAGTTGTGTTACCTGGTGAAGAGTTGACGATTCAAGTCATTAAAGATGGTAAGGAGCAGCATCAAGGTGTTGCTTATTTAGACGATGGAACGATGATCGTTGTTGAAGGTGGTCGTGATTATATCGGTAAAGACATTGAAGTTGTTGTGACAAGTGTGTTGCAAACAAGTGCAGGTCGTATGATATTTGCGAAGCCTAAAGTACTTGAGAAAGCACTTTAAGAGGTTTAAAAAGGGCGGTTTTTGGCCACTTAAAAAGTCGTTTCTAGTAATTCAAAGAAGAGTAATGGCTCCGCTCGTTGCGCGCTTGATATGAGAAACCCACTCATATCAAGGCTTTCAAAATCGGGCAACGGCTACGCACATTACTTAAAGGCCACTGGAAAAGTGCGATTTTCACTTTTTCAGTGGCCTCTTCTATGATTGCGAGGAGGAACGTGCTAAAATAAGAACGATTTGGGATGTGTTAGGGGCGAGTGAGATGAAATATAGTGTAGTCATTGTAGCGGCAGGGCAAGGGAAAAGAATGAAAGCAGGAAAAAATAAAATGCTGCTGGAGTTAAGAGGTGAACCACTTGTGATTCATACTCTTCGCTTGTTTGTTCATGATGACCAATGTAATGAGATGATTCTTGTTGTGAATGAACATGAAATAGATGCTATGAAGAAACTAGTTGGAGTAGTTGAAATGAATAAGCCATGTAAAATCGTAGCAGGAGGTAAGGAACGTCAGCACAGTGTTAAGAACGGAATAGATCAATTGCATCATAAAGGAATTGTGTTAGTGCATGACGGAGCGAGGCCATTTGTACGAAAAGATGTCTTACAGAAGCTTGTTGCTCAAGCAAAGCAATGCGGAGCAGCAACAACGGCTGTCGCTGTTAAAGATACAGTAAAAAGGGTTTTGCGCCATCGAGTGGTCGAGACATTAAATCGAAGTGAGCTATGGGCGGTACAAACGCCTCAAGCGTTTGAAGTTGCATTATTGCAGCAAGCACATGAGAAGGCGGAAGAAAAGGGTTTCTTAGGAACTGATGATTGTAGTTTAATTGAGTGGCTTGGCCACGAGGTTGTGATTGTTGAAAGTGACTATCATAATATTAAGCTTACAACACCCGAAGATTTACTTTTTGCTGAGGCGATTTTACAAGAAAGGGAGAGGCATTTATGAGAATAGGACAAGGATTTGATGTTCATCAGTTAGTGGAGGGTAGACCACTTATTTTGGGAGGAATTGAAATTCCATATGAGCAAGGGTTACTTGGTCATTCAGATGCAGATGTATTACTTCATACGATTACAGATGCGGCTCTTGGAGCTATAGGGGAGGGCGATATTGGCCGCCATTTCCCAGATACAGATATGGCTTATAAAGATGCAGATTCTGCGAAACTGTTAATCGACGTATGGAAACTTGTGAAGCAACGGGGCTATCAATTAGGGAATATTGATTGTACGATTATTGCACAAAAACCGAAAATGTCCCCTTATATTGAACAGATTCGTGGCCGTATTGCTGAACTATTAGAAGCGGATGTTAGTCAAGTGAATGTAAAGGCAACAACAACAGAGAAGCTAGGATTCACAGGACGAGGGGAAGGGATCGCTGCACAGGCTGTGATCTTATTAGTTAAGTAACGAAAACTTGACCAATGTAGTGTAATTGGTGCTAAAATAGAACAATGAATGAGAGCGGAGGCTCGAATACAGGAGGTATAATGAGGATGGGAAGCGAAGTAAGAGTACGGTTTGCTCCGAGTCCAACTGGACATTTACATATTGGTGGTGCACGTTCGGCCCTTTTTAACTATTTATTTGCTAAAAGCCAAGGCGGACAATTTATTTTACGAATTGAAGATACCGACCAAGCACGAAATGTAGAGGATGCAAAAGAAAAGCTGTTAGAAAGCTTGAAGTGGTTAGGCATTCATTGGGATGAAAGCATTGATGTCGGTGGGGAATATGGTCCTTATAGCTGTATGGAACGTACTCATATTTATCAAGATTATCTTGAGCAGCTATTAAAGGATGGGAAGGCGTATTATTGTTATATGACGGAAGAGGAGCTTGAGGCGGAGCGTGAGGAGCAACGCTCACGTGGAGAAACGCCGAAGTATAGTGGTCGTGATCGTGATTTAACAGAGGAGCAGCGTAAAGACTATGAGGCAAAAGGATTAAAGCCAGTCATTCGCTTCCGTGTGCCTGAAGGACAAATCATCAAAATTGATGATGCGATACGCGGGGAGGTATCGTTTGAGTCCGATGGGATCGGGGACTTTGTCATTTCGCGAAAAGGTGGTATTCCGATGTATAATTTTGCCGTTACAGTTGATGATCATTTAATGAAAATTTCTCATGTGATACGTGGGGAGGAACACCTTTCTAATACACCTCTACAAGTATTATTATATGAAGCGTTTGGATGGGAGGTGCCACGTTTTGCTCATGCATCTTTAATCTTAAATGCTGACCGACAGAAGATGAGTAAGCGGGATGAATCCATTATTCAATTTGTAGAACAATATAAGGATTTAGGTTATAAACAAGAAGCATTAGTCAATTTCTTGGCACTGCTTGGTTGGTCTCCTGGTGGAGAAGAAGAAATCTTTACGTTGGCGGAGCTAGAAGAAATCTTTACATTAGAGCGAGTATCAAAGGCTCCAGCGATATTCGATACAGATAAATTAGCATGGATGAATAATCAATATTTAAAGGATGCTGATCTTGATGAGGTTGTTGCTTTATCATTACCACATTTAATTAAAGCAGGTAGACTTCCAGCTGATTTAAGTGAGGAACAACGAAATTGGGCAAGAGACCTTATTGCTCTTTACCAAGAACAGCTTCAATATGGAGCAGAAATTGTTGAGTTGACGGAACTTTTCTTTAAGAAGGAAATTGAGTATAATGAAGACGCACAAGTCGTATTAGATGAAGAACAAGTTCCTGAGGTACTCGCTCAATTTGCAAAAGAGCTAAGTCAGCTAGAGGACTTTACGGCGCAAGAAGTGAAGAGTGCGATTAAAGCAACGCAGAAAGCAACAGGACAAAAAGGGAAGAAGCTGTTTATGCCAATTCGTGTAGCAACGACAGGCTTAACCCACGGTCGGGACCTTCCAGAATCGATTGCGCTTATTGGAAAAGACGTTATTTTGGCACGTTTAGAGCAATTACGTGCATAAGATGGAACATCATCATAAAAAAAGCGATGAGAGGGAAAAGTAGAATGAAGAAAGCCTCACAGAGAGAACTACATTAGCTGAAAGTAGTTTAGGTAGACTTCCTTTGAACATGCACCCTTGAGCCTCTTTCTGAACGAATATCTGTGTAGGAAAGAGCGTGTTGCGGCGTTATTCGCATAGAGATAACAGATTTTGATCTGTTAAACAGAGTGGAACCGCGTAAATAAAGCGCCTCTGTGCTATGACGAGCACAGAGGCGCTTATCTTTTTATAGATAGAAAGAGACAATGAAGTAACGGAAAGGGGGAGATGAAGTTGAAGAGGATGATTCGAACATTGCTTAATGATGTTGATGTCGTTTTTGATCAGGATCCTGCAGCTAGAAGTAGAATGGAAGTCATATTCACTTATTCCGGTGTACATGCGATTTGGTCTCATCGGTTCGCTCACTGGCTCTGGAAACGACGTATCTTCTTTTTAGCACGATTTATCTCACAAGTTAGTCGATTTTTTACAGGCATCGAAATTCATCCTGGTGCTGTTATTGGCCAACGAGTGTTTATTGATCATGGTATGGGCGTAGTGATAGGGGAAACGTGTGAAATTGGCGATCATGTTACGATTTACCAAGGGGTGACTCTCGGTGGAACTGGAAAGGAAAAGGGCAAGCGGCACCCGACGATAGAAGATCATGTCTTAATTGCTTCAGGTGCAAAGGTGCTCGGTTCGTTTACAATTGGTCAGCATTCTCGAATAGGTGCAGGCTCTGTTGTATTAAAGGAGGTCCCTCCTAATTCTACCGTTGTTGGTATACCAGGGAAGATTGTTGTTCAAGATGGAATCAAGATTGAACACGGTTTAAATCATCATCAACTTCCAGACCCGATCGCTGATAAGTTAAAGGAATTAGAAGAAGAAATAAAAGAATTGAAGGCTGCTTTGAAGCAACAAGAGCACTCGTAAAAAGGAGGGAACTGAAGGATGTCAATACATCTTTATAATAGCTTAACGAAGAAAAAGGAGCGATTTGTTCCGTTAGAAGAAGGTAAAGTGAAAATGTATGTTTGTGGGCCAACGGTTTATAACTACATTCATATTGGAAATGCCAGACCGGCGATTGTATATGATATGGTACGACGCTATTTAGAATATCGCGGGTATGATGTTAAATTTATTTCCAATTTTACAGATGTTGATGATAAAATCATCCGTGCTGCTAAGGAAATGGGAGAGGATGTCTTTGCTGTTGCTAATCGTTTTATCGCTGCCTACCATGATGATACGTGTGCACTTGGAGTGAAAGAAGCTGATGTCCATCCGCGAGTGACAGATACGATGCCTGAAATTATAACCTTTATTGTAGGGCTTGTTGAAAAAGGTTATGCATATGAAGCTGATGGAGATGTTTATTTTCGCACACGCAAATTTAAGGATTATGGGAAGCTTTCAGCTCAGCCTTTAGAAGAGTTACGTTCAGGTGCAAGAATTGAAGTCGACTCTCGTAAAGAGGACTCGTTAGACTTTGTTTTGTGGAAAGCGGCGAAGCAAGGTGAGATTTCCTGGGAAAGTCCGTGGGGGAACGGACGTCCTGGCTGGCATATTGAGTGCTCAGCAATGGTCAAAAAATATTTAGGTGATACGATTGATATACATGCAGGGGGGCAAGATTTAACATTCCCTCACCATGAAAATGAGATTGCTCAATCTGAGGCTTTGACGGAAAAGCCAATGGCAAAATATTGGCTCCATAATGGATTTATAAATATTGATAATGAGAAAATGTCGAAATCATTAGGGAACTTCGTATTGGCAAAAGATATTATTCAACAGCATTCGGCAGAAGTTGTTCGCTTTTTTATGCTCACTGCACACTATCGAAGTCCAATTAATTTTAGCGATGAGCTTCTTGAAGGCGCGAAAAATGGTCTCGAACGATTGAAAACGGCTGTTTCGGCTATTGAACACCGTCTTGACAAATCAGCTGATTTAGGGGAGCAAGGAAATTGGATTGAAAAAATTGATCAGCTGAAACAACGCTTTATAGTAGAAATGGATGATGATTTTAATAGTGCTAACGCCATTTCAATAATGTTTGATTTAGCTAAAGAAGCCAATCGATATTTACGTGAGGAACAGACGTCCAAGGAAATTCTTTCACGCTTTTTTGAGCAATTGAAGGAGTTTGCTGATGTATTAGGACTCTCTTTACAAGATCAAAGTGAACTGTTAGATTCTGAAATTGAGAAGCTGATTGAAAAGCGTAATAGAGCGAGAAAGGAAAAAGACTTCTCGTTAGCGGACGAAATACGTGATCAATTAAAGGAACAAGGGATTATTCTTGAGGATACACCTCAAGGGGTTCGTTGGAAGAGAGGCTAATCCATTTATGAAAATTATTGATCCAACCATTGATTTGACACAAGTAAATGCCTTGGCCTTAGCATATATGGGGGATAGCGTACTTGATATGTACGTTCGCTATTTCCTCATCGCTAAGGGGAAGGTTCGACCACATCAATTACACGTAGAGGCGACGAAATATGTATCAGCTAAAGCACAAGCGAACGCTGTACGCTATCTTATCGAGGAGCAATTCCTAACCGAGCAGGAAATGGCGGTTTTTAAGAGAGGTCGTAATGCAAAATCTGGTACAATACCGAAGAATACCGATTTAAACACGTATCGCTATTCGACAGGGTTCGAAGCGGTGCTCGGATTTTTGTATTTCCAGGGGAATAATGAACGGCTAGATAAGATGATGACAAAAGCCATTTACTTTATCGAAAACGAGAGGAAAGGAGGCTAGGTGATGAGTCAAGAATTCATTTACGGGAAAAACCCTATCATTGAAGCGTTGAAGTCTGGACATGCCATAAACAAAATTTGGATTGCAGAAGGGTCACAGAAGGGGCAAATGACAAAGGTTATCCAATTAGCAAAAGAAAAAGGTGTTTTAATTCAAAATGCACCAAAGAGAAAGTTAGATCAGCTTGTTCAAGTTGAACAACATCAGGGTGTCGTTGCATCTGTGGCTGCCTATGAATACGCCGAGGTTGATGATTTGTTTAAACGCGCCAACGAACAAGGTCAGGAGCCTTTCTTCCTCATATTAGATGAAGTAGAGGATCCGCATAATCTAGGTTCAATCCTTAGGACAGCAGATGCTGTCGGAGCGCATGGAGTGATTATTCCTAAAAGGCGGGCAGTAGGATTAACGCAAACCGTTGCAAAGGCATCTACTGGTGCGATTGAATATATTCCGGTTGTGCGTGTGACCAATATTGCTCGGACAATGGAAGAATTAAAAAAGCAGGGTTTGTGGTTTGTTGGAACAGATGCAAAAGGGAAAGAGGATTACCGTCAAGCAGCGTTTGATATGCCAATTGGATTAGTCATTGGTAGTGAAGGCAAAGGGATTAGTCGATTAGTGAAGGAAAAGTGTGATTTTCTTGTGCAAATTCCAATGGTCGGTCGAGTTACTTCACTCAATGCATCTGTTGCAGCAAGTTTGCTCATGTACGAAGTATATCGAAATCGCCACGAGCTAGGAAGAACGTGATAACATGAAAGACATTTTACTAGTGGATGGCTACAACATGATTGGTGCATGGCCCGAATTGCGTGATATGAAAGAGAAAGACTTTGAATTAGCACGTGATCGCCTTGTGGAAATGATGGCTGAGTATCAAGCATTTACAGGATTTAAGGTTTACGTTATTTTTGATGCGCATATGGTTGAGGGGATTGGAAAGACGTATCATAACTTTCGAGTCGATGTGATTTATACAAGGAAAAATGAGACGGCTGATGAGCGTATTGAAAAGCTCGTTCATCAGCTTAAGCGAATAGATACAAGAATCCATGTGGCGACCTCTGATTTTACTGAGCAATCATTAATATTTGGTAGTGGAGCCTTGCGAAAATCAGCCCGTGAATTACTAATTGAAATTGAGTCAACTGAGAAAGGGATTGACAAAGAAGTACAAAATACTCGAAAACAACAGCGTTCGACAAACTTGCAATTAAAAGATGAAATTTTAGAAATTTTTGAAAAATGGCGTCGAGAGCGCTAAACAAAGGTTGACCGACTGGAAATATGTACTATATAATGTTTATAAAATTTCAATCAGAGCTGAGGTCGGAGGGGTTGTAAGTGGATATGAGCCTTCAAAGAACAGACGTAACGCCTATTTATGACAAGATTGATGATGATGCTTTAGTTTTATATGTTCGAAATGGTGATAGTGTAGCATTAGAATATTTAATTGATAAGTATAAGAATTTTGTTCGCGCAAAGGCTAGATCGTATTTTCTCATTGGTGCAGATCATGAGGACATTGTTCAAGAAGGGATGATAGGCCTCTATAAGGCTGTAAGGGATTTTAACGGGGACAAATTGTCTTCTTTTAAAGCGTTTGCAGAGTTATGCATTACAAGGCAAATTATTACAGCTATTAAGACGGCTACACGTCAGAAGCATATTCCATTAAACTCATATGTATCGCTGGACAAGCCTCTATATGATGAGGAGTCTGACCGAACATTACTAGATGTGATATGTGGAACGAAAGTAACAGATCCGGAAGAGCTATTAATTAATCAAGAAGAATTTCAAGATATTGAATTGAAGATGGGCGAATTGCTAAGTGATCTAGAAAGACAAGTGCTTATGCTCTATTTAGATGGACGAACATATCAGGAGATTTCCGTGGATTTAAATAGACATGTAAAATCGATTGATAACGCTCTTCAACGGGTAAAGCGAAAGCTAGAACGGTATGTTGAATTGAGAGGAGTATCACTTGCATAAGATTTTATAAAGAGGATACTGCTCGAATGAAAGGTACTGAAAATGGGTTCACTAGTTGCTCGCATGATACGAGAAATCCATTCGTATCATGCTTTTCAAAATTCAAGAACAAAAAAGGAGCGGTTCCTTTTGATCCATAAAACGATCACGATTCAAACGAAGCATACGGAAGTGCCTTTATATACATATTTTCTCAACCAATCACCGGAAATTGATCCAGAAAGAAAGCGGCCAATTGTGATCGTTTGCCCTGGTGGTAGTTATGAACGTACCTCAGATCGAGAGGCTGAACCAGTGGCTATTAAGTTTAATGCAATGGGCTTTCATGCGTGTGTCCTTAGATATAGTGTTAAACCTGCTCCGTTTCCAACGTCATTATTTGAATTGGCCAAAACAGTTGCCCTCATTAGGGAGAACGCGACAGAATGGAATGTTGACACGAGTAAAATTATTGTTGCTGGCTTTTCCGCGGGCGGACATTTAGCGGCGAGCTTAGGTGTATTTTGGAAGGAGTCGTTTCTCGCTGAATCTTTAGATGTATCGAGTGATGAACTGAAACCTAATGGCCTGTTATTAAGTTATCCTGTTATTTCGTCTACAGAATATGCGCATAAAGGGTCGTTTCGCGCATTGTTAGGAGATAAATATAAAGAACTTTTACCTCGAGTTTCATTAGAAAATCATGTTACGGCACATACTCCGCCAACTTTTTTATGGCATACATATACGGATGAAGCAGTGCCTGTTCAAAATAGTTTCATGTTTGCACAAGCCTTGCTCAAGTATCAAGTTCCGTTAGAGATGCATATTTATCCACGAGGAATCCACGGACTATCGCTTGGGACAGAAGAAACAAAGGCTTACAATAATCAAGCGACAGTTCAGGGTGAAGTTGCAAATTGGATTGATATGGCTGGTGTTTGGATTAGAGGCTTGTAGTCTATATGATAGAATGAATATGAATGGGAGTGGCAAACGATCATAGCGGTTTTGTCACTTCTTTTTTTGTAGGAGTGATTGACGTCCTGATTTGACAGATTTATGTAGTGTAGGCTTTTGGTCTATTAACACTTAATTTAAGCGCTTTCAAATTAGTAAATTGACATTGTAGGTTGTTTATACTAGAATAAAATAGTATGTATGTCAGAAGGTGATGGTGCAAAGTGCGAACAAAGGTTGTACTAGCTTGCGAGAATTGTCATTCTAGAAATTACACAACACAAAAGAATACGCAAACCAAACCAAACCGCATTGAGGCGAGGAAGTTCTGTAAGACTTGTCAAGAGCACACCCTTCATCGTGAGACGAAGTAATGGAGCGGTTCTTTTTTATGAGCGGAAATGAACCTGCCTGTTTGATGGACAAGTGATTGTTTTATTTGTCCGAATAGATTTTGGCTCGTTTGTCTATATTGAATTGTGCTGGAGGTGTCTGTCATGGCTGACGGAGAAAAGAAAGGAATTGGCAACTTTTTTAGAGGTGTTGTAGCAGAGATGAAGCGCGTATCTTGGCCGACGCGTAAGGAATTAACACGCTACACGTGGGTTGTTATTGGTACAGTTATCTTTATTTCTATTTATTTCTTTGTAGTAGATTTAGGAATTTCTGAACTAGTTCGCCTCCTACTCGGTTAATGAAGCCACTGAAAAAGTACAAGTCGACTTTTTCAATACCTTTCATTTGAATAGCAATGGCTTCACTCGTTACTCGCTTGATACGAGAAACCCACTCGTATCAGGCTTTTAAAAAAAGTAACGGTTTCGCTCATTGCTTTAAGGGTACCAAAAAAGTTTAAACCAAACTTTTTCAGTGCCCTCGGTTAATGTTGGTTGATTTTGGTGAAACTGCTAAAATAGAGAGGAGGGAAGGGCACAATTGTCCGATTAACTGTGGAGAAAAATTGGTATGTAGTACATACGTACTCTGGTTATGAAAATAAGGTGAAGACAAATTTAGAAAAGCGTGTCGAGTCAATGGAAATGGCCGACAAGATTTTCCGCGTGCTTGTTCCTGTTGAGGAAGAAACGGAAACGAAAAATGGGAAGAGTAAGACAGTTACCAAAAAGGTCTTTCCTGGCTACGTTATTGTTGAAATGATTATGACTGATGATTCATGGTATGTTGTTCGTAATACACCTGGAGTGACTGGGTTTGTTGGATCATCTGGTGCTGGCTCAAAGCCAACAGCGCTTCTACCTGAGGAAGCGGAAGTGATCTTGAAGCAAATGGGTGTTGAGCAACCGAAAGTAGAAGTTGATTTTGAGTTAAAGGAATCCGTCAAAGTCAAAGAAGGTCCTTTTGCTAACTTTATTGGGGTCATTGAAGAAATTCAGGACGATAAGCAGAAGTTGAAAGTTCATGTAAATATGTTTGGGCGCGAAACGCCTGTTGAGCTCGAATTTAACCAAGTTGAAAAGATTTAAGAAATAACTTGATATCTTTCTCTGGAAGTGATAAAATCTTCATGATTGACATTGGTTTATTACATGAGCCACCGGGTGCATGAATGCATCCGTTTTTTGAGTGGGAGGGTATGAGAATACGTACCCGATAACCACATCACGGACTAAGGAGGTGTGTCACGTGGCTAAAAAGGTAATTAAAATGGTAAAGTTACAAATCCCTGCTGGGAAAGCTAATCCAGCGCCACCAGTTGGTCCTGCATTAGGTCAAGCAGGTGTAAATATCATGGGTTTCTGTAAAGAATTTAACGCGCGTACTTCAGATCAAGCGGGTCTTATTATTCCTGTTGAGATCACTGTTTTTGAAGATCGTTCGTTTACATTCATCACAAAAACTCCGCCGGCAGCGGTTTTACTTAAAAAAGCTGCTGGAATCGATTCAGGTTCTGGTGAGCCGAACAAAACAAAGGTTGCTACATTAAAGCGTGATAAAGTACGCGAAATCGCTGAGACAAAGATGCCTGATTTAAACGCTGCAAACGTTGAGTCTGCAATGCGTATGGTTGAAGGTACAGCACGTAGCATGGGAATTGTGATTGAAGATTAATTAGTTTGATGAGATTCGCTAGCGTGAGGTTGCAACCAGTTGGTTCGCAACCTTTCATAGTGGGAGGTAACTACCGCTAAAACCACATTCGAGGAGGAAATAAACATGGCTAAGGGAAGTAAGAAGTATACAGATGCTCTTAAGCTTGTAGATCGTGATGCAGCGTACCAAGTAGAAGAAGCAATTGAATTAGTGAAAAAGACGTCTACGGCTAAGTTCGATGAAACAGTAGAAGTGGCTGTTCGACTTGGTGTAGACCCGAAGAAAGCAGATCAACAAATTCGTGGAGCTGTTGTCCTTCCGAACGGAACAGGGAAAACACAACGCGTATTAGTATTTGCTAAAGGTGAAAAAGCGAAAGAGGCAGAAGCGGCTGGTGCAGATTTTGTCGGAGAAGAGGATTTAATCAATAAGATCAACCAAGGTTGGTTTGACTTTGATGTAATCGTAGCGACTCCTGACATGATGGCGCAAGTTGGTAAGCTAGGTCGTGTGTTGGGGCCAAAAGGTTTAATGCCGAACCCTAAGACTGGTACGGTAACATTTGATGTTTCTAAGGCTGTTAATGAGATCAAAGCGGGTAAGGTTGAATACCGTGTTGATAAAGCTGGGAACGTTCATGTTCCGATTGGTAAAGTTTCATTTGAATCAGAGAAGCTTGTTGAAAACTTCAAGACGATCATTGAAACATTAGTAAAAGCAAAGCCTTCAGCAGCTAAAGGAACGTACATGAAGAATGTTGCTGTCGCTTCAACAATGGGACCGGGTGTGCGTGTGAACGCAACAGCTTTTGCAAAATAAAGATTGACTTCATTCATTCGTGTCTGTATACTGATTAAAGTGTCATAACAGATACGCTAAAATTTAAAAGTCATACCGTAGACAGTAGGAGTGCTTTGCACTTAATCGCCTACCGAGGTAAGCAATAGATGCAGATAATAAACTGTGTTTGTGTGCCCTCATGTCTACATGAGGGCACTTTTTATGCTTGAACGGTATAGGACAGCATAATAGGAGGTGTAAGGATGAGTGTATTAGAACAGAAGAAACAGGTTGTTTCAACGATTGCGACTAAGCTTCGTGATAGTAAAGCGACGGTTGTTGTTGATTATCGTGGTCTAAATGTTGCAGAAGTGACAGAGCTACGTAAACAACTTCGTGAAGCTGGAGTAGAATTTAAAGTATATAAGAATACGTTAGCTCGTCGTGCGACAGCTGAAGCGGGACTTACAGAGCTTGATGAGCAATTGGTAGGTCCGACTGCGATTGCCTTTAGTGAAGAAGATGTTATCGCTCCGGCGAAAGTGTTGAATAACTTTGCTAAGGAACATGAAGCGTTAGAAATTAAAGCAGGTGTTCTTGAAGGTAAAGTTGTTTCTGTTGCGGAAGTGAAGGCTCTTGCAGAACTTCCATCAAGAGAAGGACTTCTTTCTATGCTTGCGAATGTTCTTCAAGCACCAGTTCGCAACTTCGCGTTGGCTACAAAGGCCGTTGCCGATCAAAAGGAAGAACAAGGCGCTTAATAGTGCTTAGTGAAATGCGATTATTAATCGTATAGCTCGATTCGAAATAAAACCAATAAATAGGAGGATTTAAATCATGAGTAAAGAACAAATCATTGAAGCGATTAAAGAAATGTCAGTATTAGAGCTTAACGACCTAGTTAAAGCAATTGAAGAAGAATTTGGTGTAACAGCAGCAGCTCCTGTAGCTGTAGCGGCAGCTGGCGGAGACGCTGGTGGCGCTGAGCAAACTGAGTTTGACGTTGTTCTTGAATCAGCTGGTGGTTCTAAGATCAATGTTATCAAAGTTGTTCGTGAGCTTACTGGTCTTGGTCTTAAAGAAGCGAAGGCGCTTGTTGATGGTGCTCCAGCTCCAATTAAAGAAGGCGTTGCGAAAGAAGAAGCTGAAGAAGCGAAAGCTAAGCTTGAAGAAGCTGGTGCTTCAGTAGAAGTTAAGTAAGTTTAATGGTGATATGAAAGGAGACTCGCATTTGCGAGTCTTTTTCAATATAATCAAGATTTATAAGTAAAGCATCGAACAATATGGTGATGGCTTGGTTCGCTATGGTCTTGAGCTGAAATGCAATCGACACAAGGCTTTTAAGAGATATAGCGACTACTCTCATTGCTTCGGAGGCATTCAAATAAGGAGAAAAATCTTCCTTTTTGAACAACCCGTATAAGAAAAGGAGGATAAGCGAACATTGTCAGATCATTATTATAGTGAGAAGCCGACTGTCGAAAGTGATGTGAAGGAATGGTCGGTCAATTTAAAGGGTAAGGACTTTCTATTTGCGTCTGACCGAGGTGTCTTTTCGAAAGAAGGGATCGATTTTGGAAGTAGGTTATTAATTGAAACATTTGAGATGCCGTCATTTGCGGGTGACATTGTTGATGTAGGGTGTGGCTATGGGCCGATTGGACTTTCGGTTGCGTCCATGGACTCGTCAAGGGTGGTTCATATGGTTGATGTGAATGAAAGAGCGCTTGCCCTGGCTAAGGATAATGCCAAACGTAACCGATGCGGAAATGTTGAGATTTACAAAAGTGACTGCCTTACGCAGGTTAAAGGCACTTTCGCTGCTATTGTGACCAACCCACCGATACGTGCAGGAAAAAAAGTGGTTCATACCATCTTTGAACAGGCATCATCATTACTTAGGGAACAAGGTGAGTTATGGGTTGTTATTCAAAAAAAGCAAGGAGCCCCTTCTGCAATTGAACGTTTAAAACAATTATTTAATTCAGTTGAAGTTGTCGTAAAGAAAAAAGGTTACTTTATTTTATTAGCAAAAAAAGTTTGACCTGACTTGTCTTTTGTGATATTGTTATTTAATGCGTATAACTACCTATTTTTAGATCAAATCGTTCAAGAAAGTCAAGACTTTTTTGATGAATAGACTTGGATAAATGTGGTTATACTGGAGTAATCGTAGGGAAACGTACATAATTGTGTGTGCGCATTTTTGTGTGAATCTTAAAAATCATTCATTTCCCTTCATTATATAATGAAATTGAAGATGAAGAGATTTGATTGTTTTTAGATACTATAACGCCAGATTTGAGGGGTGAATCAGTTGACAGGTCAACTAGTTCAGTATGGACGCCACCGCCAGCGAAGAAGTTATGCAAGAATTAATGAAGTGTTGGAGCTGCCGAATTTAATCGAGATTCAAACAGCATCCTATCAGTGGTTTCTTGATGAGGGATTAAGGGAAATGTTCCAAGATATTTCTCCTATTCAAGACTTCACAGGAAATTTAGTCCTAGAATTTATTGACTATAGTCTTGGAGAGCCGAAATATCCAGTCGATGAATCAAAAGAACGTGATGTCACTTATGCAGCACCATTACGAGTGAAGGTTCGATTGATTAATAAAGAGACTGGGGAGGTCAAGGAACAAGAAGTCTTTATGGGAGATTTTCCATTAATGACTGAGACGGGTACGTTTGTTATAAATGGAGCAGAACGTGTCATTGTTTCACAGCTTGTTCGTTCGCCAAGTGTTTACTACAGTCAAAAAACGGACAAAAACGGTAAAAAAGGTTTTACAGCAACTGTTATTCCGAATCGTGGGGCATGGTTAGAGCTTGAAACAGATGCGAAAGATATCGTTTACGTTCGAATTGATCGTACGCGAAAGGTGCCTGTTACAGTTCTAGTGCGTGCGTTAGGTTTTGGATCTGATCAAGAGATCATTGATTTATTAGGGGAAGATGAGTATCTTCGTAATTCGTTGGAGAAGGATAATACAGACGGGACAGAAAAGGCACTTTTAGAAATTTACGAGCGCCTTCGTCCGGGTGAACCGCCAACTGTTGAGAATGCGAAGAGCTTACTTGATTCGCGTTTCTTTGACCCTAAAAGATATGATTTAGCTAATGTTGGTCGCTATAAAATCAACAAAAAGCTTCATATAAAGAACCGCTTATTTAATCAGCGTCTAGCAGAAACGCTGATTGATCCTGAAACAGGTGAAGTGATTGCTGAAGAAGGAACGTTATTAGATCGACGTACGTTAGATCGTATACTTCCTTATCTTGAAAACAACGTAGGCTTCCGCCGTGTACGCGCATCTGGTGGGGTTGTTGAAGATGCTGAGATTGATATTCAGTCAATCTTAATTTATGCACCAGATGATCAAGATGGAGAGAATACTATTCGAGTTATTGGTAATGGATTAGTAGAGCGTGAAGTGAAGCATATTACACCTTCAGATATTATCGCTTCTATTAACTATTTCTTTAATTTATTACACAGTGTCGGTGACACAGATGATATTGATCATTTAGGAAACCGTAGACTTCGTTCAGTTGGAGAGCTTTTACAGAACCAGTTCCGTATTGGTTTATCACGTATGGAGCGTGTTGTTCGTGAACGGATGTCTATTCAAGATCCGAACATGATCACACCACAAGCGCTTATTAATATTCGTCCGGTCATTGCTTCTATTAAGGAGTTCTTTGGTAGCTCGCAGTTATCTCAGTTTATGGATCAAACGAATCCGTTGGCAGAGTTAACTCATAAACGTCGTCTTTCAGCGCTAGGACCAGGTGGATTGACTCGTGAACGTGCTGGCTTTGAAGTGCGTGACGTTCACTATTCTCACTATGGTCGTATGTGTCCGATTGAAACACCAGAAGGTCCTAATATTGGTCTTATTAACTCGTTATCTTCTTATGCTAAGGTGAATGAGTTTGGATTTATGGAAACACCTTATCGTCGTGTAGACCCTGATACGGGTAAAGTTACCGATCAGATCGACTACTTAACGGCTGACGAAGAAGATAACTACGTTGTTGCACAGGCGAATGCATCTTAAAAGATGATGGGTCATTTGTGAATGATAATATTATTGCTCGTTTCCGTGGTGAAAATACAGTTGTTCCACGTGAACGTATTGATTATATGGATGTATCACCAAAACAAGTTGTTTCAGCGGCGACATCGTGTATTCCGTTCCTAGAAAACGATGACTCTAACCGAGCATTAATGGGAGCGAACATGCAACGTCAAGCGGTACCATTGCTTGTCCCTGAAGCGCCGTTTGTTGGAACAGGTATGGAACACGTTTCAGCGAAAGATTCCGGTGCTGCAATTGTTTCGAAGACGAAGGGTATTGTTGAGCGAGTGACAGCGAAAGAAATTTGGGTACGTCGATTAGAAGAGGTTGACGGTAAAGAAGTCAAAGGTGATTTAGACAAATATCGATTACAAAAGTTTGTCCGTTCGAACCAAGGTACTAGTTACAATCAACGTCCGATTGTTGCGGAAGGTAATGTTGTTGAGAAACGTGAAATCTTAGCTGACGGTCCTTCAATGGAACAAGGCGAAATGGCACTAGGACGTAATGTGCTAGTCGGGTTTATGACTTGGGAAGGGTACAACTATGAGGATGCCATTATTTTGAGTGAGCGTCTTGTGAAAGATGATGTTTATACATCTGTCCACATTGAAGAATATGAGTCAGAAGCACGCGATACTAAATTAGGTCCTGAGGAAATCACTCGTGATATTCCGAATGTTGGTGAAGATGCGTTAAGAAATCTTGATGAACGTGGAATTATTCGTGTCGGTGCTGAAGTGAAGGATGGAGACATTCTTGTCGGTAAAGTAACGCCAAAAGGTGTAACGGAATTGACAGCAGAAGAGCGTTTATTACATGCGATCTTCGGTGAAAAGGCTCGTGAAGTTCGTGATACGTCGCTTCGAGCACCTCATGGTGGTGATGGAATTGTCCTTGATGTGAAAATATTTAATCGTGAAGATGGCGATGAATTACCTCCGGGTGTGAATCAGCTTGTACGTGTTTACATTGTACAGAAGCGTAAAATTCATGAAGGGGACAAAATGGCTGGACGTCACGGTAACAAAGGGGTTATATCACGAATTCTTCCTGAAGAAGATATGCCTTATTTACCAGATGGAACACCAATTGACATCATGTTAAACCCATTAGGGGTACCATCACGTATGAATATTGGGCAAGTACTTGAGCTTCACTTAGGTATGGCTGCAAGGAAACTAGGTATTCATGTTGCTTCACCAGTATTTGACGGTGCGAGTGAGGATGATGTGTGGGATACGTTAGAAGAAGCGGGTCTTGCTCGTGACGGTAAAACGATCCTTTATGATGGACGTACTGGTGATCCGTTTGATAACCGAGTGTCTGTTGGTATTATGTATATGATTAAATTGGCGCACATGTTGATGACAAGTTGCATGCTCGTTCTACTGGGCCGTACTCACTCGTTACCCAACAACCATTAGGTGGTAAAGCACAGTTTGGTGGACAGCGTTTTGGTGAGATGGAGGTTTGGGCACTAGAAGCATATGGTGCTGCATACACCCTTCAAGAAATCTTAACAGTGAAATCAGATGATGTTGTTGGACGTGTGAAAACGTACGAAGCGATTGTTAAAGGCGAAAATGTTCCTGAACCAGGTGTACCAGAGTCATTTAAAGTATTAATTAAAGAGCTTCAATCGTTAGGTATGGATGTGAAAATGCTCTCGAGCAATGAAGAAGAAATTGAAATGAGAGAGCTTGATGATGAAGACGATCAAGCGAGTGAGAAGCTTAACCTAAATTTTGAATCAAGTGAATCGAACGTTTAATGGACATTTTGGGGGCTAGTTAGGTAACTAGTTCCCAGAACTGTCTCAGTCTCATTATAGTTGAATGATTGGCAATTGAATTGATCCGGAAACCAAAAGGGAGGTTAGCCCCTTGATAGATGTAAACAACTTCGAATATATGAAAATTGGTCTTGCTTCACCAAAGAAGATTCGTTCTTGGTCAAGAGGAGAAGTTAAAAAGCCAGAAACCATTAACTACCGTACTTTAAAGCCAGAGAAAGACGGGCTTTTCTGTGAGCGTATTTTTGGTCCGACAAAAGATTGGGAATGCCACTGTGGAAAGTATAAACGTGTACGCTACAAAGGTGTTGTCTGTGACCGTTGTGGTGTGGAAGTAACACGAGCGAAGGTTCGCCGTGAGCGTATGGGTCATATTGAACTCGCTGCTCCTGTATCGCATATTTGGTATTTCAAAGGAATACCAAGTCGAATGGGGTTAGTATTAGATATGTCTCCTCGTTCTTTAGAAGAGGTCATTTATTTTGCCTCGTATGTTGTTACAGATCCAGGTGATACAGCGCTTGAAAAGAAGCAGTTGCTATCTGAAAAAGAATACCGTACGTATCGTGATAAGTATGGTCGTTCATTCCAAGCTCAAATGGGTGCCGAAGCGATTCGTAAGCTACTTGCGGATATTGATCTTGAAAAAGAAGTTTCGCTATTGAAAGAGGAGCTTGTCACTGCGCAGGGGCAACGTCGTACACGAGCGATTAAGCGTTTAGAAGTACTAGAAGCGTTTCGTAATTCAGGGAACGAACCATCATGGATGATTCTTGATGTGTTGCCTGTTATCCCGCCAGAGCTACGACCAATGGTACAATTAGATGGTGGTCGATTTGCTACATCTGATTTAAACGATTTATACCGTCGTGTTATTAATCGTAATAACCGATTAAAGCGTTTATTGGATTTAGGGGCACCTAATATTATTGTCCAAAATGAAAAACGAATGCTTCAAGAAGCGGTTGATGCGTTAATTGATAACGGTCGTCGTGGTCGTCCAGTTACTGGACCTGGTAATCGTCCGTTGAAGTCTCTTTCCCATATGTTAAAAGGAAAGCAAGGACGTTTCCGTCAAAACTTATTAGGGAAACGTGTTGACTATTCTGGTCGTTCGGTAATCGTTGTAGGACCGAATTTAAAGATGTATCAATGTGGTCTACCGAAGGAAATGGCACTTGAGCTCTTTAAGCCGTTTGTTATGAAGGAATTAGTAAGCAAGGGGTTAGCTCATAACATTAAGAGTGCGAAACGTAAAGTGGAGCGCGTTCATCCAGAGGTTTGGGATGTACTTGAAGAAGTGATTCGTGAGCATCCGGTACTATTGAATCGTGCACCTACATTACACCGTCTTGGTATTCAAGCGTTTGAACCAACATTGGTAGAAGGACGTGCGATTAGATTACATCCTCTTGTATGTACAGCGTATAACGCTGACTTTGACGGAGATCAGATGGCTGTGCACGTACCATTATCAGCAGAAGCGCAAGCAGAAGCTCGTATTTTAATGTTAGCTGCTCAGAACATTTTGAATCCGAAAGATGGTAAGCCAGTCGTTACGCCATCTCAAGATATGGTTTTAGGAAACTATTATTTAACGATGGAGCGTAAAGATGCGATTGGTGAGGGATCTGTCTTTAAGGATACTAACGAAGCGTTGATTGCTTATCAGAATGGCTTTGTACATTTACACAGTCGTGTTGCTATCCCTGTTCAATCACTAGGGAAAACAACATTTAGAGATGATCAATATGATAAGTTGCTCTTAACAACTGTTGGAAAGCTAATTTTTAATGAGATCTTACCTGGTTCGTTCCCTTATGTGAATGAGTCAACGTTGATGAATTTAGAAGTAGCAACACCTGATAAATATATTGTGCCAAGCTCGACAGATGTGAAGAAGCACTTTGCTGAAAATGAATTAGTTGAACCATTTAAGAAAGGCTTCCTAGGTCTTGTTATTGCTGAAGTATTTAAGAAGTTTGCGATTGCTGAAACATCTAAAATGCTTGATCGTATGAAGGAGCTTGGATTTAAATATTCTACACGCGCTGGTATTACAGTAGGTGTCGCTGATATTGTTGTATTAGCTGAGAAGAAAGAAATTTTAGCTGATGCTGAAAAGAAAGTTGATAAAGTACAAAAGCAATTCCGTCGTGGTTTAATTACTGAAGAGGAACGCTATGATCGCGTCATCTCAATCTGGAGTGAAGCGAAGGACGTTATTCAAAGTAAGCTAATGGGTACGTTGGATCGTAGTAACCCAATCTTTATGATGAGTGATTCAGGTGCCCGTGGTAATGCCTCTAACTTCACACAGCTTGCAGGTATGCGTGGATTAATGGCGAATCCATCTGGACGAATTATTGAATTACCGATTAAATCAAGCTTCCGTGAAGGGTTAACCGTATTGGAATACTTTATCTCCACACATGGAGCGCGTAAAGGTCTTGCGGATACAGCTCTTAAGACAGCCGATTCAGGTTACTTAACACGTCGACTCGTTGATGTTGCTCAAGATGTTATCGTCCGTTCTGATGACTGTGGAACAGACCGTGGCTTAGAAGTGAAAGCCATTAAAGAGGGTAATGAAGTTATCGAAGATCTATATGACCGTTTAGTTGGTCGTGTAGCCTTTAAGACGGTTAAGCATCCTGAAACAGGTGAAGTGTTAGTAGCAAGAAATGAACTTATCCATGAGGACATTGCGAAGCAAATCATTGAAGCTGATATAGAAGAAGTGACGATTCGCTCTGTGTTTACATGTGATACACGCCACGGTGTGTGTAAGAAGTGTTACGGGCGTAATTTAGCGACCGGTAGTGATGTCGAAGTAGGGGAAGCAGTTGGAATTATCGCTGCTCAATCAATCGGTGAACCGGGTACACAGCTTACAATGCGTACATTCCATACTGGTGGGGTTGCAGGAGACGATATTACACAAGGTCTTCCGCGTATCCAAGAATTGTTTGAAGCACGTAACCCTAAAGGGCAAGCTGTTATTACTGAAATTGATGGAGAAATTATTGACGTCAAAGAAGGCGATAAGCGCGAAGTCGTTATTAAGAGTGAAATGGAAACGAAGAATTATGCGATCCCTTATGGTTCTAGGCTGAAAGTGACAGTGGGTGACGTCGTTCAAGCTGGTGAGCCTATTACAGAAGGTTCCATTGATCCGAAAGAACTTCTGAAAGTGAAAGGTATGAATGGTGTTCAAGAGTACCTTTTAAGAGAAGTGCAGAAGGTTTATCGAATGCAAGGGGTAGAAATCGGTGACAAGCACGTAGAAGTGATGGTTCGTCAAATGCTACGTAAAGTACGTGTCGTTGACGCAGGTGAAACGGCTGTTTTGCCTGGTTCGTTAATTGAGATTCAGCAATTTAACGATGAAAACAAAAAAGTACTGCTTGATCGTAAGCGACCTGCTACTGGGAAGCCTGTCTTGCTTGGTATTACAAAAGCATCTCTTGAAACAGACTCATTCTTATCTGCTGCTTCCTTCCAAGAAACAACTCGTGTCTTAACCGATGCAGCGATTAAAGGAAAGCGTGATGAGTTATTAGGTCTCAAGGAAAATGTTATCATCGGAAAGCTTGTCCCAGCTGGGACAGGAATGAATCGTTATCGTAATTTAGCGATCCGTTCTAAGTATGATGAAGAACAGCCAGAAGTGACGGATGAATTCGTGGCTGAAGAAGCTCTAACACACGAATAAATTTTGTTGAAGACTTGTTCAAGAAAATCTAATGGTGATGATGGATCTGTTCGTTAGTAGTCTTGTGGTGAGCAAAGCGCTCACCACAAGACATTTAAAAAATACAGCGGCTACGCTCATTGCTTAAAGGATACCTTTTTTGAATAACCTCTAAAAGAAACGTTGACACGTGATAGATCAAAGTGTTAATATATCAAAGTGTGCCTGATAAACCTGTTGCTTTGGAGGATCATTCATGTCTTATGAAAAAGTTTTACAGGCTAATAACCTAATTATAGGGACAAAACAAACCCTTAAGGCGCTTGATGATGGAATTGTTTCTGAAGTATTAATAGCAAAAGATGCGGAGTACCGTGTAATCTATAAGGTTGAGGCATTAGCTAAGGAGAAGCAAGTCCCATTAGTATATGTCGACTCGATGAAGCGACTTGGAAAGGCTGCTGACATCGAGGTCGGTGCAGCCACTGTAGCTTTAAGGAAATAAATATGTTTTTGCCAGACGGGGCCATCCGGATGGCAAAAACTTTCCTTTTGTCTAAAGATGATCCACCAGGATCAGTGGTCTTAATTCAGTATGAGAGAGGAGGAAAAAAAGATGCCTACTATTAATCAGTTAATTCGTAAAGGTCGTGTAGCAAAGTCTAAAAAGTCTGACTCGCCAGCACTTAACAAAGGTTATAATAGTTTCAAAAAGTCACAAACAAACCTTTCATCACCACAAAAACGTGGCGTGTGTACGCGTGTTGGTACAATGACACCGAAGAAGCCAAACTCAGCTCTTCGTAAATATGCTCGTGTACGTTTAACGAATCAAATCGAAGTAACAGCATATATCCCAGGTATTGGTCACAACCTTCAAGAGCACAGCGTTGTTCTTATCCGTGGAGGACGTGTAAAAGACTTACCAGGGGTTCGTTACCATATTGTTCGTGGTGCGTTAGATACTGCTGGTGTTCAAGATCGTATGCAAGGTCGCTCTAAGTATGGTACGAAGCGTCCTAAGAAATAATAAATGAGAATGGAAAGGAGGGGGAATTATGCCTCGTAAAGGACCAGTCGCTCGTCGTGATGTATTACCTGATCCGATTTACAAATCTAAGCTTGTTACACGTCTTATCAACCGTATTATGGAAGATGGTAAGCGTGGTAAAGCACAAACGATTCTTTACAATGCATTTGAACTTGTGAAGGAGCGTAGTGGTAACGATCCAATGGAAGTATTTGATCAAGCACTTAAAAACATTATGCCAGTTCTTGAAGTTAAGGCTCGCCGTGTTGGTGGTGCAAACTATCAAGTACCAATTGAGGTTAAGCCTGAGCGTCGTACAACATTAGGTCTTCGTTGGTTAGTCAATTATTCACGTTTACGTGGAGAAAAGACGATGGAAGAACGTCTTGCTAATGAAATCCTAGATGCTGCGAACAACACAGGTGCTTCTGTTAAGAAGCGTGAAGATACTCATAAGATGGCAGAAGCGAACAAAGCATTCGCTCACTATCGTTGGTAAGATTAAACTATTAATAAACTTTGAATTAGGAAGGAGAAAGACATTATGGCAAGAGAGTTCTCCTTGAAAGATACGCGAAATATCGGGATCATGGCTCACATTGATGCTGGTAAAACAACAACAACGGAGCGTATTCTTTTCTACACTGGACGTATTCACAAAATTGGTGAAACTCACGAAGGTGCTTCACAAATGGACTGGATGGCACAGGAGCAAGAGCGTGGTATCACGATCACTTCTGCTGCGACAACAGCACAGTGGAAAGACCATCGTATTAATATCATTGATACTCCAGGGCACGTCGATTTTACAGTTGAAGTAGAACGTTCATTACGTGTATTAGATGGAGCTGTAGCGGTACTTGATGCTCAATCAGGTGTTGAACCGCAAACAGAAACTGTATGGCGTCAAGCGACAACATACGGAGTACCGCGTATTGTGTTCATTAACAAAATGGACAAAACAGGTGCTGATTTCCTTTATTCAGTAGGGACGCTTCGTGACCGACTTCAAGCGAATGCTCACCCAATCCAATTACCAATTGGAGCTGAAGATGATTTTAACGGTATTATCGATTTAATTGATATGGTTGCGTACTTCTATGAAGATGACCTTGGTACTCGTACGGAAGCGAAAGAAATTCCTGATGAGTATAAGGACAAAGCGCAAGAATTACATGAGCAACTTGTTGAAGCGGTAGCTGAACTAGATGAAGAGCTCATGATGAAGTATTTAGAAGGTGAAGAACTAACAAAAGATGAATTAAAAGCAGCGATTCGTAAAGGTACGTGTAATGTAGAATTTTACCCAGTACTTTGTGGATCTGCATTTAAGAACAAAGGTGTTCAGTTAATGCTAGATGCTGTACTTGATTATCTTCCATCACCTCTAGATGTACCAGCAATTAAAGGTACAGTACCTGAAACAGAAGAAGAAGTAACACGCGAACCGGGTGATGATCAGCCTTTCTCTGCATTAGCATTTAAGGTTATGACAGATCCATTCGTTGGTAAATTAACATTCTTCCGCGTATATTCAGGAACATTAGATTCAGGTTCATATGTAAAGAACTCTACTAAGGATAAGCGTGAGCGTGTAGGCCGTATCCTACAAATGCATGCGAACTCTCGTGAAGAGATCTCTACTGTGTACTCTGGTGATATTGCAGCAGCAGTAGGTTTGAAAGACACATCTACTGGGGATACTCTATGTGATGAGAAGAATCTTGTTATTCTTGAATCTATGGAATTCCCTGAGCCTGTTATCTCACTATCTGTTGAGCCGAAATCAAAGGCTGACCAAGATAAGATGGGAATTGCATTAGCTAAGCTAGCTGAAGAGGATCCGACGTTCCATACTGAAACGAACGAAGAAACAGGTCAAACGATTATCTCTGGTATGGGTGAGCTTCACCTTGACATTATCGTTGACCGTATGAAGCGTGAGTTTAAAGTAGAAGCTAACGTTGGTGCTCCACAAGTATCGTATCGTGAAACAATTAGACAATCAGCTCAAGTAGAAGGAAAGTTTGTCCGTCAATCTGGTGGTCGTGGACAATTCGGTCACGTTTGGGTAGAATTCTCTCCAAATGAAGAAGGCGCAGGCTTCGAATTCGAAAATGCGATTGTCGGTGGTGCGGTTCCTCGTGAATATATCAGTTCTGTTGAAGCTGGTATTAAAGAGTCTATGCAAAATGGTATGATTGCTGGATATCCAGTTATTGACCTTAAAGCGAAACTTTATGATGGTTCATATCATGATGTTGACTCGAGTGAGATGGCATTTAAGATTGCCGCTTCTATGGCACTTAAGAATGCTAAATCAAAATGTAGTCCTGTACTACTTGAGCCACTTATGAAAGTAGAAGTTGTTATTCCAGAAGAGTACATGGGTGATGTAATGGGTGACGTTACAGCACGTCGTGGACGCGTTGAAGGAATGGAAGCGCGCGGAAACGCACAAATCGTTAAAGCGTTTGTTCCTTTAGCAGAAATGTTTGGTTATGCAACTTCACTTCGTTCGCGTACTCAAGGTCGTGGAACTTACTCAATGTTCTTTGATCATTATGAAGAAGTGCCTAAGAGTGTTGCTGAAGAAATTATTAAGAAGCAAACTGGCGAATAATTTTTCGTTTAGGAATTGTTTCGACATGATGTTTGTTGTAAGCTAAGAAAGGTGATATTCTACAATGGGTACGCACCTTTCTTACCCATAAAATACTTATACTTTTCTTAATTAAGGGAGGAAATGAATCATGGCTAAAGAAAAATTCGACCGTTCCAAAACACATGCCAACATTGGTACAATTGGACACGTTGACCACGGTAAAACAACTTTAACTGCTGCAATTACAACAGTATTAGCTAAGCAATCTGGTAAAGGTACTGCAATGGCGTATGACGCTATTGACGGTGCTCCGGAAGAGCGTGAGCGTGGAATCACAATCTCAACTGCTCACGTTGAGTACGAAACTGAAAGTCGTCACTATGCACACGTTGACTGCCCAGGACACGCAGACTACGTTAAGAACATGATCACTGGTGCTGCACAAATGGATGGAGGTATCCTAGTAGTATCTGCTGCTGATGGTCCAATGCCTCAAACTCGTGAGCACATTCTATTATCTCGTCAAGTAGGTGTTCCTTACCTTGTTGTATTCTTAAACAAGTGTGACATGGTTGATGACGAAGAATTACTTGAGTTAGTAGAAATGGAAGTACGTGACCTTCTTTCTGAGTACGATTTCCCTGGTGACGATGTTCCTGTTATTCAAGGTTCTGCTCTTAAAGCACTAGAAGGAGATGCTGCATGGGAAGCGAAAATCATCGAGCTTATGGAAGCTGTTGATAGCTACATCCCAACTCCTGAGCGTGACAACGAGAAACCATTCATGATGCCAGTTGAGGATGTATTCTCAATCACTGGTCGTGGTACAGTTGCTACTGGTCGTGTTGAGCGTGGACAATTAAATGTTGGTGATGAAATTGAAATCATCGGTATTACAGAAGATGCTCAAAAAACAACTTGTACTGGAGTAGAAATGTTCCGTAAGCTTCTTGACTATGCAGAAGCTGGAGATAACATTGGTGCGTTACTTCGTGGTGTAAGCCGTGAAGAAGTACAACGTGGTCAAGTACTTGCAAAGCCAGGTTCTATTACACCACACACAAACTTCAAAGCTGAAGTTTATGTTCTTTCAAAAGAAGAGGGTGGACGTCATACTCCATTCTTCTCAAACTACCGTCCTCAGTTCTACTTCCGTACAACTGACGTAACTGGAATCGTTCAACTTCCAGAAGGTGTTGAGATGGTAATGCCTGGTGACAACATCGAAATGACGGTTGAGCTTATCGCTCCAATCGCAATCGAAGAAGGTACAAAGTTCTCTATCCGTGAGGGTGGACGTACAGTTGGTGCCGGCGTTGTTGCTTCAATTCAAAAATAATTAATGTCTATTTGAAGAAAACTCCTGTCATGTGACAGGAGTTTTTTCTATTCTTTTGAAAGCAGTCATACAGACTGGTGCGATCAAGGAAAGAAGACCAATAGTCGTAAAGGCAGCTCCCCATGAATAATAGTCTAGGACGATTCCAAAGAACAATGGAGCGAATACAGTAGCTGAAAACCCAAGAATAGATTGAATTCCTAAAGCTAAGCCTGTTAACTCTAGATCCGTTACTTCAGTAATCGCTGTGTTGTAAATGGGTGAGTCTGCAATAATACTGAAACCATATACAATTAAAAGAATAACCATGAATGCAATCGGTAAGGATGTAAGCCAACCGATAATTATCGAATAACTAATGCTTGTCACAAGAAACCACGTTGATGTTGTTCCTCTCCCGAATCGATCAGAAATTTTTCCTCCGATATAAGAAGCGAATCCGCCTAGCATGATGATAAAGGAAGCTAATATATTTCCGTAGTTAATCGCATTTGTTGTTTGAACACCATGAACGGTAAAGTAATAGACTAAAAAAGGACCTATCCATGACCACATCGCATATAACTCCCAACAGTGAGCGGCATATCCTCCGTTTATGAGGACGTTCCTTTTTCGAAATACTCGTTGTATTAATTGTTTAGAAATGACTAGAGGTGTAGAAGGAATCTGGGGTATCTTTGTCATGAAAACAACGAAACCAGCGATTAAGCTAAACACAGAGGTTAACAGTATGACACCTTTCCAGCCAATAGAAGAAATAAGAAATCCTGAAATGAGTAATGAAAATCCTGAGCCGATGACAAGTGACCCAACATAGATCCCCATTGCCTTCCCGAGAGTCGAGGGTGGGAATAATTGAGATACTAGCTTCATACCGGGAACGTATATCCCCGCAACACCAATTCCTGTTACTGTTCGTAAAATGACTGCTGTCCAAAATCCATTAGCTAGAAGCGGGAACAATACCCCGGATACACCTGCAATTAGAGCCCCAATTACGATAATGTACTTTGGGTTATATGCAGATAGAAAGAAACTGTAAATAATAATAGCTAGAACGTATCCAATATGAAAAAAAGCGATAATGATACCAGCTTGAGTTGCTGTTAACATCCATTCGCTTTCTAAGACAGGTATAATAGAAGAAAAATTAAACCATACTTGCATAATAAGAAATTGCGCAATAGATAAAGTCCACAAAAGCTTCGTTGATTGCTTCATTCTTTGCTGCCTCCGTCTATGATCATTTTTTACGATACGATAATGTATTGTACCATGAAACATATGGTAACGAAGAAATTTGTGATTTCTTGAATAAAACATTGCTTTTTGTATTTGAGACTATTATAATAGATAAGGTGTGATCAGCGTAGGTTCTTCACTTGCACTGGTTTTTATTTTTGTGTATAATGGTGAACGTTGGTCACTGACAGCGATGAAGCGAAAGGTTGCTGACACACCCGGCTCCTTTGCCATGGCAGGGTGTAGGAAATTTTCGCAGAGTATGTCTGTTTATAAAATGGACGATAAAGGAGGGGCTATTATGGCAAAACAAAAGATTCGCATTCGTTTGAAAG
This sequence comes from Halalkalibacter hemicellulosilyticusJCM 9152, assembly GCF_000513115.1. Classification (GTDB taxonomy): domain Bacteria; phylum Bacillota; class Bacilli; order Bacillales; family Bacillaceae_D; genus Halalkalibacter; species Halalkalibacter hemicellulosilyticus. The sequence continues at coordinate 38,444 of NZ_BAUU01000020.1, forward strand.
CATATGATCACAGAGTCCTTGATCAATCAGCAGAGAAGATTGTAGAAACAGCAAAACGTTCTGGTGCTAGTGTATCGGGTCCGATCCCACTACCAACTGAAAAGTCTGTTTACACGGTTTTACGTGCTGTGCATAAGTACAAAGATTCTCGTGAGCAATTTGAAATGCGCACACATAAGCGTTTGATTGACATTGTGAATCCTACACCGCAAACGGTAGATGCGCTAATGCGTCTTGATTTACCATCTGGTGTGGACATTGAAATTAAGCTATAAACATTTTGATGAGAAGGCTGTTTCTCATTTAATGATATGAAAATGGCAAAATAAACTGAACAATAATAGGAGGTGTAACGGATGTCCAAAGGAATCTTAGGTAGAAAAATTGGTATGACACAAGTATTTGCTGAGAATGGTGAAGTAATCCCGGTTACAGTTATTGAAGCAGAGCCAAACGTAGTTCTTCAAAAGAAGACGGTTGACTCTGATGGATATGAAGCTATCCAAATCGGATTTGCTGATCAAAAGAAAGCAAATGTCAACAAGCCAGCTGAAGGCCATGCTGCTAAAGCAAACACGGCTCCTAAGCGCTTCATCAAGGAAATCCGTAACGTTAATCTTGACGATTATGAAGTTGGTCAAGAAGTTAAGGTAGATACATTTGCAGAAGGTGACACAGTTGATGTGACAGGTACTTCTAAAGGTAAAGGATTCCAAGGTGCGATTAAGCGTCACAATCAATCTCGTGGACCAATGTCCCATGGTTCTCGTTATCATCGTCGTCCTGGTTCAATGGGTCCAGTTGATCCGAACCGTGTATTTAAAGGGAAGCTTCTTCCTGGACGTATGGGTGGAGAGCAAATTACAGTACAAAATCTAGAAATCGTTAAAGTGGACACAGAGCGCAACTTGCTACTAGTGAAAGGAAATGTTCCTGGAGCTAAGAAAAGTTACGTAGAAGTTCAAAGTGCGATTAAAGCAAAATAAGATTGACAGAAAGGAGGACACATCATGCCAAAAGTAGCTTTATTTAATCAAAGTGGATCTCAAGTTGGAGATGTTGAATTAAATGATTCGGTATTTGGTATTGAACCAAATAACAGTGTGCTTCATGACGCAGTAGTTATGCAACAAGCATCTCTTCGTCAAGGTACACATAAAACAAAAGGACGTTCTGAAGTACGTGGTGGTGGTCGTAAGCCATGGCGTCAAAAGGGAACTGGACGCGCTCGCCAAGGGTCAATCCGTTCTCCACAATGGGTTGGTGGTGGAGTTGTATTTGGACCGACTCCTCGTAGCTACAGCTACAGCCTTCCAAAGAAAGTTCGTCGCTTAGCGATTAAATCTGCTCTTTCAAGTAAGGTAAAAGCAGAAGAGATTATTGTTCTTGAAGAGCTTGCATTCGATGCTCCGAAGACAAAGGAAATGAAGTCAGTACTTGCTAATATTTCAGCTGATCGTAAAGTGCTAGTCGTAACAGCTGACTACAATGAGCAAGTTGCATTATCTGCTCGTAATATCCCAGGCGTTACTTTTGTTTCAGCAGACGGAATTAACGTTCTTGATCTATTAAAGCATGATAAGCTTGTCATAACGAAAGGTGCCGTTGAAAAGGTAGAGGAGGTGCTTGCGTAATGTCAAACGCTCGTGATATCATTAAGCGCCCTGTAATTACAGAACGTTCAACAGATTTAATGAGTGAAAAGAAATACACGTTTGAAGTGGACGTTCGAGCAAACAAAACTCAAATTAAAGATGCAATCGAAGAGATCTTTGATGTGAAGGTTGATAATGTGAATACGCAAAATTACAAAGGTAAATCTAAACGTTTTGGTCGTTATACAGGTTTTACTGCTCGTCGTAAAAAAGCGATTGTTACATTGTCAGCAGATAGCAAAGAGTTAGAATTCTTTGAAGGTGTTTAAGAACTACTAGTGAAGGAGGGAATTAAAGATGGCGGTAAAGAAGTATAAACCAACCAGTGCCGGTCGTCGTGGTATGTCTGTATTAGATTATGCAGAGATCACTACAGACAAACCAGAAAAGTCATTGCTTGCCCCTTTACACAAAAAAGGTGGACGCAATAACCAAGGTAAATTAACTGTACGTCATCAAGGTGGCGGACATAAGCGTCAATACCGTGTGATTGACTTTAAGCGTAATAAAGATGGAATTCCAGGACGCGTTGCTACAATCGAGTATGATCCTAACCGTTCAGCGAATATCGCACTTATTCATTATGTTGATGGTGAAAAGCGTTATATTTTAGCACCGAAAGGTCTTAAGGTTGGATTAATGATTGAATCAGGTCCGGAAGCTGATATCAAAGTTGGGAATGCATTACCACTTAAGAACATCCCTGTTGGTACAGTTATTCATAATATCGAATTGAAGCCAGGTAAAGGTGGTCAATTAGTACGTTCAGCCGGTGCAGAAGCACAGCTTTTAGGTAAAGAAGGCGAGTATGTACTTGTTCGATTGAAGTCTGGTGAAACTCGTTACATTCTAGCAACTTGCCGTGCGACAATTGGTCAAGTAGGAAATCTTGAACATGAACTTGTTAACATCGGTAAAGCAGGTCGTTCACGCTGGTTAGGCAAGCGCCCAACTGTTCGTGGATCTGTTATGAACCCGAACGATCACCCACATGGTGGTGGTGAAGGTCGTGCGCCGATCGGTCGTAAATCTCCTATGTCTCCATGGGGTAAACCGACTCTTGGCTACAAGACTCGTAAGAAGAACAAAGATAGTGATAAGTATATTGTACGTCGTCGTAAAAAATAACGGGATTGGGCTACGGTTCTTATTAAGAACCGTGGAACGGTCACGAAGGGAGGAATTCTCATGGGTCGCAGTTTGAAAAAGGGGCCTTTTGTCGATGATCATTTAATGAAGAAAGTTGAAGGATTAAATGAAGCAAATGACAAGAAGGTTGTTAAGACATGGTCTCGTCGTTCAACTATTTTCCCTGAATTTATCGGTCATACAATCGCAGTATATGATGGCCGTAAGCATGTACCTGTTTACATTTCTGAAGACATGGTAGGACACAAGCTTGGTGAGTTTGCACCTACTCGTACGTATAAAGGTCATGCAGCAGATGATAAGAAAACAAGACGTTAAATGTAAGAGGGGAGGTCAATCCTATGCAAGCTAAAGCTGTAGCAAAACAAGTCCGTATTGCTCCTCGTAAGGTGCGTCTAGTCGTGGATCTTATTCGTGGAAAGCAAGTCGGTGAAGCTATTGCCATTCTTCGCCACACACCAAAAGCAGCATCTCCTGTAGTAGAGAAGCTTTTGAACTCAGCGATTGCGAATGCAGAGCACAACTATGAAATGGAGCCAAATAATCTTGTAATTAGTGAAGCTTTTGTTGATGAAGGCGTAACGTTGAAACGTTTCCGTCCTCGCGCAATGGGACGCGCAAGTCGCATCAACAAGCGTACTAGTCATATCACATTAGTGGTAACAGAAAAGAAGGAGGGATAAAACGTGGGTCAAAAAGTAAATCCTACCGGACTTCGAGTCGGTGTTATCCATGACTGGGAGTCAAAATGGTATGCTGATAAAGATTTTGCTGATCTACTACACGAAGATATTAAAATTCGTGAGTATATCGAAAAGCGTTTGAAGGATGCTTCAGTTTCTAAGGTTGAAATTGAGCGTGCAGCAAACCGTGTAAATATTACCGTTTCTACTGCTAAGCCAGGTATGGTGATCGGTAAAGGTGGTTCAGAAGTAGAGGCACTACGTAAAGCTCTTAATACATTAACAGGTAAAAGAGTTCATATTAACATTTTTGAAATCAAGCAAGCAGATTTAGATGCGAAGCTTGTTGCAGAAAACATTGCTCGTCAATTAGAAAATCGTATTTCATTCCGTCGTGCGATGAAGCAAGCGATCCAACGTACAATGCGTGCAGGTGCAAAGGGGATTAAGACTCAAGTATCTGGTCGTCTTGGTGGTGCGGATATCGCTCGTGCTGAACATTATAGTGAAGGAACTGTTCCACTTCACACACTTCGTGCTGATATCGATTATGGTACAGCAGAAGCTGATACAACATACGGTAAGTTAGGTGTGAAAATCTGGATTTATCGTGGTGAAGTCCTTCCTACAAAAGGAACGAACAAAGTGGAAGGAGGCAACTAATCATGTTAATGCCTAAACGCGTAAAATATCGCCGTGAGCACCGTGGTAAGATGAGAGGTCGTGCTAAGGGCGGTACTGAAGTACATTTTGGCGAATATGGTCTACAAGCACTTGATGCTTCTTGGATCACGAACCGTCAAATTGAAGCTGCTCGTATTGCAATGACACGTTACATGAAACGTGGCGGTAAAGTTTGGATTAAAATCTTCCCTTCAAAGCCATATACTGCTAAGCCATTAGAAGTTCGAATGGGTTCTGGTAAAGGGGCTCCTGAAGGTTGGGTAGCTGTTGTTAAACCAGGTAAGGTTATGTTTGAAATTGCTGGTGTTTCTGAGGAAGTTGCACGTGAAGCATTACGTCTGGCTGCACATAAGTTACCAGTTAAATGTAAGTTTGTAAAACGCGAAGAAGTGGGTGGTGACGCAAATGAAAGCTAATGAGATTCGTAACTTAACCACTGCTGAAATTGAGCAAAAGACACAATCATTAAAAGAAGAGTTGTTTAACCTTCGCTTTCAACTAGCGACTGGTCAATTGGATAATCCAACCCGTATTCGTGAAGTTCGCAAAGCAATCGCTCGTGCGAAGACAGTATTACGTGAACGTGAGCTTGGAATTAACAACGGCTAAAAAGGAGGTTTGCTTAAATGGAACGCAACCAACGTAAGGTTTATACAGGGCGCGTTGTTTCAGACAAGATGGATAAGACCATTTCGGTTCTTGTTGAAACATATAAGAAAGATCGTCTTTACGGTAAACGCGTAAAGTATTCTAAGAAGTTCAAGGCGCACGATGAAGAAAATAGTGCAAAAGTTGGCGATATCGTTAAAATCATGGAAACTCGTCCACTTTCTAAAGATAAACGTTTCCGCTTAGTAGAGATCGTTGAAGAAGCGGTAATTATCTAATAAGATCCTTTAGTTGAAGGGAGGTAAGATCTTATGATCCAACAAGAAAGTCGTTTAAAAGTTGCTGATAACTCTGGTGCTCGTGAAGTGCTTTGTATTAAAGTACTAGGTGGCTCAGGTCGTAAAACAGCTAATATTGGTGATGTAATTGTTTGTTCGGTAAAACAAGCAACACCAGGCGGCGTTGTCAAGAAAGGTGAAGTCGTTAAAGCGGTTGTTGTACGTACGAAGAGTGGTGCTCGTCGTAAAGATGGTTCTTACATTAAATTTGATGAGAATGCAGCGGTTATTATCCGTGACGATAAGAGCCCAAGAGGTACTCGTATTTTTGGACCTGTTGCACGTGAACTTCGTGAAAACCAATTCATGAAAATTGTTTCTCTTGCTCCAGAAGTTCTTTAATTAAGATATAAGTTAGGCCCGCTCAAGGAGGTGCAATAATGTCAATGCATGTCAAAAAAGGTGATACGGTTAAAGTCATCTCAGGAAAAGACAAAGGAAAACAAGGTGTAATTCTAGAGGCATTTCCTAAGAAGAGTCGTGTTCTTGTAGAAGGAGTTAACATGATCAAGAAGCATGCGAAGCCTTCTCAAGATAATCCACAAGGTGGGATCTTGAACCAAGAAGCGCCAATTCACTCTTCTAACGTAATGCCAATCGATCCTAAATCTGGTGAACCTACCCGAGTAGGTTACAGAGAAGAGAATGGTAAAAAGGTAAGAGTTGCGAAAAAGTCTGGCGAAGTTTTAGATAAATAGTCAGAGTGTGAAAGGAGGTCAATCGTATGAGTCGTTTAAAGGAGAAATATTCAACTGAAATTGTTCCTTCTCTTGTTGAGAAGTTCAACTATTCATCAGTGATGGGTGTACCTAAGCTTGAGAAAATCGTTGTCAACATGGGTGTTGGTGATGCAGTATCAAATGCAAAGGCACTTGATAAAGCTGTTGATGAATTAACAGAAATCACAGGTCAAAAGCCATTAATTACGAAGGCGAAGAAGTCTATTGCTGGATTCAAATTACGTGAAGGTATGCCGATCGGTGCTAAGGTGACATTACGCGGGGAGCGTATGTATCAATTCCTTGATAAGTTAATTACTGTTGCTTTACCTCGTGTACGTGACTTCCGTGGTGTATCAAAGAAAGCATTTGACGGCCGTGGAAATTACACATTAGGTGTAAAAGAACAATTAATTTTCCCTGAAGTTGACTATGATAAAGTGGATAAAGTTCGTGGAATGGACGTTGTTCTTGTAACAACTGCTGAAACGGATGAAGAAGCTCGTGAATTATTAACACAAATGGGAATGCCATTTCAAAAATAATCGAAGACTTTTCGAAGAGGAGGGAAAACGTTGGCGAAGAAATCAATGATTGCAAAGCAAAAGCGCACACAAAAGTATAAAGTACAAGAATATACTCGTTGTGAACGTTGCGGTCGTCCTCATTCAGTATTACGCAAGTTTAAACTTTGCAGAATTTGTTTTAGAGAACTTGCGCATAAGGGTCAAATCCCTGGTGTGAAAAAAGCTAGTTGGTAATCCCTAGAACGGGAAGGAGGTAAAGAATAATGGTCATGACAGATCCAATTGCAGATATGCTTACTCGTATCCGTAATGCTAATACAGTACGTCACGAGAAGCTGGAACTACCTGCTTCAAAGGTAAAGAAGGAAATTGCTGATATTCTTAAGCGCGAAGGGTTTATTCGTGATTATGAATACATTGAAGATAACAAACAAGGTGTCATCCGTATTTTCTTAAAATATGGTGCAACGAATGAGCGTGTTATTACTGGTCTGAAGCGTATTAGTAAGCCTGGACTTCGCGTATATGCGAAAGCTGGTGAGCTTCCTCGTGTACTAGGTGGATTAGGAATCGCTATTGTTTCTACATCTAATGGTGTAATGACGGATAAGGATGCACGTCAACAACAAGTCGGTGGAGAAGTTTTAGCATACGTTTGGTAATAGATAAGATAAGAACGGAGGTGTAGACGAATGTCTCGTATTGGTAAAAAGCCAGTTGAGGTCCCAAGTGGTGTTTCTGTAACACTTGATGGTCATCTTATGACAGTTAAAGGTCCTAAAGGCGAACTTAAGCGTAAGCTACATGAAGAAATGAAGATCAATATTGCTGAAAATGAAGTGACAGTAGAACGTCCTTCAGATAATAAAGTACATCGTGCTCTTCATGGTACAACTCGTAGCTTAATTCAAAATATGGTTGAGGGAGTAACAAAAGGTTTCGAGCGTTCTCTTGAACTTGTCGGTGTCGGTTACCGTGCTAGCAAATCAGGTCAGAAGCTTGTACTAAACGTTGGTTACTCACATCCGGTTGAAATTACTCCTGAGCAAGGAATTGAAATTGAAGTTCCTTCGAACACAAAAGTGATTGTAAAGGGAATTGATAAGGAACGCGTAGGTGCGATTGCATCTAACATCCGTTCTGTTCGTTTACCTGAACCTTATAAAGGTAAAGGAATTCGTTATGAAGGCGAATATATTCGTCGTAAAGAAGGTAAAACAGGTAAATAATCACTAACATACGGAAAGGATTGACGTTCAATGATTACGAAGCCTAATAAAAATGCGGCACGTAAAAAACGACACTTACATGTACGTCGTTCAATCACTGGAACACCTGAACGTCCTCGTCTAAATGTATTCCGTTCTTCTAAGCACATTTACGCGCAATTAATTGACGATGTAAATGGGGTTACACTTGCAGCAGCATCTACTTTAGATAATGAAGTAAATGCGAGTGAGTTAACAAAGACGGAAGCAGCGAAGGTCGTAGGCGAACTAGTTGCAAAACGTGCAGTTGAAAAAGGTCATGAATCAGTAGTATTTGATCGTGGCGGATATTTATATCATGGTCGAGTAGCGACGCTTGCAGATGCAGCGCGTGAAAACGGTTTGAAATTCTAAAAAAGGAGGGAAAAACGAATGCGTCGTATTGACCCTAACACGTTAGAACTTGAAGAAAAAGTAGTAGCTGTCAATCGTGTAGCGAAAGTTGTTAAAGGTGGACGTCGTTTCCGCTTTGCTGCGCTTGTTGTTGTCGGCGATAAGAATGGACACGTAGGATTCGGAATGGGTAAAGCACAAGAGGTTCCAGAAGCAATTCGTAAAGCTGTCGAAGATGCTAAGAAGAACCTTATTGAAGTACCAGTTGTGGGTACGACAATCCCTCATGAGATTGTTGGACACTTCGGTGCAGGTCGCGTTCTACTTAAGAATGCTTCTGAAGGTACTGGAGTTATTGCTGGAGGACCGGTACGTGCGGTACTAGAGCTTGCTGGTGTTGGTGATATTCTTTCTAAATCACTCGGTTCAAACAATCCAATCAATATGGTTCGTGCTACAATCGAAGGCTTAAAGAACCTAAAACGTGCTGAAGAAGTTGCAAAACTTCGCGGAAAATCAGTAGAAGAACTGTTAGGTTAAGGGAGGGATAGGAATTGGCTAAGAAATTAGAAATTACCCTCACTCGTAGTCTTATCGGACGTCCAGAAGACCAACGTGTAACGGTTAAGACACTTGGTTTACGTAAAATGCACCAAACGGTTGTTCAAGAAGATAATGCTGCGATTCGCGGTATGGTGAACAAAGTTTCTCACCTTGTAACTGTAAATGAAATCGAAGCATAATAGGATTACTTAAATTTGAGGAGGTGTCAACATGAAACTTCATGAGTTGAAGCCTGCAGAAGGATCTCGTAAAGTACGTAACCGTGTCGGACGCGGGATCGGTTCTGGTAATGGGAAAACAGCAGGAAAAGGGCACAAAGGTCAAAATGCTCGTTCAGGCGGTGGAGTAAGACCAGGTTTTGAAGGTGGTCAAAATCCAATTTACCGTCGTCTACCTAAGCGCGGATTTACGAATCCTACTCGTAAGGAATTGACGATCGTAAACGTAGAAACGCTGAATCGTTTTGATGCAGGAACTGAGGTAACTCCTGAGTTGCTAATTGAAACGGGTGTAGTAAAGAACGTTAAGCATGGTATTAAGATTTTAGGTAACGGAAATCTTGAAAAAAGCCTAACTGTGAAAGCTCACAAGTTTTCTTCTTCAGCATTAGAAGCGATTGAAGCAGCTGGCGGAAAAACTGAGGTGATTTAATGTTCCGGACGATCTCCAACATTTTTCGGGTGGGTGATTTACGAAATAAAGTAATTTTCACCCTACTCATGCTCATTGTTTTTCGGATCGGAAGTTTTATTCCTGTTCCAGGTACGAACAAGGACGTATTAAATTTCTATGACGATCAAGCAAATGCATTTGGGTTTTTAAACACGTTTGGTGGTGGAGCATTAGGGAACTTTTCTATTTTTGCGATGGGGATTATGCCATACATTACAGCATCGATTGTTGTTCAATTGTTGCAAATGGATGTCGTCCCTAAATTCGCAGAATGGGCAAAAGAAGGGGAAGCTGGTAGACGTAAATTAGCTCAGTTTACCCGCTATGGAACAATCGTATTAGGCTTTATCCAAGCACTCGGGATGTCAATCGGGTTTAACTCGATTTTCCCAGGATTAATTCCAAATCCATCTGTGCCAACATATATTTTTATTGCACTCGTTTTAACAGCTGGTACGGCCTTCTTAATGTGGTTAGGTGAACAAATCACAGCTAAAGGTGTTGGTAATGGTATTTCTATCATTATCTTTGCAGGTATCGCTGCTGGTATTCCAGGTGGAGTCAATCAATTATATGCGACACAAATTGAGACTGCTGGAGAACAGCTATTTTTAAGTATTGTTACAGTGCTTCTTCTTGCACTTGCCGTGTTAGCAATTGTCGTTGGAGTCATCTTTGTTCAGCAAGCACTAAGAAAGGTGCCTGTACAATATGCAAAGCGTTTAGTTGGTCGTAGCCCAGTAGGCGGACAGTCTACTCATTTACCGTTAAAGGTTAATGCAGCTGGGGTAATTCCAGTTATCTTTGCACTCTCTCTTTTTATCTTCCCACCAACGATTGCTGGATTTTTTGGTTCAGGAAATGAGATTGCAACGTGGGTAACGAGAATTTTCGACTATACGAATCCTATCGGCATGGTCATCTATGCTGCGTTGATCATTGGGTTTACGTATTTTTACACGTTCATTCAGGTTAACCCTGAAAAAATGGCTGATAACCTGAAGAAGCAAGGTGGTTATATTCCAGGAATCCGTCCAGGTAAAACAACGCAATTTTACTTAACACGCATTTTATATCGTTTGACGTTTGTTGGCGCGCTATTCTTAGCTACAGTTTCCATTATTCCTGTGTTCTTCACAAACTTAATGGACTTACCAGCCGCTGTACAAATTGGCGGTACTGGATTATTGATTGTAGTTGGTGTAGCATTAGATACGATGAAGCAAATTGAAAGTCAGTTGATAAAACGTTCTTATAAAGGCTTTATTAAGTAATAGGGGGAACAGGGGAAGATGTTCTTCCTGTTCGCCTGTTGTTAAGACCGAAGATGGGGTGAATGAACGAATGAATCTTATTTTGATGGGTTTACCTGGCGCTGGTAAAGGAACTCAGGCTGAGCGTATTGTCGAGAAATATGAGATCCCTCATATTTCAACGGGTGATATGTTCAGAACTGCAATTAAAAACCAAACCAAGCTCGGTTTAGAAGCGAAATCTTACATGGATAAGGGAGAGCTTGTTCCAGATGAAGTAACGATTGGAATTGTGCGTGAACGCTTATCTGAGTCAGATTGTCAAAAGGGCTTCTTGCTAGACGGTTTTCCTCGAACAGTAGCACAAGCTGAAGCATTAGAAGAAATGCTCGATTCTATGGGTCGTAAGCTTGACTTCGTTCTAAATGTTGAAGTTCCTGTTGAACTTTTGCTTGAGCGCCTAACAGGTCGTCGCGTCTCTCCAACGACAGGAAGAACATATCATGTCTTATTTAACCCACCAAAGGTTGAAGGCAAATGTGATGTCGATGGTAGTGAATTAGTTCAACGTGATGACGATAAACCCGAAACTGTTAAGAAAAGGTTAGAAGTTAACCAACAACAAGCTAAGCCGCTCTATGATTTCTATTCAGAGAAAGGGTATCTCAAGAACGTCAATGGCGATCAAGATATCAATGAAGTTTTTGCAAATATTGATTCATTGCTGAAAGGGATTCATGCATGATCATTTGTAAAACGGAACGAGAATTAGAAATCATGAGGGAAGCTGGTAAGATTGTTGCTCTGACACATCAAGAGTTAAAGCAGCATATTCAACCCGGTATATCTACTAAGGAATTGGATGGGATTGCAGAGAAGTTGATTCGTTCACATGGTGCAACACCCTCATTCAAAGGTTATAATGGATTTACTGGTAGCATCTGCGCTTCGGTAAATGAGGAATTGGTGCACGGTATTCCTGGTAAGCGAGTGCTTAAAGAAGGTGACATCATTAGTATTGACATTGGTGCAAAGCTAAATGGCTATCATGGAGATTCAGCTTGGACCTATGCCGTTGGCGACATTACTGAAAAAGATCAAGAACTATTAGAAGTGACGGAAACGTCTTTGTATCAAGGCCTTGATCAAGCAAAAGCTGGCGCGCGATTGTCTGATATCTCTCATGCGATTCAATCCTATGCAGAGCCATTAGGTTATTCAATTGTACGTGAGTATGTCGGGCACGGTGTTGGGCAAGACTTACATGAGGATCCACAAATTCCTCATTATGGTCCACCTGGGAAAGGTCCACGTTTAAAGCCGGGTATGGTGTTAGCGATTGAGCCGATGATTAATGCTGGAACCAGGTACGTACGCACACTTTCTGATCAGTGGACAGTTGTTACGGTTGACGGAAAGAATTGTGCGCACTTTGAGCATACAATTGCAATCACAGAATCAGGGTATGAGATTTTAACAAAAGCTTAAATGTAGGTGATGGTATTTATGAATGACTCTGGTCCAAGTCCAGAGCTTGGTCGAATCGTACTTATTAAGAAAGGTCGTGACCAAGGGCAGTTTGGTATCATTGTTGAATTGGTCGATGATCGCTTTGTTGGTATCGCAAACGGTGATACTCGTAAGGTTGACCGTGTCAAAAGGAAAAACCTCAATCACCTTGAGCTCGTTGATTATATTGCTGATGAAGTACGCAATAGCTTTGTAGAGACAGGACGTGTTACTAATGGAAAGTTACGGTATGCAATTACAAACTTTCTTGAGCAACACTCTGATTTACTGAAGGAAGGAGAGTAAATCCATGGCAAAAGAAGATGTTATCGAGGTAGAAGGAACGGTTATTGAACCTCTTCCAAATGCAATGTTTCGTGTTGAATTAGAAAATGGTCATAAGATTCTTGCCCATGTTTCTGGTAAAATTAGAATGCACTTTATTCGTATTTTACCAGGTGATAAGGTGACAGTGGAGTTATCACCTTATGATTTAACACGTGGACGAATCACATATCGATATAAATAAATTGTTACGCTGATTGTATAATCAGACGACTCCGTACTAAATAGGAGGTAAAAAAAATGAAGGTAAGACCATCAGTCAAGCCTATTTGTGAGAAGTGTAAGGTTATCCGTCGTAAGGGTACGGTTATGGTTATTTGTGAAAACCCTAAGCACAAACAAAAACAAGGTTAATTTACAAGGAGGTGCGCATACATGGCACGTGTTGCAGGTGTTGATATTCCTCGTGATAAGCGCGTTGTAATTTCACTTACGTACGTATTTGGAATTGGTAAAGCAACAGCTTCTCAAGTTCTTGCTCAAGCAGGTGTTTCTGAGGATACTCGTGTACGTGACTTAACAGAAGAAGAGTTAGGACGTATTCGTGAAGCAGTAGAAGGTCAAACAGTAGAAGGAGATCTTCGTCGTGAAGTTTCTCTAAATATTAAGCGTCTAATTGAAATTGGTTCATATCGTGGTATCCGCCATCGTCGTGGGTTACCAGTACGTGGCCAAAATTCTAAGAACAATGCTCGTACACGTAAAGGTCCTCGTCGTACGGTAGCAAATAAGAAGAAGTAGGAAAGGAGGTAGCATAATAAATGGCTAAGAAAACGAATACTCGTCCAAAGCGTCGTCAACGTAAAAATATCGAATCTGGTATTGCTCACATTCGTTCTACTTTTAACAACACAATTGTGACAATTACAGATCCACACGGTAATGCTATTTCTTGGGCAAGTGCTGGCGCGCTAGGGTTCAAAGGCTCTCGTAAATCAACTCCATTCGCTGCACAAATGGCTGCTGAAGCTGCTGCAAAAACAGCGATGGAACATGGCATGAAAGTAATTGAGGTTACTGTTAAAGGTCCTGGTGCTGGTCGTGAGGCAGCAATCCGTTCTTTACAAGCTGTTGGACTTGAAGTAAACATGATCAAAGATGTTACTCCGGTTCCGCACAACGGTTGCCGTCCACCAAAACGTCGTAGAGTGTAACCTGACACATATTGTATAGAATCTTCTAATTTGTCTATAATGGATAGAGCGATAATCGTCCGTTAGAAGATTAGTATCATGCAAAGGAATTGCCGACTGGATCACCGGTCAGGCAATCCCTGCAAGTCTACCGGAGTTCGACGTTTTGAAGGAGGGTTTGTTAATGATTGAAATCGAAAAGCCAAATATTGAAGCGGTTGAAATAAGTGAAGACGCAAAGTATGGAAAATTTGTAGTTGAGCCACTCGAAAGAGGTTACGGGACAACACTAGGTAACTCCTTACGTCGTATTCTACTTTCTTCTTTACCTGGCGCCGCTGTTTCAACGGTTCAAATTGACTCGGTCTTACATGAATTCTCAACCATTGAAGGGGTTGTAGAGGATGTAACGACGATCATCTTGAATGTAAAGAACCTTGCCCTGAAGATCTATTCTGAAGAGGAAAAGACTTTAGAAATTGATGTTCAAGGTGAAGGGGTCGTAACAGCAGCAGACATTACTCATGATAGTGATGTTGAAATCTTAAATCCAGACTTACACATTGCAACGTTAGCAAAAGGAGCTCATTTGCATATGCGTTTGACGGCTCAGCGTGGTCGTGGTTATGTGTTAGCAGAAGGGAATAAGAGAGACGATCAACCTATCGGAGTTCTTCCTGTTGATGCCATTTACACACCTGTTTCTCGTGTGAATTATCAAGTTGAGAATACGCGCGTCGGTCAAGTGACCAACTATGACAAACTAACTCTTGATGTCTGGACTGACGGAAGCATTCGCCCTGAAGAGGCTGTTTCACTTGGGGCAAAAATCTTGACTGAGCATTTGAATATCTTTGTAGGATTAACTGATCAAGCGCAAAATGCTGAGATTATGGTTGAAAAAGAGGAAGATCAAAAAGAGAAAGTTCTTGAAATGACGATTGAAGAGCTCGATCTATCTGTTCGTTCTTATAACTGTTTAAAGCGTGCTGGCATCAATACGGTGCAAGAGCTTACTCATAAATCGGAAGAAGATATGATGAAAGTGCGTAACCTTGGTCGTAAATCTTTAGAAGAAGTTCAAGAGAAATTAGGAGAACTTGGTTTAGCCCTTCGCAATGAAGAATAAGCTAAGTCACATAGTGAATTGTAATAGTGACAAAGGAGGGGAATTTACATGGCATATGCAAAATTAGGTCGTGATAGTGCTGGTCGTAAGGCGTTGTTCCGTGACCTTGCTACGGATCTTATTATTAATGAGCGCATTGAAACAACAGAAGCAAAAGCAAAAGAGCTTCGTTCAATCGTAGAGAAAATGATCACTCTTGGTAAGCGTGGAGATCTTCATGCTCGTCGTCAAGCAGCTGCATTCATTCGTAAAGAAGTGGCGAATGAAGAGTCTGGTCAAGATGCTGTACAAAAGCTATTCTCAGACATCGCACCACGCTTTGAAGACCGTCAAGGTGGATACACTCGCATTTTGAAAGTCGGTCCTCGTCGTGGAGATGGTGCACCGATGGCTATTATCGAGCTTGTTGAAAAAGGTGAATAAGTAACGTGATTTTAAAGGGCAAATCAGATCCGGGCTATTACGCTCTGACACTGGGCCCTTTTTTTGATAGATATGAAAGTATTAAATGCAAGATACTTCATCAAGGAGGAAGTAAGCGAATTTGCAGGGGGCGTCGGTCTCGCTCGTTACAGGCATGTATGATCGAACTGCATTTTCATAAATGCTCACCCCCCTAGCACGACAGACAGAAGAAAAGTCTGCTTTCAGTCTCTCAGATGGAGTGGAGAGTGGATGGACGGAAGGGGTATAGGTCCGTACTGTGTGCGGTTCCTCATTCCTTTATTTTTCCTCTATTTCGCTTTTGCGTGTCGTTACGGTTCCTCATTCCTTTATTTTGGCTTTTATCACTCGTCTTGTCCTTCCTTTGTTTAAATAGCGGAATGAGGATTCCCGTTAACTCTCATGCAGCTAGTTTTCCTCAATATAGAGGAACGAGGATTCCCTTTGTCTTTTGTGCGCTCATTCCGTTGGACAGCAGAGAAGGTGGGAGTAGACGGGGTTGGACTGTATACGGTTTTTTTGGCTTTTTGAACGCTTTCTCCTCGCTTAGAAAGTATTCAAAAGGGAATCTATAAAGTTAAAATTAAACTTTTTCAGAAAGAATCTTGCTTTTATAAAAACTTAAACCCGTTGTAACGGCTCCACGCAACGCTTCCAAGAAAAGTCCGCTAACTCGGTGTTTCTTGAAGCTCTAGTTTTGTTGGTTGTATAGTTGAACACTATGGAAAAAGGTGTTGGTCGGTTTGTCGAGTTTACTTGCAATGAAGGATGTTTTTTTCCGGTATCAAGATGAAGCACCATGGACGTTACAAGCGATGAATGTAACAGTAGAAAAAGGTGAATGGCTGACGATTGTTGGGCGTAATGGCTCGGGGAAGTCAACGTTTGCTAAGCTACTAAATGGACTTCTTCTCCCCACTGAAGGTGAAGTGATCGTCGACGGATGTAATACGAAGAATGAGCAAGCTTTGTTTCCAATCAGGCAAAGGGTTGGAATGGTCTTTCAAAACCCTGATAACCAGTTTGTTGCGACAACGGTGGAGGATGATATCGCATTTGGCCTTGAAAATATGGGAATAGAACCTGATGAGATGAAGGCGCGTATTGAGAAATATGCCTCCTTAACAGGAACCCAACATTTGCTTAAGGAAGAGCCTCATCGCTTATCAGGAGGTCAAAAGCAACGAGTCGCGATAGCAGGAGTTGCAGCGATGGAGCCAGAATTAATTGTATTTGATGAAGCCACGTCTATGCTCGATCCCTCGGGACGTGAAGAAGTGTTGACTACGATTAAAAATCTTCAACAACAAGGCTCTGCAATTGTGACGATTACACATTACATGGAAGAAGCGTTACAGAGTGATCGAGTTGTGTTGATTCAAGAAGGTCAAGTGATGGTCGATGAGGATCCGCTATCCTTTTTCGAAAAAACGGATCGAATTCGTGAAGCGGGCTTAACGGTACCACCGCTTATCGCATTGCAGCATCAATTACGGGAAAGAGGCATTCCACTTCAGCGTCTTTTCTTGAAGGAAGAGGAGTTGATGGAGCAGTTATGGATATTGTCTTCAACAACGTAAGTCATATATATATGCGTAATACACCGTTTGAGAAGTATGCATTAAAGGATATTAAGGTTACGATTCCATCACGCTCATTTACGGCGATTATCGGAGCAACAGGCTCTGGGAAATCAACGTTAACTCAGCATATTAATGGGCTCCTAACGCCTTCAAAGGGGACGGTCCAGATTGGATCACATCACATCACTCGAAAAGTGCGACGAGATATGAGGGCTTTACGTCAGGATGTTGGCTATATCTTTCAATATCCAGAGCATCAACTGTTTGAGGAAACTGTTGAGAAAGATATTTGCTTTGGACCGCTTAATTTTGATGTTTCTGAAACGATTGCCAAGCGAAAGGCGCATGAGATGATTGAATTAGTCGGGTTATCTAAGGATATTCTCCAAAGGTCTCCTTTTGAATTAAGTGGGGGCCAAATGCGCCGTGTGGCGATTGCGGGAGTGTTGGCAAGCGAACCAAAGGTGATCGTCCTTGATGAGCCAACAGCAAGTCTTGATCCGATTGGGAGAGAAGAAATGATGACGTTATTTACAACGTATCAAAAGGAGCATGAGGCGACGATCGTGCTTGTGACCCATCAAATGGAGGAGGTCGCTCAGTATGCTGATCACGTAATCGTGATGAACAAAGGTGAAATAGCGATGCAAGGGACACCTTCAGAAGTCTTTTCACAAAGCGACATGCTTTCTGCGATCGGCTTACATCCCCCACCTATCATGAAGCTTGGGCATCAGTTTAAGAGGCGATTTAACTTGGACGAGTGGCCAACGGTATTTGATGAAGGTGAGCTAGCAGAGCATATGGCGGCATTTCTTCTTTCAGGGAGGGAGAAATGATGTTTCAACATATTTTGATTGGTCAATATTTCCCGGGACAGTCGATTGTCCATCGCCTTGATGCAAGAGCGAAATTACTTGCTGTCATGATCTTAGTGGTTGTGATCTTCCTAGCGCGAAATTGGCTTTCCTTAGGGATCATCTGCTTCTTACTATTTGTTCTCGTTCTACTATCAAGAATTACTATTTCTTATATTTGGCGTGCGATGAAGCCGATTTTATTATTAGTTATCATTTTATTTCTTATTCAGTTATATACGTACCGAGATGGTGCTGTGATCGTAGGGGATGGAATTTATACGATTACGGAGGAAGGACTTACTCAAGGTGCAATGATTGCGATAAGGCTGCTCGCCCTCATATTAGTGACGTCCTTGCTTACATTAACGACAAAGCCGATTGTGTTAACAGATGGATTAGAGTACTTGTTACGCCCGTTCGAACGGGTGAAGCTACCATCTCATGAGTTAGCCCTTATGATTACGATTGCAATTCGTTTTGTTCCGACATTACTCCAAGAAACAGAGAGACTATTGAAGGCGCAATTCGCCAGAGGAGTGAGCTATCGTTATGGCCCTTGGAAAAAAAGAATGACAGCCCTTGTTGCTTTGCTTGTCCCCTTGTTCGTGCACTCCTTTAAGCGTGCTGAGGATTTAGCGACAGCGATGGAAGCACGAGCATACCGTGGTGGAGAAGGGCGAACGAAATACCGTGCGTTACAATGGTGTGTACGAGATACGGTCGCGTTAGTCGTTGTGATAATTATTTCTGGCGTTATTGTCTATTTACGATATGAATAAAGGGTGTGAAAGGATGCAGCGTGTAGCATGTCTTGTTTCATATGATGGTACGAACTTCTCTGGTTATCAAGTCCAACCTCGTAAGCGAACGGTGCAACTTGAACTTGAACGTGCTCTGACGAAGCTACATAAAGGTCAAGAAATAAAGGTGACCTCCTCTGGGCGAACAGATGCAGGTGTACATGCGATTGGACAAGTGATTCATTTTGATACATCCTTACAGATTCCTCTGGAGCGTTGGCCAAACGCCTTCAATGCTTGTTTGCCTAATGATATTCACATTCATGAGGTAAGGTCAGTTGAACCGCAATTTCATGCGCGGTTTGATACAGTGGGAAAGGAATATCGCTATCGCATGCTGCTTAAGAAGCAAGGTGATGTATTTCGTCGTCATTATACACATACGATCGAGCGTGATATTAATATGGAGAGGATGAAGTGTGCGGCTCAATATTTAGTGGGAACGCATGATTTCTCTTCCTTTTGTGCAGCCAATACAGATGTCACAGATAAAGTGCGCGAAGTAACGGCAATCGAGCTTTGGAAGGACAGGGACGAGGTTATTTTCAGCTTCAAGGGCAGTGGCTTCTTGTATAATATGGTGCGAATTATGGTCGGAACACTACTAGAGGTTGGCTATGGAAATTTGTCGTCTGAGGGTGTCGCTCAAATATTGGCAGCACAAGATCGAACGAAAGCAAGCAAAACCGCGCCAGCTCAAGGTTTATATCTTTGGAAGGTAGATTATCCGAATCTCGTCTTTCATCATAATAAAAACAACGAATCCTAGTGTAACATTGTATTGACATTGGATATTGAATATTATATGATGGTAGATGGTAATTCCAAAAACCCACTAGCCCCGGGTTCCGGAACGATACTATAGACATGGATATGTAAAGCTTTTTTTAGTTTGTACAGGTAAATTGAAAGTGATTGTTTATTAGGAGGGTAAATTATGCGTACAACATATATGGCAAAGCCAAACGAAGTTGAGCGTAAATGGTATGTCGTCGACGCAGAAGGTCAAACACTTGGTCGTCTTGCTTCTGAAGTAGCATCCATTCTTCGCGGTAAGCACAAGCCAACATTCACACCACACGTTGATACAGGTGATCACGTGATCGTGATAAATGCTGAGAAGATTGAATTAACAGGAAATAAATTAAATGACAAGATTTATTACCGTCATTCACTTCACCCAGGTGGTTTGAAGAAGACGACAGCTGGAGATATGCGCGCGAACAAGCCTGTGCGTATGCTTGAGCTAGCAATCAAAGGCATGCTTCCAAAGAATACACTTGGACGCGCTCAAGGAATGAAGCTACACGTATATGCAGGTAGCGAACACAAACATCAAGCTCAAAAACCAGAAGCATATGAACTTCGTGGTTAATCGATAGGAGGGTATTATTTTGGCACAAGTACAATATTATGGTACAGGTCGTCGTAAGCATTCAGTTGCTCGTGTACGCTTACTGCCAGGCGATGGACGTATCGTGATTAACGGTCGTGAACTAGATGAATACTTTGGTCTTGAAACACTTAAGCTTATTGTTAAGCAACCACTAGTAGAACTTGGCGTAGAAGGTCAATATGACGTTCTTGTTAATGTTGATGGTGGAGGTTACACAGGTCAAGCTGGCGCAATCCGTCACGGTGTAGCACGTGCGCTACTTCAAGTAGACCCTGATAACCGTCCAGCTCTTAAATCAGCTGGATTCTTAACTCGTGATGCACGTATGAAAGAGCGTAAGAAATACGGTCTTAAAGCAGCACGTCGTGCACCTCAGTTCTCAAAACGTTAATATCCTTGTTATATCAACGTTCAGCCCTCTTTGCTCGTATGGAGCAGGGAGGGCTTTTTCATGACCCGATGTGGAATTGAATACCCTTTGAATACCTCGAGTTAAAATGTCATGTACTTATGGAACATCTCAGCCGTTTTCTCCTTCGCTTCATCGGTCACATGAGTGTAAATATCCATCGTGGTTTGAATATCCTTATGACCTAGTCGTGCTTGTACATCTTTGATAGAAGCTCCAGCTGCAAACAACAAACTGGCATGTGTATGCCTAAAAGCGTGAACATTTACTTGTGGTAGCTTTGGGTTCTTTTGAAAGATCCGCTCCAACTTTTCATTCAAGTAAGCAAGTCGACAATAATCCATTTCATGTTTTAACTGATTATAGACTGTAAAGATGGGTTGCTGATCATCAGATTGAAATGAAGAGGAAAGCTCTAACGTCAGATAGCGCTGTATTTGCTTGCTACGCCATTTCTTTAAGATCGCCAGAGTTTCATCGTCTACGCTAACCTTACGCCGGGAGGACTTTGTTTTTGATGTCTGGAGTTGCTTTTTGCCACTAGTGTGAATCAACGTCTTTTTCAAGCTGATCGTCTTATGATGGAAGTCCACGTCCGACCAATGCAGGGCGTATAGTTCCCCCTTACGTGCTCCTGTGAAGGCAAGTAGACGAAACATGGTATAAGACATGTCTTCCCCTTGAATCGTCTCCAGGAAGTTCCTAAGCTCGTCTCGCGTGTAGTAATACTTTTTCTCTTCCAGTTCTGCAGGATATTCCATCTCATGTTTAAGTTTCGGGAGCGTAACATAATCCATCGGATTACGCTTAATAATGTACATTTTCATGGCATATCGGAAGACCGGTTTGCTTGTACCTTATAATCCTTGAAGGTTTTAAGCTCTTGGGCCCAAACGTTGATAGCTTTTTGACAATGAGAACGGGTTATGCTTTTCATTTTGTAAGGACCGAAGAATGGGAGAATCCTATGGAATTTACTCTCCAGCGCATAAACCGTAGTTGGTTTTAATTCTCTACGATGCTGTTTAAACCATTCCTCAAAAACTTACTGGAAGGTCATCTGTTCATTTTGGCGGAGACCGAGTTCGTCGACTTCCACTAATAGTTTAGATAGAGCAACCTTTGCTTCCTTTTTTGTTTTGAATCCTTGACGTGTGGTCCGCTTTTTCTTTCCGGTGAGAGGATCTTTACTGAGATACGCAATAAAAGACGTTACCTTGGATAGGTTATCCGTTCTTTTATAGAAAAGGCGTAACGATTGAATATTACTACTTGTTACGCCTTTTTCACTTAGTCTTGGTATTAAACAAATACAACCACAACCACTTAATTAGTAGTTACATTATTTTAAAAAATTATATCTGTATCTAAACGAGCTTTTACGCGTTCTCTTTTTTAATACATGATTTTCTTTCAATGAGCTCCGTATCGATAAAAATCTTCATTTTATCATCTTCTTTATTATCGATTTCTCTAATAAGCTTTTCGACAGCAAGTGCTGCGATTTTGTCTTTTTTTACATGAATTGTAGTCAATTCAGGACTTACAATTTGAGACTCAACGATATTATCGAAACCAATTACAGATAGATCAACTGGAACGTTTATGTTTAATTCGTTAAGAGATTTTATAACACTAATAGCCATATAGTCAGACTCACAAAATATTGCAGTAGGTAAGTTACCTTTTAATTCTAAAATAGATTCTTTAAACTCTTCGTGTACAGAGATATCGGTAGGTGACATTTGGAATGTATGTTCAGGTTTGATAGTTAGGTTATTTTCTAGTATCGCTTTTTGAAAGCCTTTTTTCCTCATATCGAAATTGTACATACTGTAACTAGATTCAACGTAGCCAATTTCTTTATGTCCTAATTTTATTAGGTATTCTCCTGCCTGGTATGCCCCAAAGACATTATTCATAAGGATAAAGTTAATATCTAAAGTTTCGTAGCAAGTATCTAGAACAATTAGATTAGGTTGTGTATCTGCAACTGTCTTGATTTGTTCTTCCGTTAAGTTAGTTCCAAGAAGTATAATACCAGAAGAACGTTGCTGCTTCTCCAGATTTACGATTTCCTGTTCCAGTGAATTAACATTAATGGAGGAAATGATTAACGAATATCCTTTCGATTTCATTGACTGATCTATATTGTTAATTAATTCCATGAAAAAGGACTGGGAATGATATTGTTCTGTAATAATTCCAGTATGAGTGCATGCAACAAAACGGAAAATCTTTGACTTGTTATTGTTCTGTCCCTTTGAAAATGGCTTTAGAGTATACCCGTTCTCCTCTGCAATTCTTAAAATTCTTTCCCTTGTTTCTTGACTAACCCCGGGCTTTCCATTTAATGCCAATGAAACTGCAGATTTGGAAACAGAGGCAATCTTCGCAATATCATCTATTTTCATTTATACCAACCGCCTTCATAAATGTTTATTTTAAAAAAAGGATCTATGTAATATTAGTTTAGTTATTAAGTTTAGTTGTGTCAATCTAATCGAAAATTAAGATTCACAAAGAGTTTATTTAGAAGTTTATATGAATTAAATAATTTAGTTTAGTAAAATTCAATAAACAAAAACTAAAAGAAAGCACTTACATTTATATTTTTCGATGTTTTTTTATATAAAAATGTTGACTTCTTTTTATTTAAGGTGTTAAAGTCTTCTTAAGAGGTACTTGACTTTTAAAAAAAAAGAAAATCAATTTCTGTTTGTTTAGTTTTAGTTTATGATATTGTTTAGTATAGGTTAGTAGGGGGAGTGAAATGAATAGGTTAAAATTAGGCTTTGCACCAACGAGGAGATTTGTATTTAGTAAAGAGGACGCGTATAAGCATAAAGAGTTAATCATAGAGAAAATAAAAAGCTTTGGGTTAAATATAGAAATTGTTGATTTAGAAGGAATTAATGAGGAAGGGCTCCTATATGACCGTTCTGATGAGGTGGCGATAGTAAATCGGTTTAGAGAGGGAGGGGTAGACGCTGTTTTTTTTCCGCATTGTAATTTTGGTACAGAAGATCTAGTTGCTAAGATAGCAAAAGCGATTGATAAACCTGTATTGATTTGGGGACCGAGAGATGAAGCTCCTCTTGAAAATGGAATGCGACTAAGGGACACACAGTGTGGAATATTTGCTACTGGAAAGGTACTTCGTAGGTTTAATGTACCGTTTACTTACATCACGAACAGTGCAGTAGATTCTGAAGTTTTCCAAAGAGGATTTAAAAACTTTATTGGAGCAGCAAATGTTGTAAAGCAATTTAAGCAACTGAGAATTCTCCAAATTTCAACTAGGCCATCTGATTTCTGGTCTGTTATTTGTAACGAAGGGGAGTTGTTAGAGAAGTTTGGAATTCAAATTTATCCGATAACTCTAGACCAAATAAAACAGAAAACGTTGGAAGTTGAAAATGAGAGAAGTGCAGAATTTGAGAAAGCGGTGAATCATATTAAAGAAACACTAGACTGGAGCTCTGTTGATGAAGAGCATGTTTATCGTATTGCAGCACTAAAAGTGGCGATGAAGCAATATGCGAAAGAAACGGGCTGTTCGGCTATTGCGATCCAGTGCTGGTCAACATTACAAGATATTATTGGAATTATGCCGTGTCTGGCCAATGCGATCTTAACTGATGAACAAATCCCAGTAACCTGCGAAACGGATATCCATGGTGCGATAACATCGATTATGGTGCAAGCAGCGACCTTAAATACTGTACCGACATTCTTCGCAGATATTACCATTCGACATCCGGAAAATCCGAATGGAGAGTTATTATTCCACTGTGGGAATTTTCCTGTTTCGTTGAGTGTAGAAGAAAAACCAAGACTAGAAAAGCATTTCTTGTTTGAAGATCACTCTCCAGGTACACATGAAGGGGAAGTGAAAGGTGGAGAAATGACCATTGCTCGCTTCGATGGGGATCATGGAGAGTACTCTATTTTTCTAGGAAAAGCTAAGGGAATTGAAGGTCCGTATTCTAGGGGATCTTATGTATGGGTTGAAGTAAATGATTGGCCGTTATGGGAAGAGAAATTGGTTAAAGGACCATATATTCATCATTCTACTGGAATTCATGCCAATGTCATTCCTGTGATATATGAGGCATGTCAATATATTCCTGGGTTAACTCCAGATCCTGTGGATCCTGCAGAAGAAGAAATTCGTGCATGGTTACGTGGTAGTGACATTAATTATTAATTCTATGGAGGGACTTATATGACAGAGTTAAACCGTTTAAACCGTAAAGCAGTTGAAATAAGAAAATCTTTGCTTGAAATGATTTATGAAGCAGGCACTGGTCACACGGGATCGTCATTATCGAATACTGATATTTTAGTAGCTTTATATTATGGGGTGATGAAAATAGACCCGAACAACCCGAATTGGGAAGAGCGCGACCGTTATATTCAAAGTAAAGGTCACGCAGTTGAATCCTATTGGGCAGTATTAGCAGATAAAGGGTTCTTTCCTAAGGAGGAGTTGAAAACGTTCTCCAAATATAATTCTAGATTAATAGGGCATCCAAATAATAAGGTTCCAGGTGTCGAAATGAACACAGGGGCATTAGGACATGGTTTATCTGTATCTGTAGGTATGGCATTATCTGCCAAGATGGATAAAAAAACTATTAGAGTTTTCACTTTAATGGGGGATGGAGAATTAGCTGAAGGTTCAGTATGGGAAGCAGCGATGTCAGCGGCGCAGTATAAGCTTGATAACCTAATTGGAATCATCGATAGAAATCGATTACAGATTTCAGGTACTACAGATGATGTAATGAGCAATGAACCACTTGATAAAAAATGGGAAAGTTTTGGATGGCATGTTATTCAGGTAGACGGTAATGATGTAGGAGAATTAGTGAGAGTCTTTAATGAAGCACTACAAATCACTGGCAAGCTACAATCATTCTGGCTAATACGGTTAAAGGAAAGGGAATTTCAATAGCAGAAAATGTTGAAAGTTGGCACCATCATGTTCCAACGAAGGAAGAGTATAAAATAGCTATGCAAGAACTTTCTGAGCGATTGGAGGAATTAGCGTGAATAACGTAGCACTAAAGAAAAATGCTGAAAAGAATCAAATTGCAAATCGGAAAGTAATCAGTGATACATTATTAGATTTGGCGATGGAAAAGAAGGAAATACTTGTGTTAACTAGTGATTCCAGAGGGTCTGCTTCTATGGTTCCTTTCGGAGAAACACTACCTGAACAGTTAGTAGAAGTAGGGATTGCAGAACAAAACTTAGTCGGGGTATCTGCTGGGTTAGCTGCTTCTGGTAAGAAACCTTTTGTGGCTTCACCCGCTTGCTTTCTAAGCATGCGTAGTATTGAACAAATTAAAGTTGATATTGCTTATTCTGGAACGAATGTGAAATTGATTGGAATTAGTGGTGGTGTTAGTTACGGGGCGCTGGGTATGTCCCATCATTCCCTACAAGATTTAGCTGTTACGAGAGCGATACCTGGTTTACATGTAATGATGCCGGCTGATCGTCATGAAGCAAAGAAAATGATTGAAGCTTTAGTGGATTATCCTACTCCTGTTTATTTGAGGATTGGAAGAAACCCTGTGGAAGACTGTTATGTAAATGAGGATTATCGTTTTGTGATTGGGAAGGCGGTTACGATGCATGAGGGGGACGATCTAACCATTATTGCTATTGGTGAGACGGTGAGAGTTGCTCTTGATACGGCTTGTGTACTTAAAGCAGAGGGCTTTGAATGTAGAGTCCTTAATATGCATACGATTAAACCTTTAGATGAGGAAGCTATTATTAAAGCAGCTAGAGAAACGGATCGTATCATCACGATTGAAGAACATAGTATTTATGGTGGGCTTGGTTCAGCTGTGGCAGAGGTCGTCTCACAAAACCATCCTGTTCCAGTCCAGGTTATAGGTATTCCTGATGAACCAGCAGTAACGGGGAATACAAAAGAAGTGTTTGAACATTATGGTCTGAGTGCAGAGAATGTTTCAAGCATTGCAAAAAAGATGATAAGTAACTAGGAGGTTGCTGTTATGAATGATAGTTATATTCTAGCTATAGACCAAAGCACCTCTGGGACAAAGGCTCTTCTTGTAAATCGACAGGGTTCAATAATTGCAAAAGAGACAGCAATGCACAAACAAATATATCCTCAATCGGGTTGGGTAGAACATGACCCGATTGAGATATATGAAAATGTAAAGAAAGTAATCAATAAAATAGCTCGGTCCAATCATGAAATTATAGACAAAATGAAGACCCTTACAATAACGAATCAACGGGAGACAGTAGTTGTTTGGGATAAACAAACCGGCAAACCAGTTTACAATGCTATCGTCTGGCAATGTCGTAGAACGACCGCGGTATGTGAACGCTTAAAACAAGAGGGACATGAAGAGACGGTTCGTACGAAAACAGGATTAACAATCAATCCTTATTTCTCTGCATCAAAAGTAAAGTGGATTTTAGATAATGTTTCAGGAATAAGATCGCGTGCACAGAAAGGTGAACTTTTTCTTGGGACAATTGATAGTTGGTTAATTTGGAAACTTACACAAGGTAAGGTTCATGCCACAGATGTTACAAATGCGAGTAGAACACTGTTATTTAATATTAGGTCAATGAATTGGGATGAACAGTTACTTGAAATCTTTCAAATTCCGCAGTCAATGCTACCTGAAGTACAATCATCTGATACTTATTTTGGGTTAGTAGAAGATAGTGTTTTAAAAGTACCTCCAGTTTCCATATCAGGAGTAATAGGAGACTCGCAAGCGGCTTTATTTGCTCAGCGCTGTTTTGAAAAAGGGATGGCGAAAGCAACTTTTGGTACTGGAACTTCCGTAATGGTTTTTACAGATCAATTGGAAGATGTGAATGAAGGTTTAGTTACTTCTGTAGCTTGGGGATATTCCGGAAAGATTCATTATGCGTTAGAAGGAATCATCAATACAACAGGTGACATTATCCGTTGGATGAAAGATGATCTTACCTTATTTCATAGTTTTGAAGAAGCGGAGCGATTAGTGGGAAAGCTTGAGAATAATGGAGGAGTTTATTTAGTTCCTGCCTTTGTTGGATTAGGAGCACCTTACTGGAGTCCGAGTACACGAGCTGGAATTATAGGGATGAGTAGAAATACTAGTAAAGCTCACATTGTAAGAGCGGGACTTGAGAGCATTGTTTATCAGGTAAAAGATATTTTACAACTAATATATGAAGAAACAAATGTTGAGGTCAAAGAATTAAGAGTAGATGGTGGTGCAACAACAAATGTGTTTTTAATGCAATATCTTGCTGATGTACTTGGAATTAAAGTGATTGTTTCATCTGTTTCGGAGTTATCTGCTTTAGGGTCAGTCTATCTTGGGGGGTTAGGTACGGGTATATGGAATTCCGGGGGGGAAATCAGCAAACTCAATAGAGAAAAGCGGGTCTTTAAGCCGAAAATGAGTCAAAAAACTAGAGAAAAATACTATTCGGAATGGAAAAATGCTATTCAATCGTTATTAATATGAATCATTATTTTCTTGATTAAAATCTTATATTTAGATAATCTATCGGCTATAAATGATTTCGTATTAATTTTGTAAGCGCATTATTTCGATCTAGGTTTAAGTAAAAACCTACGTGTAATGATAGGGAATTTTCTATTTGGCTAATAATGATTCTTTAAAATCTAATCCATTATCAAAAATTGTTTCATTTATTTAAGGAATAATTGTTTGATATAAATTTAGAATATTCACAGAGATTATTCCGTTTTAGAACGAAGTATCACATTACTCTAGTATAAAAATAAGATTGGAGGACTGAAACATGAGTTACGAAAAACTTGCCAAGCAAATTGTTCAAGAGGTTGGAGGGAAAGAAAATATTCATAGTGTAATTCACTGTGTTACACGGTTAAGGTTCAAGCTTAAAGATGAATCTCTTGCGAATACAGAGGTTATAAAGGGCTTAGATGGGATCATGACTGTTATACAAAAAGGTGGGCAATACCAGGTAGTTATTGGTGATCATGTTCCGATTGTTTTTGCGGAAGTAACAAAATTAATTGGAAAAGATGTTTCTGAGGAAAGTGAATCTACTGATACATCTTCTGAAGAGAGAGGTAGTTTATTTAGTAAGTTTGTCTCACTCTTGTCAGGTATATTTATGCCTATAATGGGAGTATTGGCTGCCGCAGGTATCTTAAAAGGGTTTTTAGTTGCTTTAACCGTCCTTGGGTGGATGTCTGAAGATATGGGTGTCTATACAATCCTATTTACTGCTTCAGATGCTCTCTTTTACTTTTTACCGATTTTACTAGGTTTTACGGTAGGTAAGACATTTAACACAAATCCATTTATCACAGCTACTGTTGGGGCTTCCCTTGTTTATCCTACGATGATAGATATATATAATGCAGGTGAATCTTTAACTTTTCTTCAAATACCGGTTGTACTAATGAATTATACGCAGTCTGTTATTCCAATTATTCTTGCTGGATTTTTAGTAGCAAAATTTGAGAAAGTACTTCTTAAGGTTATTCCAAAAGCGTTGCAATTAATTTTTGTACCTTTATTTATTATAGTGACGATTGTTCCTATATCATTTATTGTAATTGGACCACTGTCTGTAAATGCAAGTCAATTATTAGCTGATGGGGCTATGGCTTTGTATAGTTTAAGTCCGGTAATTACAGGTCTGTTGCTTGCTGGAATTTGGCAAGTTGCAGTTATGTTTGGTCTTCACTGGGCGTTTATTCCGATTATGATCAATAATGTCTTTACTATCGGTTTCGACCCAATTAATGGCTTATTATACTGTACAGTTTTTGCCCAAACAGGCGCAGCTTTAGCCATTGTTTTCAGAGCAAAAGAAGCCAAACTAAAGTCCTTGTCAACAACAGCGACAATTTCAGGATTTCTAGGGATTACTGAGCCGGCTATCTATGGTGTAAACTTGCCACTTAAACGTCCATTTCTTTTCGGGTGTATAGGTGGAGGATTGGGTGGCGCAACGGCAGGTTTTTTCAGTGCAAGTATGTTTGGAGGCTTTGCATCTGGCGGTATCTTTGGTATACCGATGTTTATTAACCCTGAAGGTCTTTCATTACAATTTTATGGATTTACCTTATCGTTACTTGTGGCTTTAGTTACTGCATTTGTTTTAACTTACTTTTTTGGTTATAGTAGAGAGCTTGCGGTAAAGCAAATCGAAAAAAAGAGCGCATAAAATCCTTTTTAATAAGCAGAATTTCATAGTACTTTAACTATAAAGTGTAAATAGAAAGAGGGGATAGTTTAAAAAACTATCTTCTCTTGCTATTAAATAGGAGGGTGATTTCATTTTGATAAAATTAAGAATTTCAGATAATAAAAAGCATTTCGAAACAGACAAAGGGAAAAAATTCTTTTATTTAGCTGATACAGTATGGAGTACTTTTACCAACGCTACGTTAGAAGAATGGAATGATTATCTTGACTATAGAAAAGAGCAAGGCTTTAATGTTTTACAAATAAATATACTTCAACAATGGGACGCTAGTGAGACGGATTTGAATTTCAAGCCGTTTGAATATAAGGAAGATGGTAGTTTCAACTTCTATAATCGAAATAATGCTTACTTTGAACGAGCGGAAGAAATGGTTTCAATGGCAGTTGAAAAGGGGTTCGTACCTGCGCTAGTCCTATTATGGTGTAATTATGTCCCAGATACTTGGGGCTCAGAAATTAATAATATAAATAATATGCCAATAGAGTTAGTGGAGAATTACGTAAAATATGTGGACGATAAATTTTCTAAATATAATCCGATTTATTTAGTTAGTGGGGATACGGATTTCCCGACACAAAGAGCAATAAAGTATTACTCCTTAGCTATGCGGACGATCAAACAATTAAGTCCCCACTGCTTAACTACCTTACATATTAGAGGTAGACTAATGGAATTACCCGATGAGTTAATGAATAGCAATGATTTGGATTTTTATATGTTTCAATCAGGGCATAATATACAATTTCAGAGTATGTCGTATGAGCTTGCAGAAGAATTTAGTAATAAACCAATAAGAAGACCTGCGCTGAATTCAGAGCCGTGTTACGAACAAATGGGTTATAGTAGGAATCAATACGGTCGCTTTAGTCGATTTGATGTTAGAAAATCAGCTTGGCAAAGTTTATTATCAGGTGCTGAAGCAGGCATTACCTATGGAGCACACGGTATATGGAGTTGGCATAAGAAGGGAAAAGGGTTTGGATTAGTAGGAGAGGCATTTGATAGACCTTATGAATGGAGAGATGCAGTTAAGTTTGAAGGTGCTTGGGATTATGCATTTATGAAAAAAGTATTTCAATTATTTAAGATCAAGAACTTGCAGCCTTTAGATATCTTGTTAAAAAATACGGAAGAAATTAGAGTTGCTAGTAGCGATGATGAAATGAAAATCTTGATATATGTGCCAGTTAACACAACTGTTAAACTAAATATGCTTCTTGAAGACTATGATTTTACAATTATAGATTTAGAACAAAGACGCTTTGGTGAAACGAGCGTAACCTTTGAAGATAATAAAACGGTGTTTGATATGCACAGTTTTAAATCTGACGTTTTAATTATTGGTGAAAAAGCGCTCTAGGATACTTGGAGTTGCCTAATTGAGAGAGTAATGATTGTTTCTTGATTATAAAGCTATTGTTCATTAAAGGACAAAAGGGTGGTACGAAAAATGCTAGATAAATTATTTAAAAAGAAACAAAAAATAGAGCAGGAAGAATTTTTTTCTCCTCTTGCTGGAGAATTAATATCACTCGATCAGGTTTCAGATACTGTATTCTCAGAAAAAATGATGGGGGATGGTGTTGCTATTATACCTGCAGAAGGTGTGCTTGTATCTCCTGTTGAAGGAGAAGTGATTCAAGTTTTTCATACAAAGCACGCTATTGGAATTAGATCTCTTACCGGTTTAGAAATCCTTTTCCACGTCGGGTTAGAAACAGTAGAACTCAATGGGGAGGGGTTTAATATTTTAGTTGAAGAAGGACAAATTGTTAATGTTGGAGATTCTTTATTACATTTTGATATTCCGTTTTTAAAAAGTAAAAACAAGGAAATTGTTACACCAATAATCATTACTAATTCTTCTCAAAAGGTAGAGGAGATTGTACAGGTTGAAAAGCAAAGAGTTTCAAGATGCGATAGACTATTTGTTTGTAAGTTGAAATAATTCAGGAGGTAATATTAAATGAATCAAACAAATAATAGATTTCCAGAAATGTTTATGTGGGGCGGTGCCACTGCTGCTAATCAATTAGAAGGTGCTTATCTAGAAGGTGGAAAAGGTCTCAATTTAGCAGATGTTCTACCTGGTGGAAGTAGCCGTATAAAATTGTTAAATAAACCAGGGTTTAACTTTGAAATTGACCAATCAAAATATGTCTATCCTAACCATGATGGCATTGATTTTTATCATAGATATAAAGAAGATATTGCCTTATTATCAGAAATGGGATTTAAAGTCTTCCGTTTAAGCATAGCATGGTCACGAATTTTTCCGAATGGAGATGAGTTGAAACCCAACGAAGAAGGATTAGCATTTTATGAACGAGTTTTTGATGAACTTTTAAAATATGATATTGAACCAATAGTAACAATTGCTCACTATGAAACACCACTTCATCTTATCAAAGAGTATGGTGGATGGAGAAATAGAAAATTGGTTGATTTTTTTGAAAGGTATGCAACTGTACTTTTCAATCGTTACAAAGATAAAGTAAAATATTGGTTAACATTTAATGAAATCAATAGTGCAACTCACATGCCTCTTTTAGGACTGGGATTTTCACCGGATAGTGAAGAAACTCGGTTACAAGATAGCTTCCAAGGACTCCACCATCAATTTGTAGCTAGTGCTAAAGCAGTAAAATTAGGGCATGAAATTATCCCAAATGCTCAAATTGGTTGTATGCTTCTTTATGCAACTACTTATTCGTATGATTCAAATCCGGAAAATGTAATGCACGCACTAGAAGAAGCTCGTATTTTTAATAATTTCTGTGGCGATGTTCAAGTTAGAGGTAAATATCCTTCATTTATTAAACGCTACTTTAATGAAAATAATATTAGCATCGAAATGGAAGATGGGGATTTAGAGTTAATAAAGGAAGGAACAGTAGACTTTATTTCATTAAGCTATTACATGTCTAGAACGGAAAAAAAATCTAAGACACTTGAAGAAGGTGGGGAAGGTAATCTCATTGGAGGAGTTAAAAACCCGTTTTTAAAATCAAGTGACTGGGGTTGGGAGATCGACCCGATTGGACTTAGGATTGCTCTAAATGAACTTTATGATCGCTATCAAGTACCACTATTCGTTGTTGAAAATGGTTTAGGTGCATATGACAAGGTAGAAGATGACGGGACCATTAATGATGATTATCGCATTGATTATTTACGCGAGCATATTAAAGCGATGGGGGAAGCTATTAAAGATGGGGTAGATCTTATAGGATATACTTCTTGGGGGTGTATTGATTTAGTAAGTGCATCAACCGGTCAAATGTCTAAGCGTTATGGATTTATTTATGTCGACAAGAATGATGACGGTAGTGGAACGTTGGAGCGTAGTAAGAAAAAATCATTCAATTGGTACAAAGATGTTATTGAAAGTAATGGAACGGTAATTTAAATATATTTGAGAGTTGATAAATTATTGCTCCATCGAGTATCAGTTTAGGCTGGGGCATACGGGAATGGGCGATACCCTTGATTTTTACAAAGAAATTAAGATTACGCCAATGCCGTACGGTCAATCATTATTGGTGCGTACACTTACGGAGTATTTGAGAGAGTTTATATAGGACGAAACACCATCCATTTCATTACTAATGTAGCTTTGATTGGATGGTGTTTTGTTTTAAACATTTATTTATCAATTAAATGGTGATTTTCACGATAAAACTTTGGAGTAACTCCGATAAACTTCTTAAAAACTTTTGTGAAATAACTTTGATCTGTATAATTTAGTAAAGAGCATATGTCTGAAATAGGGGTATTGCTATAAGCGAGTAGTTTTTTAGCTTCTTCTATTTTTATTTGCTGTATATACTCACTAATAGTGATGCCCACTTCCTTTTTAAATAAAACAGATAAGTATTTAGGGCTTAATTCAACTCTCTTAGCGATTTGCTCATGTGTCAAGTCTTCATAAATATATTTAAAAATATAATCTTTACAGATCGTTATTGTTCTCGAATGACGGTCATTCTTTACTTGTTTCACTTTCCTTGCAAACGTATAAAGTACATCTCTCGCAAGCATTCTGATATCATCTAAACGATTTAATTCCTCTAACTGTTGGATGAAGCTATCGTGTAACGAAAAAGCAACCTCTTCATGTAAACCTCCATCAATTGACGCTCTAGAAACTAACGTAATCATTGTAATAATATGATTTTTGTTAGAACGGAGATAGCTTGATTTAGAAAGAACACTAGCTTCTTCTTCCTCTTTTGTATATGGGAACTCTTTTAAGTCTTCCACTCTTCCTTCTCTA
This sequence comes from Halalkalibacter hemicellulosilyticusJCM 9152, assembly GCF_000513115.1. Classification (GTDB taxonomy): domain Bacteria; phylum Bacillota; class Bacilli; order Bacillales; family Bacillaceae_D; genus Halalkalibacter; species Halalkalibacter hemicellulosilyticus. The sequence goes on from NZ_BAUU01000020.1 coordinate 72,046, forward strand.
ATAATGGATAGAATATTTTTCTCGAATAGTCGATCATGATGAAAATTGTTTGCTTGTAGATTATGTGAAACAGTTAAATTGACGCTTTGGATAGATTTACTGTCTTGTGGGAGGCTAGAGTCTTCAAACGAAACCGATGGAGAAGAAACGAGTATATTATTAAACAATTTAAAGGCTATTATGCTTATATTGACGAGCTTATCTGGTTTAATAATCGGTAATGATTGATAATACTGCAAAACACTTCCTCGATAGAAGAACGCTCGAAAGTCATTAATTATACCAGATATTCGGTCTTCTGAGAATGGATAGGATAAGCTTGGACCAATAATGACGGTTCCATAAAATGTTGTCTTTTTTACAATACTTAGTAATATAAATTTTTCTGAAAACGCAGATTTTCTAATAACAGGAGTTTTGAATTGAACTTCAGGTTTGAAGTTTAATGGATTAAATAGTTTTTCTTTTTGATTTTCATATAAAGGATTTAAAATTTGACCGCTATAGTTTTCATAAGTAACTTCGCCATTTGTATTTATGAAAAGAACTGGCATTTCAAATGCCTCTGCTATGATCGTACATTTCTCTTTAATTTTATCGGTGGAATTCTTCATTTTAGGTACTCCCTTGTAAAAGTAATAATGGAATTTTTAATCGTAGATGTTTATTTTATTTACTATTAATATTCAGAAAATGATAAAAAGTCGACTTACTTCAGTATAATAATCTTTAAAATTTAACCTTATAGTACCAGAAAAAGAACTCAATTACCATAAGAGAAAAAAGGATGGTGTTACTTTAAAATTAATGGACATGTGCGCTAGCTTTTTTGCTGGTTCTTATTTTTTGAAGATAATTTACGTGGAGGTGTTGATTACAAATGATATATAAAAATCCAGTTATTAGTGGGTTTCATCCAGATCCTAGTGTATGCAAAGTTGGAGAAGAGTATTATTTGGTGACTAGTTCTTTTGAGTATTTTCCAGGTGTACCAATCTATCATAGCGTCAACTTAGTGAATTGGAAGCAAATAGGTTATGTATTAACACAGGAAAGTCAATTACCTCTAACTAGAATACATTCATACACAACTTCACAAGGCATTTATGCACCTACCATTCGTTATCATAATGCTAGATTTTATGTAATTACAACGAACGTAACTGTAGGCAAAACATTTTATGTATGGGCTGAGGATCCTAAAGGGCCTTGGTCGGAGCCAGTAGTTATTGAGAATTTGAGAGGGTTTGATCCATCTTTATTTTTTGATGATGATGGGAAGGTGTATTTAACGTATGCTCATTTTCCTGGCTTCGGTAATGATGGAATCTTCCAAGCAGAATTGGACATAGATACAGGGAGGTTATTAAATGAGCCAGTTTTGATTTGGCATGGTACTGGAGGTCATTCTCCTGAAGGTCCTCATTTATATAAAATAAATGGCTGGTATTACTTACTCATTGCAGAAGGAGGTACAGAATATGGTCATATGGTTACGGTTGCTAGAAGTAGAAAACCTTTCGGAGAATATGAGAGTTGCCCTAATAATCCAATAGTTTCTAATAGAAGTAGCGATAAACCGATACAAGGCACTGGTCATGCTGATTTAGTACAAGATCATAATGGGGAATGGTGGTCGGTTATGCTGGGATTTAGACCTGTAAAGACTTCCAAACTTCATCATCTAGGCCGTGAGACGAACCTTGCACCGGTTGCATGGGATGAGGATGGTTGGCCTAGTATAGGTTTAAATGGGCAAGTAGACGTTGAATATGATGCAAAGTCTCTTAAAGTAGTAAACAAAGAGAAAGGTGAGGACAGAGAAGACTTTAGTAATCATAACCTTTCTCTAGAATGGAATTTTTATCGAAATCCACTAGCTGAGTCATGGTCGTTAACAGAGAAGCCAGACCATTTAACACTGTATGGTCAAGCGGCGGCTTTAAATGATCCGTTAGCGCGATCGTTTATAGGAAGAAGGTTGCAACATTTCAATTGTGAAATTTCTACATTCATGGAGTTTCAGCCTATTGAGGATGGGGAAGAAGCTGGTTTAACAGTATTTATGAATGACCAGTTTCATTACGAAATAGCTAAAAAGAGAAAAAATAGGAAATGCTATCTTATTTTTAGGCGTTGTGTAGGAAGCATAAATAAAATAGAAGAAGTGGAATTTAATGAACCTAGTGTAAATTTACGTGTAGAAGCAAATGATACGATGTTTACCTTCTCTTTTTTAACTGTTAATGGGAATGAAACAGTTATAGGGAGTGGTGAAACGGCATTTCTTTCTACCCAAATAGCTGGTGGTTTTACAGGAGTTTATGTAGGAATGTATGCAACTGGGAATGGAAGGGTCTCCAATTCGCCTGCTTGTTTTGATTATTTTATCTATAAACCAAGTAATGAAAAATAGAAGGACAAGACGGTAAAAACAGTTCAGATAAAAGGAGGAGCTTGTATGACGGATTTTAGTAGTGTGAAAGGTAAGGTTGCTGTTGTTACGGGAGCAGCTGAAGGATTAGGAAAGGCTATTTCGAAATGCTATGCAGAAAATGGGATGAAGGTCGTTGTGGCAGATATCAATACAACAAAAGGATTGGAGCTTGTAAAGGAAATAAAATCTCAAGGAGGAGAAGCTTCGTTTATTAAAGCGGATATGAGCAAAGAAGAAGATGTAAAGGAAATGGTTGATTTTGCAATAAAAGCCTATGGGAAATTAGATGGTATTGTTAATAATGCAGGGTTAGGAGCACCTAATAGACCAATACATGAGTATTCAACAGATGAATTTGATTATTTAACATCCATTAATTTAAAAGGTGTATTCATGGGGGTGAAATATGGTGTTGAAGCAATTCTCAAATCTAAGTCATCGGGTGGTTTTGTCATTAATAATGCCTCTTTAGCAGGTATAATGGGGAATAGCTCTATGTCTTTGTATACGGCCACAAAACATGGTGTTATTGGCATAACAAAAAGTGCCTCTTTAGATTATGCACAACATAATATTACAATTAACTCCATTTGTCCTGGGACATTTCGAACAGCTATATGGGGCGATGCACCTGAAGAGTTAATTCAACAGTATGCAAAAAATTTATCACCGAATGGTAGATTAGGTGATCCGAAGGAAGTTGCTCATTTAGCATTATTTTTAGCATCTGATTTAGCAAGATATATTAGTGGAGCGGCTATATCTATTGATGCTGCTAGTTCAGCAGGTAAGATAACACCTGCCGAATGGTCGAATCCAGAAATTTTAAACTAACTAGATAAGACGGATAACCTACTTATTCATTTCAGGTTATCGTCTTATATTCCAAAGATCAAGTTATAATTAGTCTTATAGAGAAGCATACAAAAAAATGGTTAAGGTATCGTTTTAAATCGATCAATTGAAAACGGTTACATGACAAGTGCCAATTTTATTTTCTATATACGATTACTAGGACAGAAACAGGTGTCTATTTAAAGTATTAATTATAATCTTTGTTTTAATCAGGGGGAAACTATGTTAAATAATGAGGCAAGAAAATTATCAAAAAAGAAAAAGTCACTTAGAAAAGCTGCAAGAGAAGAAAAATATCGTCGTGCTAAAGTGTGGCAAATGGCACTGTATCCGATAGGGGGATTTGCTCATAATGGCTTTATGGCCTTAATGGCCATAGTGGCTTATTATGCCACAGGATTTGTAGGTCTAAGTACGGTTGTTGCTTCATTTATTATTACAGGGTCTAGGGTTTTGGATGGGTTTACAGATCCGATTATAGGATTAATTATTGATAAAACCAAAGGAAGGTATGGGAAAGTCCGACCGACTTTGCTCGTTGCATTTGCACTCATGACATTTTCTACATTATTAATGTTTTTCACTAATCATCTTGTCCCAGACGGCTTTAAAGTGGTTTACTTTATTATATTGTATGCTATTTTTATCTTTGGATATACATGTTCTCAAGTGGGGTTAAGTATTGGGAATAATATTATTACTAATGATCCTGAACAAAGACCAGTTTTTGGTGGATTGACAATGATTTATACAATGGTTTTCTATACAATCTCTGCAGTATATTTGTCGATGTATTTAACACCTAAATACGGAGGCTTTAATCATGTAGGGCTATTTCAAGAGATGGTCATTTTCACCATTGTATTAGCTGTTGTTGCATATCTTGTTGCTATTATTTCGATTGCCTCAAAAGATCGAATTGAAAATTTTGGTGCAGGAAAAAATACAGTACCGATTAGATTGAAAGATCTATGGCCGTTATTGAAAGGAAATCGACCCTTACAAATGTATATAGTAGCTGCGACTACAGATAAATTGAGTCTTCAAATCTCTGGGAATGCCATTGTAAATGTCATGCTTTTCGGCATTGTAATCGGGAACTTTGCAATGTCAGGAATTACACAAGCAGTTGCAATGATCCCAAATATTTTAATTCTTATTTTTGGTATGCGTTATGCGATGAAATTTGGATCAAAAAAAGGGTATGTCATTTCAACATGGGCTTGCCTCGTAAGCTATGGATTATTGTTTTTACTGTTATGGTTAGGAGATCCCACTCAAATAGGATTTGATAATGTCGGATTTATGACGATTTCATTTCTGTTTTTATGGTTAATTGGTGGTGCTGTTCGCTATGTTGCTTCAGGATTATCGATGCCGATGTTAATGGATGTTATTGACTATAATACGTACAAAACAGAACGCTATGCACCTGGTGTGATCACGGCTGTATATTCGTTTATTGATAAAGCGGTTTCATCATTGCAGCAAACGTTTATTGGTTTATTGCTTGCATCTATTGGATTTAGAGCTGTGTTTCCAGACATAGATACGCCATATACTGAGAGTATATTTTGGATGACTATGTTTTTATCAATAGGTGTTATGATGTTCGCATGGACAGCATCTTTAATTGCAATGAAATTCTACCCATTAACGAAAGAAAGAATGGAACAGGTTCAAGTAGAGATTGAGGCAAAGCGACAAGCAGATACGAAAGTGGTATAACGTTGTCTATTAAATGATATGTGAAAACGTGTAAATAATAGGTTGCAACAAAACTCTTACAATTTAAGTGAGAGTTTTTTGCAGTGTAAAATAAGCTACATTAAAATCATTATTTATTACCAAAAAAAAGCCTATTTTACCTTATATGATTCAGCTTAAGTTTTATTATAAGGTTAAGTTCATGATTTCAATCAGATGGATCCATGAAAAGTGATGAATTGAATGGAGGAGGGAAAGTAAGTGATTCAAAGAAATGACAATATAGGCCCGCCATATGGCACAATGGCGATTTTATTAGTTGGGGCATTTATCGCTTTATTGAATAACACATTATTAGGAATTGCACTTCCAGCAATTATGCTTGATCTAGAGGTTCAAGCAGCAACGGCCCAGTGGCTTTCCAATGGTTATATGTTAATAATGGGTGTTCTAATACCAACAACTGCTTTTTTAATGAGAAAGTTTTCAGTTAGACATTTATTTTTGGCTGGGATGGGGTTATTTACAATCGGTTCGACATTAGCAGGGGTGGCACCTAATTTTTCAATTTTGCTAGTAGGGAGAATGACTCAAGCGGCAGGTGCGGCTGTCATGTCACCGTTGCTTATGAATATGATACTTGTTAGTTTTCCAGTTAATAAACGGGGTACCGCAATGGGGATTATGGGTATGGTTATGATGGGTGCCTGCACTAGGTCCATTATTATCTGGTTTTATCTTGCAATATTTTGAATGGAGAGTGCTGTTCTATATTGTTGCTCCGATTGCATGTCTAACTATGGTAATAGCATCTTTCGTTATAAGGGATAAAAAAGAACAGACCAATATTAAATTAGATATTACATCGGTCATATTTTCCAGTTTAGGATTTGGTGGAATATTGTATGGTTTTAGCACGGCAGGAGATGATGGTTGGAATCACTCAGAGGTATATATCACCATTTTGGTAGGGCTTATTGCATTGATTATATTTATTATGAGACAAACGAAACAAGAAAATCCAATGTTGAATTTTAACGTTTTCAAGTTTCCGATGTATTCGTTATCTATTATCATTTCGATGATTATATCAATGACTCTGTTTTCTTCGATGATTCTTATTCCAATTTATTTTATAACACTCCGTGGAATATCAACTATGGATGCGGGGTTAATGATGTTACCTGGTGTATTAATTCTATCCATTATGTCTCCGATTGTTGGGAAGCTATTTGATAAAATGGGAGCAAGGATTTTAGCAGTAACGGGCTTATTTATAATAACTGTCACAAGCTACTACTTTAGTCAACTCACGTTGGAAACGACTTATTTTCAGTTGATTTTCTTAAATACGGTGCGGTCTTTGGGGATAGCATTAGTTATGATGCCGGTGGCAACAAATGGTTTAAATCAATTGCCAGAACGGTTTTATCCACATGGAACTGCAATGAACAACACGATGCAGCAAATATCTGGGGCTATAGGTACTGCTTTATTAATAACGATTATGTCTATTCGAACCGAAGTACACGCTAGTGCATTTGAGGAAAGTTTGTTACCGGTCGTGGATGATCAAATTATAATTTTGTCTATGTTAGAAGGAATAAATGATGCTTTCTTTGTTACGATTTTCTTTTCGGTGATAGCATTAATATTGGCAGCTTTTTTTAAACGATCAAAACCAGAAGAAGAAATAAAGAAAATAAACAAAGTTGAAAATCGTGGAGAATCAGGCTTAGTAAGTAGCAAATAAATTAAAGTAGTAGTAAGCGTTTTCGAAATAGGTGGATATATGACTAAAAAGAGAACTTAAATACCATAATGGTTTATTTGGAAGTGATAGTATTAATTCTAATAGAGAAACGTTCTTTAACTACAACAAAAAAAGGAAAGGAAGGTTTTAAAAAATGAAACCATTTTCAAATGAATTTATGATGGGCGCAGCTACTGCGGCTCATCAAGTAGAGGGTAACAATGTTAATAGTGATTTTTGGGCAATGGAGAATGTTCCGAATTCAATGTATAAGGAACCATCATTGGATGCAGTGGATCATTACAATAGATTTAAAGAAGACATTCAATTATTAGTAGATGCTGGCTTAAACACATATAGGTTTTCAATTGAATGGGCACGAATTGAACCTACCAAGGGGAGTTTTGACCACAATGAGATTGATCATTACAGAGCTGTTTTAGAATATTGTCATGAGAAAAGTGTAACCCCTATAGTTACATTACATCATTTTTCATCTCCTAAATGGGTCATTACGGAGGGAGGCTGGGAAAGTGAGTCCACAATTGGTTACTTTGAAAAATATAGTCGCTATGTAGTTACGGAATTAGGTGATTTAATCCCTTATATTTGTACGATTAATGAAGCAAATATGGGGAAGCAGATAGCGAAGATAATGAAAAGAATGAGTGGCTCACATACTAACAGTTCCGAAAAGAAAGAGAGCAATGGAGACATTCAAGTGGGCCTTAATGTTGAAGTGAAAGAGAAAATGGAAAAGTATTATCGTGCTTTAGGTGCTGAGTTCGGTATGGATCCTAGAAACATTCAAACATTTCATAATCCTCGAACTGAAAATGGGGAGCGAATTATCATGAATTGCCATGAAGCAGCGAGGAAAGCCATTAAAGAAGTCAATCCAACTATTAAAGTAGGTATTACATTTTCTCTTTACGATCATCAAGCATTACCAGGTGGAGAGAAATTTGTATTACAAGAGCAGCACGAGGATTTCCTTGATTATCTTCCATACATTCAAGATGATGATTTTCTAGGAGTGCAAAATTATTCTCGAAAAATTCATGGAGCCAATGGTTATATAAAACCAGATGAAAATACTCGACTTACTAAAATGGGGTATGAGTACTATCCAGAAGCTTTGGGGAATGTAATAAGGTTTGTTTCAAAACATTGGAATAAGCCAATCATTGTTACAGAAAATGGATTGTCAACAGATAACGATGAGGAAAGAGTAGAATTTATTGAACGAGCATTAGCTGGAGTTCAGGATTGTATGGACGAAGGTATTCAAATACTTGGCTATACGTATTGGTCATTATTAGATAATTTTGAATGGCAATTGGGTTATGATCAAACGTTTGGATTAATTGCAGTTGATCGCACGACACAAACAAGATATCCAAAAGAAAGCCTATCTTTCCTAGGGGAAATAAAAAAAACTGGCATCATAAAATAATTTGAAATTTGTTTAAATGAGATGATACGGAAGTGGGGGTGAGCAATCGATGAAGGTTCGAGATAAAGTCATTGTTGTGACTGGAGCTGGGGGAGGAATTGGGCGAGAACTGGTTTTTAACCTTCTTTACAAAGGTGCGAAAGTAGCTGCGATTGATATTAATAGTGATGCATTAGAGGAAACATTGAAGCAAGCAGGTGGGGATGGTGATAAAGTATCTACTCATATAGTAAATTTAACAGATAGAGAAGCTGTAGAGAAACTGCCTGAACAGGTCATTTCTTGTCATGGAACAGTAGATGGGATCGTTAATAATGCAGGTATTATTCATTCCTTTGTAAATATCAATGACCTTGATTACGATAAAATTAAACTCGTTATGGATATTAATTTTTACGGTACATTGTATATGGTAAAATCATTCATTCCATATTTACTTGACAGACCAGTTGGACACGTCACAAATGTTTCAAGCATGGGGGGATTCTTACCTGTTCCGGGTCAATCTATTTATGGAGCATCAAAAGCAGCTGTAAAACTGATGACTGAAGGTCTGTATGCTGAGCTAAAGGATACAAGCGTTAATGTTACGGTTGTATTCCCAGGTGGGGTGAGAACTGATATTATGAAAAATTCTAAAGTGGAGGGAGTGCCATCCACGAATGATACTGATAAAGCACATGACCATTTATTAACTCCTAAAGAAGCGGCTGAAATCATTATAAATGGGATGGAAAAGGATCAGTATAGAGTTCTTGCTGGAAAAGACGCAAAAATGATGGATAAACTATATCGCTTAAGTCCTCAAAGAGCTGTCAGTATTATTACAAAACAAATGAAAAAAATCATAAATAAATAAAAAAATTTTCGAAATTAACAATGTGTATATCTAAAAATGAGGTGGGGAAATGTCAAATAGATTATTAGATGTGTTGAGAGGAGAAGAAGAAAATTATATTCTCCCTTTCTTCTGGCAACATGGGGAAGAAGAAGAGGTTCTTCGAGAAGAAATGGCGCGTATACATGAATCGAAAATAAGAGCAGTTTGTGTTGAAGCACGTCCTCATCCAGATTTCCTTGGACCAAAATGGTGGAGAGATATGGATATAATTATGGAGGAAGCAAGAAAACGTGATATGCGTGTATGGATTTTAGATGATGATCATTTCCCAACGGGTCATGCAGCGGGTAAGTTGAAGGGTGCTCCAAAAGAACTCCGACGACTTTTTTTATCCACTAATTACATTGATGCATTAGGACCAAGACTACACTCCTCTTTTATAGTTGAGCCATCTCCTTATATACCAGGGTATTTCGAAACTGGTGGAGGAAAGATTATTGCTGTTATTGCAATTAAGCGTGATGAAGTAACAGGAGAATTAACGAACATTTCAAAGGATTTAACTTCAAAGGTGGAGAATGGAAAATTATATTGGGATGTTCCAAAAGGTTATTGGCGAATTTTTACGATCATTGAAAATGAAAGAGGAGGGGATTTAAAGAAGAATGATTATTTAAATCCTCTTGTTAGAAAATCAGTGAAAGTTCTCCTTGATACAGTCCATGAAGCATTCTATGATCGTTATCGTAATGATTTTGGTAAAACAATTGCAGGCTTTTTTTCTGATGAACCAGGTTTTTATAACGAAGATAGTAAGAGTATGGATACAAAGCTAGGTAAGTCAGATGTTTCACTACCGTGGAGTAATGAAATGTATCAATTAATGGAAGAAGAGTATGGATCTAATTATAAGTTGTTTTTACCTCTTCTTTGGCATGATGGAACAGAAATGACCCACCGAATTCGTTATTGTTATATGAACCTTGTATCAAAGCTATATGCTGAAAATTTCACACAGCAGGTGGGAGATTGGTGTCGAGAGCATGGGGTCGAGTACATTGGTCATATTTTAGAAGATAACAATGTCCATGCACGTCTTGGTTGTGGAGCAGGTCATTTCTTCCGAGCATTAGGTGGACAAGATATGTCAGGACTTGATGTGGTACTTTGGCAGCTAAATCCAGGGTTTGATGACATTCCTTCTAAAGCGTTCCATGGAGAGGCAGATAATGAATTTTACCATTATGGAATAGCTAAAATGGCGTCGTCTCTTGCCCATTTGGATCCAAAAAAGCAAAGACGTACAATGGCTGAAATATTTGGAGCGTATGGATGGGTAGAAGGTTTGAAGCTCATGAAATGGATGACTGATCACATGCTTGTTCGTGGCGTCAACTATTTTGTTCCACACGCTTTTTCACCTAAAGAATATCCAGATCATGATTGCCCCCCTCATATGTATGCTAGAGGAAAAAATCCGCAGTTTCGCTATTATCGATATTTAAATGAGTACACGAACCGTGTGAGTCACTTACTGTCTAGTGGTAGACATGTTGCCTCGGCGGCGGTACTGTATCATGGAGAAGCAGAATGGTCTGGGGAGTGTATGTTCTTCCAAAAACCAGTGAAGGAATTAATGAGGAATCAGATCGACTGCGATATTCTTCCTTGTGATGCAATCATAGCAGGTGTTGAAGTTGAAAACACCAAACTTATATCTCATGATGAGACATTTGATTGCTTAATCATTCCGTATAGTGAAGCGCTACCTATGGATGCCTTAAAAAGCTTTGTGGATCTTGCAAAACAAGATTTACCGATTTACTTTATCGATGGTCTTCCAAAACGTTCGAGCGAGGGCGAGCGAATTGATGATATTGTTATGTTTTTAGACGATAGAGAAAATGTTAAAGTTATTGGACTCGATGTTCTTGCTCAAACAATGAAAGCAGCTGGTTACTATGACATAAGAGTAAGTGGTGAGGCCCCTCATTTGCGTTGCTATCATTCGAAGCAAAAAGAAGTAGACGTGTATATGTTTTTTAATGAACATCCCATTGAAAGTATTGATACAGAAGTAGAGTTACCAGTTCATGGAACTATTTTATTCTATGATGCCTATGAGAATATTGTGTGGGATGCACAACAAATAGAGAAGGAATCCATTTCATTAGTATCTCTAAAGTTAGTACCATTTGAAACAATCTTTATAGTGGTGGATAACAGTTCAGAGTTACAAGAGTTAGAGTTGAGCTCTACTGTGAAACAATTACAAACGTCGTTAACGATAGAAGGGTCTTGGTCGCTTTCAACAGCAACTTCGATGCAATACCCTACTTTTACAACTAGGGGTGAGTTAAAGTCTTTACTAGATTTAAGTCGTGTGGAAGGGTTACAATCGTTCTCTGGAACAATGCGTTATAAAAAAGAAATTAATTGGGTACATGAAGATGCACGTATTTGGATAGATCTAGGAGATGTTTTTGAAATAGCGGAAGTCTTTGTTAATGGGGAATCTGTAGGTGTACGTCTTCAAGCTCCATACCAATTTGAAATGAGCAATTATCTCAGAGAAGGTATCAATACTATCCAGGTAGAAGTGACAAACACTCTAGTGAAAGAAAACAATGATATGCTTTCTCGTATTGGTCATCATGAGCCAAGCGGATTAATTGGACCAGTTCGTATATTGAAGGAAAAATAATAAAGTAGATAAAACAGGGATTACATTTGTAATTCTTGTTTTATTTTGCTTTTAAAGAGTTATTTATTTCTCTGTTAAAAAGGAGTCGTATTATTATAAGAAAAATACTTAAATACCATAACGGTAAATATTAAGGTGGTATCATCTTTGGTGTAAGCGCTTTGAATATTGTTGGGGATTTTTAGTTGTAATAAAAACAATAGGAGGTTAAAAATGAGAAAACTGATAAATATAAATGAATCCTGGCAGTTTTCTAAGGAAGAAATGGCCGAAGGGAAGGACATTTCTTATCACGATCAAGACTGGGTTACATTGTCTTTGCCACACACGTGGAATGCGATTGATGGAGCAAATGGTAATGATTTCTATAGAGGGGCATGTTGGTATCGAAAAGTGCTTTCATTACCTATTGAAGAACAAAATAACCGTATTTATATTGAATTTCAAGGAGCGAATAGTGTTACAGACGTATATTTGAATGGTCAACATCTCGGTCAACATCGTGGCGGTTATTCTACATTTCGATTTGATTTAACAGAGCATTTTGCTTTTGGTAAAGCAAATGTATTAGCTGTTAAAGTAGATAATTCACACTTTGATAATGTGTATCCATTAAGAGCTGATTTTACCTTCTTTGGAGGAATTTATCGAGATGTCAATTTACTTGTTGTGAATCCCATTCATGTAGATCTGTTAGATTATGGTTCGCAAGGTGTGTATATAGTACAAGAAAAAGTAAATAAGGAGCAAGCTGATTTACATTTACATGTACGAATTACTAATGAATTACAAGTAGAAAGTAAAGTTAGGTTATGTGTAGATCTATTTGATCAAAATGGCGACCATGTTTGCTATCGTGCAGCGGATGTAAAGGTTGATAGTAGAGAAATGAAACGAGTAGATGTAGGCCTGACGATTTATAATCCGAAGTTATGGAATGGACTGAAAGGAGCACACATGTATGAAGCGCGTGTGTCTTTACAGCAATACAACGATACATTAGACGAGGTCATTGTACCATTTGGTGTTCGTTATTTTAAAGTAGACCCAAATGAAGGACTATTCTTAAACGGAAAAAAAATTCGATTAAATGGTGTTGCTCGTCATCAAGATCGTAAAGATATGGGTTGGGCCATCACTCATAAAGAACATGATGAAGATATGGAATTGATAAAGGAAGTAGGTGCAACATCTATTCGTTTAGCTCATTATCAACATGATCAATATTTCTATGATTTGTGCGATCGTGAAGGTATGGTTGTATGGGCAGAAATACCATTTATTACTGAGATGTCGGAAACAGATTTAACAGGAGAAAACGCTATATCACAACTGGTGGAATTAATTCGTCAGAACTTCAATCACCCTTCAATCTTGTTTTGGGGTCTGCAAAATGAAATTCAAATCGGCAGCAAACATGAACATGAGGTTCGGAAAGTAGTCTGTGAATTAAATGAAGTAGCGAAGAGGGAAGATCCAACGCGTCTAACGACAATGGCTAATGTCTTTATGGTCGATGAAAAAGACGAATATAACTACATGACAGATATTATAGGTTATAACAAGTATTATGGTTGGTACAATGGAAAGGCTGAGGATTTTGTACCTTGGTTGGATAACTTTCATGAAACGAATCCTCATACAAGTCTTTGCGTTTCTGAATATGGTGCTGAAGGCATAATTGAATATCATAATGAAGATCCAAAGGTTAAAGATTATACAGAAGAATATCATGCACTCTATCATGAAAAAGTCTGGAGGATCTTTGAAGAGAGACCTTACTTATGGGCGACATATGTATGGAATATGTTTGATTTTGGTGCGAATATTCGAGATGAAGGTGGAGTAAAGGGGAGAAATAATAAGGGGCTTGTTACGTATGATCGAAAAGTGAAAAAGGATGCCTTCTATATGTATAAAGCTCATTGGACTGATGAACCCTCTGTATACATTGCAGGAAAACGTTATATTGAACGAATTAATGACGAAATAGATATTAAAATATACACGAACTGTGAGCAAGTCACTTTGTACGTGAATAATCAAAAAGTTGAAACTGTAGTAGGTGATAAGAAAATTGTTGTATTTCAAGATATAAAATTGGAGGAAGGAACTAATCATATCATGGTTAAGGCAGTTTCTGAAGGTGAAATTGTTGGAGATCAAGCATGGTTTGAAAAAGTGTTAGAGCCAAATCAAAGCTATACAGCTCCAGTCGATGATACAAATGAACAGGTTGCTAATTGGTTCGACATACCGGAATATGATGACGATGAATTAATTGAAGAAATTGAGATACCAGAAGGGGTTTATTCCACAGGAGATACTTTACAAGAGCTGATGGAAAATGAAGAAACAAAGGCAATTGTTATTAAGATATTGGGAGATATTACGAAAGTTCCAATGTACGGTATGATGAAAGGATTTAAAGTAGATATACTTGCATCAATGGCAGCTGAAAATGAAGAGCAAGATAGTCAATCATTATTTAGTGAACAGAGATTAAAGCGATTAAATCGGGACTTAATTAACATTGAAAAGTAACTTAGCTTTGTAAAATGTTTGGCAACCCTAGCATTAAGATAAGGATTTCTTCTGTCACTGTGATAGAAGAAATCACTTTACTAATAGTGTATTCATTCATATAAATATCTCATGTTAAAGATAACTATTTGCAACATTTCAGTAGATGAAAAAATAATCATTCTCGTCAATGTTGTAAGCGTTTTCTTTTTTGTGCCATTATTCGACAGGTATTAAAAAATAAATCGAGAGGTGATAGGAATGGATAAGAAGGGAGCAAGAAGGCTAGCAAAAGAGAGCAGGGCATTAGAATTAGCTGAAAGGGAAAAGAATTTTAACAGAGCTAAATTATGGCAATTGATTTTTTTTCCGGCAGGTGGTTTTTCGCAAGGTGTGTTTATGGGGTTGATGATGCTTGTTTCCTACTATGCAGCTGGTATTGTTGGGCTAGGTACAGTAGTGGCTTCATTCGTTATAACAGGGACGCGGGTATTTGATAGTATTACAGATCCATTAGTTGGTTTGGTTCTGGATAAGACAAAAGGAAAGTATGGTAAAGTTAGGCCGTTTTTACTAGCTGGATTTGTACTTATGTCTATTTCAACGTTACTAATGTTTTTTACAGCTCATCTTGCTCCTGAAGGGATAAAGCTTGTTTACTTTATTGTTTTGTATTTAATCTATATTGTTGGCTATACATGCACAGGAGTTGCCAATCTTTCAGGGCAAGCAGTTCTTACAAATGATCCTCAACAGCGTCCGATTTTAGGTGGCTTTCAAACGACTTACACAACTGTTTATTTTGCTTTCTTTGGAATGTACCTCTCGCTGTATTTAGTACCCAAACACCAAGGCTTTAATAATGTTTCTTTGTTCCATGAATTTGTTATTACAACAGTATTACTTGCAGGTATACTTGTTATTCTTGGTATTATTGCTGTTTGGTCGAAGGACCGAGCAGAGAATTTTGGTACTGGTGAAGTGAATCGAACGAAGTTTAAGGATATGTGGAAGATTTTGAAAGGGAATCGTCCGTTACAATTATTTGTTTTAGCAGCAGCATCAGATAAACTTGCTTTGCAAACGCAATCTAATCAGATTATTCCCGTATTGCTATATGGGATTATTATTGGTAATTATGCGATGCATGGTCAAATGGCAATGCCTAGTCTAGTAATCAATTTGATTATGATATTTTTTGGTATTAGATATGCAATGAAGTTTGGTACAAGAAAAGGATATATATCTGCAGTGTGGGGATGTATTATTACGTATTCGTTATTATTTTTCCTACTATGGTTAGGGGATCCATCACAGATCGGTTTTGATAATTTAGGGTTTATGACCATTGCTTTTGTTATCTTAATATTAGCAGGGCCAGCCTTTATATTACTTTCTTCTGGATTAACATTCCCAATGATCCCAGATATTGTAGATTATGAAACAAATAGAACAGGGCGTTTTGTGCCAGGAGTGATATCGGCAACCTATACATTTATTGATAAGTTGGTTTCCTCATTGTCACAAACAATTGTTGGTTTAGTTTTAGCTGCTATTGGGTTCAGGGTAGCATTCCCTGATGTGGATACACCTTATTCAGACAGTCTATTTTGGGCGGCGATGTTCTTAAATATTGGGATTGTAATTATTGGTTGGGTTATTTCATTACTTGTCATGAAGTTCTATCCATTAACGAAAGACAAGATGGTAGAAATTCAAGCAGAATTAACAAAAAAACGTGAGGATAATAAAGTAAGTTAATGATGATTTCGGTGGAAATGGCTTACTACTTTTCTATGAGTAGGCCATTATTATTTTGAAGGCGTATGGAAATAACGATTTATAAACCATTAAGGGAGTTACTAAGGGAAATGAATATAACGGGAAAGTTGTTTATAGGATTTATTTCTATACTTATCTCATTATCCATCGTTACAGGCGTAACATTTTCAGCTTTTTCATATTTTAATCAATTTATAGCGACTAACGATGATACAATCGAAAAAGTAGAGCTGCTAAACAGCATGGAAAAAGAGATGTATAGAGGATATTTGAGATTTACACATTATTTAAATGATCGTGCAATCGGATCGATAGAATATACAGAAAATCAAAATGATTTATTTTTTGATCACACAGAAGCATTGTTATCTATTGATGGTAATAGTAAGGGGATAGAAAAATTAATTGGGTTAACCGAACGATTGCAAAACCAAGTTCAAGAAATCATAAATAGTAAAGAATTAGAAGGTATGGATTCCTATACTACTTTGTTGAATCAAAATGAGATTGTATTGAGTCAAATCTCGGAAGTGTATGATGAAGTACGTATGAATTATCAAAATGAAATAAAAGATGCAAACGGTGCATTATTATACATGAGTCAATTCAGTAATAAAGCTATCTTAACCATCAGTATAGTAGCTATTATTTTAGGTTTAACAATAGCAATTTATCTTAGCAGAATGATTTCTAGGCCGTTAAAGATCATGGCAACTTTCTCTAATCAAATTAGTCAAGGAAACCTGTCAGTAGATAAAGTAAAAGTGAAAAGTCAAGACGAAGTAGGACAATTAGCTCATGCTTTTAATAAAATGGTAGAAAATACTAGGAATTTAATCACTAATGTTCGAAGTAATTCTGAACAAGTCGCTGCTTCTTCAGAAGAATTAATGGTAAGTTCAACTGAAACTAGTACATCTGCTAATCAAATAGTAAATGCAATTCAAGAAGTTGCTAGTGGTTCAGAAAATCAGGTGAAAGCAATTGAAGAAAGCACAGATGCAATAAATGATTTAGAAAAAGGGGTAAAAAAAGTTACTAATACTATTTATTGTATAAAAGATTCTACTTCTCATACAACTAAGCAAGCGAATGATGGACATCGATTATTATCTAAAGTTATTTTACAAATGGACTCAATTTATCACTCAGCTAATAATACGATCAAATTGGTCAATGTATTAGATGATAATTCAAAAAGAATCAGTTATATTATGGATTCTATAGCTGATATTTCTGATAAAACAAGTCTATTAGCTTTAAATGCTACCATTGAGGCCTCTAGGGCTGGGGGGCACGGTAAGGGGTTTGCCGTTGTGGCAAATGAAATTAGGAAATTAGCAGAACAATCTAGAAGTTCTGCAAGTGATATTTCAAAATTAGTGACAAGTATTCAGAAAGATATCGCAATGGTAGTAGAGATAACTAATAATAGTTCAGAACAAGTTAAAGAAGGGTATCATTTAGTTGAGCATACAGAGAAAAGTTTTACAAATATTTTGAATGCTATCACTCAAGTTGCGGAGGAAACGGAAGCTCTTTTTTCACTATCTGATACGATGTCTACAAATATGGAAGTTGTTAATTCATCAATGAAAGAGGTAGCGTCAATTTCCAATAAATCAATGACGAATACAGAAGAAATAGCAGCTTCATCTGAGGAACAATTAGCTATTACGAATGAAGTCGATTCTTTAGCGACAGATTTAGCAAGTATTGCTAATGAATTGAAAGAACAAATAAATCGGTTTAGAACTTAAAGTTTAAATGAACGTTTGTTAAGTGAATCTTCTCACTAGGTATTAGATCAATGAGGAAGGCGCTGTCCGAAAAGTAACAGTCGGAACGGGAATAGGCGATACCCTTGCTTTTTACAAAGAAATTAAGAATGCCAATGCCGTACGGTCAATCATTATCGGTGCTTGCGGAGTATTTGCGGGAATTTGAATAGAGTGTTTTAAAGGCTCACAGAGAGTGAGTCTTTTTCTATACTTGATTTTCCACTGATTCTAGAAGGCTTATTTCAATAAATTTGAGTTCAAGTGGGTCAAATATAGTATAGTAAAGTATGCTTATAATGAAAGAATAGTCGATATGAGGTTGTGAAAACGTACAATTCAACGCTTTCTGGGAAACGCTTGTGCTTCAAGAAATAGACGTCTGAACTCCTATTGCAGATAGAGGATCTTATCATTTAAAAGATGTATCACAAACCGTACTGTAATGGATATGTATTAAAAAACCATTCTCTCGCGGACATACATTTAATAAAATGACTCACTTATTGATGAAATAGAAACCTTGATACACTAGGTTATATGCCTTTATGTAAGCCAATCCACTGATACTGACATGCTGGAAAAAAATCGTTCTCTCACGGACACGAATCTCACTCAAATCATCCATATCTCTAATAACGAAAATTATAAATGTCCTGAACCGACATTACTAATAATCGGTAGGGAATTATAGTATCTATGTGTTTCCGAATGGGGAAACGTTCGTTCATTTGAAAATGAATAATTTTACAGAATTAATTTGAAGGAGTGTCTACAAAGGTGATAAAAACAAATAAATGGTTACAACAATTCTTATAAAAAATTGAGCAGAAATCTGAACAACAAAAAAACAAAAAGGTTTCCTGTATGTAGCCTGCCAGCGTATTTACTTTGATTAGTTTTTGAATACCCCTTGAATACCCTTTACGATAAATCGCTTAGAATCCCACGAAACACTAAAAGGGGAAAACGTTGATTTAAAGCGGGTTAAACAATTCCATATAATGGTAAATAAACCCACCTCTGAAAGAGCGTAAGAAATACGGTCTTAAAGCAACACGTCGTGCACCTCAGTTCTCAAAACGTTAATATCCTTGTTATATCAACGTTCAGCCCTCTTTGCTCTTATGGAGCAGGGAGGGTTTTTTCATGCCTCGATGTGGAATTGAATACCCCGAGCTAAAATGTCATGTTCTTCTGGAACATCTCGGCTGTTTTTTCCTTCGCTTCTTCGGTCACATGAGTGTAAATATCCATCGTGCCTCTTACTTGAATCAATGGTTCGTTTGCTATCTGCGCGTTGTAAATTTTGCTTAGGTCGTGTACTTTGGAGAAATTGTGGTAAGATGGTATTAACAAAGCATATACTAAAAAGTGATCACAGTTCCCGCTGTGGCCACTAGATATCCATTCTCTTAATAGGGGATTGGTGTTATCTGTTCTATGAAGAAAAAATAGCCCTCGCCCATGCGAATAGGGGGGCTATTTTTTACGTTCAAAATAGCAATAACAACGGCAATCAGTGCTATCATCATGGTCGAGAAAGAAATCATGAGTGTTAGAGCCTGAAATGTCGTCATGGCCTCACCCCCTTTCGGGGACAACACCAACCACCCTATCCGTTATTTAAAAACGCTAAATCGAATGAATATCTATCATCTATTATACCATAAATATCCACAGAACACCTTTGTTTTCATAAAGAAAACCCTGTAATATCAAGGTGTTTTGCGGTTTTTATATCGACGTTCTGGGCGGTTAATGTGTGGGAACCAAGTATTTGGATAATTACCTTTACTGGTTCAATTTCCGTCAACAAAGAAAAAAGTGCACCATGGAGCGAATACACTAAGAGGTCACCAAAAAAGTTAAAAATCAAACCTTTTCAGTGGCCAAGTAAACCAATGCTTTTAAGTGCTTGCTAAAAATCGAATTTAATTACGGTCCAATATTTACGTAAAGTGAATTAACAGCTACTCCTAGAAAGAAGCGTTTTTACTCGTATTGATCTCCTTTAAATTCCTCTCTTTTCATAGAATGATTACCCTTTTTTCTGATTCTCAAGCCCTGATTAAAATGACCTGTTTTAAACGAATATAAGAAAAAGTGTTAAATAGTTCCTTCTCGTACGTTACACTAGAATTTGTCAAAAGAAATGTAAGGTATTGAAAAGCTCGTAAGGAGGATGGATCACGATGAGACGTCTTTGTTTAGCTATGTGTATGGCAGTAAGTGTGATGAGTTTAGGGGGTTGTTTATCGATGTTTGGAGAGATTTCAGAGGAAGAGCATGCAGAACGTACGTTGATGAGCGTCAATGAATATACAGGAGAAGAATACAGACTTCGCGGTGGTCAAGCAACGAATGACTTAGCACAGGAATTGTTCCCCGACATCGAGGAAGCGGTACAAGCCTTTTTTCGGGAGGAATACAAAACCGATGTGATCGTTCACAACGCAGTAGGCGCATCAGGAGGGGCAACGGTGTTTGTTGAATCGGTTGGTGAACCCCATTTTCATACGTTTGCCATTATCCCGATTGATACAGAAAACAAGCGAGTTCGGGCAGAGGACGTTTGGACTGAGGAAGGGCAAGTCGAGCAAAGCCTTTTTGGTGGTCTGCTGGCGATGATCATGGAGGATGAATTTAAAGCGTTAGAGGAGTATTTAGTCGGATTAACGAAGGAGTATCCGGTAGTAGGATTTCGACAAGAGGCGGTAAATAATGTCATAGCATCGGGTTATACGACCCCATACTTTTTTATTCAACCTTTGTCGATGGATGAATTAGAAGGAATCAACCAGTTGTATCTCGATAATCCAGATATCAGGAAAGAAGAATTGAGAGAGCATTTTGATGTGGAGAGTTATGAAGCGAATGATTTATCGATTACCGTTGAATTGTTTATGAGTGAACCAAAGATGGACCCGGATGAGGAGATTTTTAATATGGTTGTCCACGATTTAGAAACAATGGAAGGAATCCCACGTGGGGCCTATGCTTTTCTATTGCGAGATAATAATGTAATTAAACGAACTGGTACGGGGAATGATCGGGATTATCTTAGACGCAATACTCCAAATAAAATTATTCGAGATTAAAGTTTAGAGGTGAAGAAGTTGACCAAAGTGACAAAGGATCGAACAACAGATGCTGAACTAGTTCAAATGGGTGGATTGCATGCCTATTTGGAATATAGGGAGAACTCACGTTTTACAATTGAAGAAAAAGAATTCGAAGTCATCCACACCGAATACGACCACCCCACCGGCCTCGATGCCCTAACCGTTCAAAACCTCGAAACCGGCGAATACACCGTCGTATTCGTCGGCACGGACGTCGAAAGCAAGTACGGCATGCAGGATGTGAAGACGAATGTGCAGCTTTTGACGGGGCCAACGCCTGCACAGCTTGAGGCGGGAGTGGCGTATGTGGAGTCGGTTCAGGAAGAGCTAGGGATTGAAGTTGAATCGCTTGCGGGTAATTCGCTTGGTGGTAGTTTGGCGAATGCGGCTGCTGTTGCCTTTCCTCATATGCGGGCTGTGACGTTAAATCCGGCTCCTCTTCCGCAAGGCTTGCTCGACCCTGATACAAAGTACGAGAATATGACCAATTATTTGACGGAGAATGATATTCTGACGACGGCGCTTCGAGCGGGGAGGATTGCTCATCAAGTCCCTGGAAAGCATGTTGAGATTTATCAAGGGGTTCCGGGCTTAGCACAGCTTGTCCCGAATCATACGGGGTATATAAAGGACGGCAATCGCCATGTGCCAACGTTAACGATTGGAGAGTACGGACAGCCAGGGTACGGCCATATATACATGGATGCTGATCGACACATTGTGACGAGTATCTGGACAGGGCAGCCGTTATATGGACAACGCTCTGAGCGCATTCAGATTGACTATGAACAGCTGTCTCTATTAGGTGCAGGGTTAGAGCCTGCTGTGATTGACCGGTTGACGTTAGCTCAAACGTATCTGACTCATGCAATGGATATTGTTGAGCATCAGAGAACGCAAAAGCATAGACGGGTGAATGAATTGCGCGAGGCCTTTCTCGACATGTTTGAGCAGCTTGCGGATCGTCAATTGCTTTTCAATATCCATTTACCTCATAATGAATTAAAAAAGATCATTCAGCGTTTACATACCTTACTTGATCAAGCAGAAGCACAATGTGCGTCCCTTGACATCCTTTTAAATTCCCCACCGATGGAATTAGTCGAATCCCTTTTTAACACGAGCGTTGATGTGGCTAGTTTGTTCGCTCCTGTTCGAAATTATTTATATGAATTAGAAGAGAAAGTCGATGAATTGTCTTCTTATGTCAATGAACTGGTCATGGGCAAAGTAGAGGACTTATTAAAAGGAGGCCAGAAGGTCTTTTTGGATGTGGTTGTCGATGAGTTAGCGGCTCACCACGAATTGGTCGGTCGGAATCAGGAGCAAGTCTTAACGCAAGTGAAGGAGTTTCGAAGTCAAGTATCGCAAACGGCTTCAGAATTTGAATATGTCGACCATCAAATAACAGACGCGGTTCGCCAGGGGGGGACAGTAGGGCTATCGGGTCCTGTTCAGAGCACGAACATCGTGACATTGGAGGAGTCGCCTTACATGCTTTATTTTATGAAGTTCAAAGAATTGCATCGTAATATGGCGATTGAAGGGTTTAGGTTGAGCACATATCCAATTGTTGTCACGCTAGTTGGGGCGATTGACGTCGTTTTAGGAAGCATCAAGTTAGGAGCAGAGGCGATTCAGCTTGCGATTAGAGAAGATTCTCGGTTAGGGAGAAAAGTTCAATTAGCTGATGCCGCTTTACGAACCTTTTTCAATTATGAGAGCCAGGTTATTGCTGCAGTGAACCGGGCGAGAGAGCAGCTAGATGATTTCATCGATACGGTGCAAGGGCTTCGAAATGGGCTATCTATGTTACAGGACAATTACCCAACACTCGTCAATAAGCTACGTCCCTATGTGGATTCGGCGTTATTCCGTCAAGAAGATTACCAGAATGTCTATTTCTATAACCATGCCGCACGGTCGCTCATACGAGAGTCAGAGATGGTCTTTGACGATGTGTACTATCATTTCCAAACGAATCGAGCGAAGTCGATTAGGATGCTGAGAGAGGTATCAAATAATGTCGTTGGAAATCTACAAGTGCTGGATGAACAAGTGAAACGTTGTTCAACAGGCTAAAACTAACAATCTAACAATGATGAAGGTGAATGTGAGATGGGTCAACGTTCATCTTTTTTTGTCGTTGGTGTGCTACTGATCTATAAGGAATGCGACAAAATCGGGTCATTAGAGATCGACGAGCGCCTATTTCCCTTTCCACGTTACCTCTTTGCTAGGAGCTAGTAACTAACGGTTTGGTTTTGATAACAGTTAATCCTTATCAAAGGATAATTCCTGGCCATTGATGTAAAAGGGCTTGTTCGTATCAATGCCAGCTAACTCTAATCTGTATTTTATGCAGTGCGACAGGAATATATGGGGCTTGCTCGTTTGCGTAACGGATGAGACTGCCGAATGCATTCACTGCTTGATCTAAAGTCTGATATGAATCAGTGCCACCTAAGTTATTTATCGCACTTTGAAACGAATGCTCTATTTCTCTTAGACCGCTAAATCTTCTTACGACAATTTAGAAAGTTCAGGGACTACATCGGGGTTTTGTACATGAAGCATCTTTCGAATTATTCTATTCTTTTCTTCGATATAAGTATGTCCAAGGGAGGTCTTAGAAGTTGATAGAATAGTCTTTATCCCCAACGGTTAAGAATTTATCAATACCCGTATCGGTCTTTAAAGTAATTTTTGATCCAGGCGTTAGAATTAAGGCATTATCCGTCTGAGGGTTGTTTGTTATTTGCTTTTGTAATTCAACTTCGGTTAAAAAAGGTAGATTTTATAAGCGTTGTTATTGTTATGACTTCCTTAATTAATTCTTCCTGAGAAATTTCAAAACCCGTGTTGATCCAATTGGTTAACAGACCATAAAAGCCATATGCGGTGTAGCGTTTAAATGCAGCAAAAGCTGGTGTCGTGAACGTGACTCGTTCCCTTGCTTTAGAATTTGCAGAACGTAATATTCGTATCAATGCATGATGTCCAGGATTTATTGAAACACCCATTTTAGGTGATACAGATAGAGAATTCCTAACAAATGCAACACCAATGAAACGTCTAGGTAAACCAGAAGAAATGGCAAAAGCGGTATTATTCATGGCCAGCGATGACACTACTTTCATGACTGATCATTCCCTAGTCGTTGATGGTGGATACACGGCACAATAATAGTAGAATGTGAATGTAACCAAATGGGTAGCTTTCTCCTAAGTTGTGATGAAATCGATAAAGTTGGGCAGTTTAATGTTAACGAGGTGTCCTGCAATGTTGTTCACGTAATAATAAGAAGAGAAGGTGACTGTCATGGAAAGATTTGAAGGAAAAGTTGTACTAATTACTGGAGCAGGATCTGGCCTAGGTCGTGCTGTTGCATTACAGGTAGCAAAAGAAGGAGCGAAGCTATCTTTAGTTGATTTAAATGAAAAAGGATTAGAAGAAACAAAAAGCGAGGTTCAAAAAGTAGCTCTAAATGCCGAGGTGCTTTTAGTAACGGCTAATGTCGCTAACGAAGATGACGTTAGAAATTATGTGGATAAAACAGTAGAAGCATTTGGTACAATTGATGGTTTCTTTAATAATGCTGGAATTGAAGGGAAACAAAACGTGACTGAAGATTTCGGTTCTGAGGAGTTTCGTAAAGTTGTGGATGTCAACCTAAATGGTGTATTTTATGGTATGACATATGTTCTTAAAGTGATGAAAGAAAAAGGTAGCGGCCATATCGTAAATACGTCTTCTGTTGGTGGTATTCGTGGAGTTGGTAACCAATCAGGCTATGCGGCTAGTAAGCATGGAGTCGTTGGTTTAACACGTAATTCAGCAATTGAGTACGGTCAATTTGGTATTACGATTAATGCGATTGCACCAGGAGCCATTATGACACCAATGGTTGAAGGATCATTAAAACAAATTGGTGGTGAAGATGGATGGGAAGAAGTAGGGAAAGCGTTTGTTGAGCCTAACCCAATGAAACGTTTTGGCAAACCAGAGGAAGTAGGCTACCTTACTGCCTTCCTTCTATCTGATCAAGCAGGATTTGTCAATGCAGCGGTTGTGCCAATTGATGGTGGACAATCTTATAAGTATTAAGATATGGCTGCCCCTTTTATTTGCAATTCGGTTATCCAAAAAGGTATATCAAAACAATATCGATTACTAAAAGAAGCAAGGGGAGGGTCTCTTGCTTCTTTTACTGCATAATCAGACTTATAAAATTCGAGGAAGGAAATGTGGGGAAAGAATAGAGGGTATTGGCAAACTCAAAGAAGAGCCACGGCTTCGCGCGTTACACGTTTTTCTGAAAGAACTCCAATTTCAGAAAAACTGAAAGCCTCTGTAACGGCTTCACACGTCGCTTACAGAAAAGATGCTGTCGTGTTTTTCTTACATAATCAGAATTTATAAGCGTTTAGCGTTGCAGAAGCGGAGGGCGTAGGTCGCGTGCTCTTCGGTTCCTCATTACGCTATTTCGGTTTTTTGGTCTCATTTAGCTTTAATAGCGGAATGAGGATTCCCTTTGTTCTTTGTGAGATCCTTTTTTCTCTCTGATGGAATGCGATAAACAGCTATTGACTTTTTATAT